>DASTKI010000212.1:0-60800 GCA_035716045.1 Ktedonobacterales bacterium
GGGCAGCAGGAAGCGCCCGGTGCTCTGAAGAACCTGGAGAGCGACGATCGCGGGCTGCGCGATCGAGAGGTAGAGCAGCGCCAGCATGTAGAGATTATAGAGCCCCGGCATGGAGCGCCAGAACAGGACGACGAGCGCGGCGACGACGAGGAACGTGACCGTATCGAGGACCATAATCGTCTGTGCGGAGGAAGCGAAGGGCGCGATGAAGATGTGCGTGATCTCGCGGTAGGCCGTCTTCCAGACAGGCGCGCTATCAATACCCCAGTAATCGCGGTGGACGCGCAATACCAGCGAGGGATGCTTGAAGCGGATGCCGACAAAGACCACAAAGGCCAAATAGAACGCGGGCACGGCGATCAGGCTCAACAGACCGATCCAGCTCGTCCGCAGCGCCTTCCACGCGCGCTGGATGACGATCCAGACGGCGGCGACGTCACGCTGGCGCAGCCGTGCCCGCCAGAAGTCGAGGTCGGTCAGGCCGTTCTGGCGCAGCCACTCCCACGCCAGCGGCGGGATGAGCACCACGCCGGTGGGGCGTGTGGCTCCAGCAAGCAGCGCGAACAGCGCGGCATACCCCCATTGCCCACGGCGAGCGAAGAGCAGGCAGAAGATGGCGAAGGCCAGGAACATGCCTTCGGTGTAGGCGGTGGCGAAGAAGAAGGCGAACGGGAACGCCAGCATCAGCAGCATGGCGCTCGCGGGCGTCGCGCCATCGCGCGTCTCCCAGGCGGTCAGCGCGCCCAGCGCGATCAACGCCGCCAGCGTGCCCAGATTGCCCACGATCAGCGCCGAGACGAGCATGTTTCCGCCGGTGAATAGCGAGAAGAGGCGAATGAGCGCGGGGTAGAGCGGGAAGAACGCCACCTGCTGCGGGAAGGCGTAACCCTGGGTGGCGATGCTCAGATACCAGTTGGTATCGAAGCGCTGCCAGAGGCCGAAGAAGCCCGTACCCTGAGCGGGCTGGGCCTGGGACAGACCGGCGGCGAGGTAGGTGAAGGCGAGGTAGATGAAGCGCGTCCCCGCCCAGAGGATGAGGGCGTCTCGGATGATAGGGCGCCACGGAATATGGTAGCTGGAAGGCGCCGGAGCGGCGGATGGCGCTTCCGCCGTGGCGATGGCGTCGACACGCGGGAGGCGCGGGAGGGTCGCTTCGAACTCCTCGAACTCCTCGAACTCCTCGACCGCTGGCGTGGATGGAATATCGCTCGCGTCGCGCGCCGGGTAGTCCGTCATGCCCGCCTCATCCTGTTCACCATGTTCGCCTGTCAGCGCCACGGGCGCCTGCGCGCTGCGCCCGCCACTACTCTACCATGACGAAAGAAAGGCGCATCGGTATTTCCTACCGCCTGACTCGCCGAGCGCCTCAGGCCACGTCCATATCGGTAGCGCGCGGATGAGAAGCCGAGCGCATTGCGCGCCTCACGCGCGAAGTGAGCGGGATCAGCGCGCCGATCAGCGCGACAGCCAGGAACCCGGCGGCCATGTAGGTGTAGCTCGGCGGGATGGAGCCGCAGGTGTAGCTGCCACCGGCGGCGATGACCGCATGCGTGGGGCATGGCGGTGGCGCGGTGATGATATCGAAGGCCAGGATCGCCGCGGGCGCCAGGCCAAAGCCAATGAGGATCGCCCATAGCCCGCGCCCGCGACTAAGCCAGCCAGCGATAAAGGCCAGGATGGCGCCGAGCAAGAGGAGCGCCGCACCGATGGAGAGGATGGCAATGAACCCGACGCCGAAGAGCGCCCCAACCAGCGCCCAGAGAAAGAGGAGTGGGGCCAGCGGAGATCGCTGGGTCATGAGTGAGCGCCCTTTCGAGGTGATGAGCGCGCCTGGCCTTACATTAGGCTATTGGGCGAGCGCGCTCGACAATCGCCCCAGCATCCACGCCGGGGGGCAGCGTGCCGAGGGTGTGGCCCCAATCGCCGCCGAGCCGCGACGCAATGAAGGCGTCCGCCACCGGAGCAGGCGAAAAGCGCGCCAGTAGTGAGCCTTGCAGCGTAAGCGCGATCAGTTCGACTACCCGCCGCGCGCGGACCTCGACATGCGAGGTATCCCTCAGTTCCCGGCGCAGGCGGTCGCTCGCGGCGTCCAGGCGCGCATCCGCGCCGCGCGCCAGCTCGATCTCTTCCAGTAGCGCCTCGGCAGTCGCGGGCTCGCGGGCAAGCGCGCGGAAGACATCCAGCGCCTGGACGTTGCCAGATCCCTCCCAGATCGAGTTGACCGGCGCCTCGCGGTAGAGGCGCGGCATCATGCTCTCCTCGACGTAGCCGTTCCCGCCCAGGCACTCCATCGCCTCGCCGGTCAGCGTCGGGCCGCGCTTGCAGACCCAGAACTTGGCCGCCGCGACGCCGATGCGCTTGAGCGCCGCCTCGCGCGGGTCGCTCGCCGCGCGGTCGCAGGCTGCGGCCAGCCGCAGCGCCAGCATCGTCGCCGCCTCGGACTCCAGCGCGAGGTCGGCCAGGGTGTGGGTCATCAGCGGCTGAGCGATCAGCGTCTCGCCAAAGGCCACGCGGTGGGCGGCGTGGTGGATGGCCTGAGCGACCGCCTGGCGCATCAGCGAGGCCGTGCCGGTGACGCAATCCAGCCGGGTGTGGTTGACCATCTCGATGATCGTGCGGACGCCGCGCCCCTCCTCGCCGATACGCGCGGCCCAGGCGTCGCGCAGCTCGATCTCGCTGGAGGCGTTGGAGCGGTTGCCCAGCTTGTCCTTGAGCCGCTGGATGGCGATGCCGTTGCGCGTTCCGTCGGGCAGGACGCGCGGCATGAGGAAGCAGGTAAGGCCGCCGGGCGCCTGCGCCAGCGTCAGGAAGGCGTCAGACATCGGCGCGGAGCAGAACCACTTGTGGCCGGTGAGCAGGTAGGCGCGGCCATCGCCGGTGGGGACGGCGCGCGTGGTGTTGGCGCGCACGTCGGAGCCGCCCTGCTTCTCGGTCATCGCCATGCCGCAGATCGCCCCACGCTTCTCCGCCGCCGGGCGCAAGTCGAAGTCATACTCCCGGCTGGTGAAGCGCGGCTCCCACTCGGCGGCGACATCCGGCTCGACCCGCAGCGCGGGGATGGCGGAATAGGTCATCGAGATCGGGCAGCCGTGACCCGCCTCGGCCTGTGACCAGACCAGGAAGCCTGCGGCGCGGGCGACGTGCGCGCCAGGGCGCGGGTCGCTCCATGGCGCGGCGTGCAGGCCCCACCTGGTGGCGCGGCGCATCAGCTCATGCCAGGCGGGATGGAAGCTGACCTCGTCTATGCGATGGCCGTAGCGGTCGTGCGTGCGCAGCTCCGGCTCGTTGCGGTTGGCGTCCTCGCCCCACTGAATCACCTCTTCGGAGCCAGCGGCGGCGCCGATCTCGGTGAGCAGTGGCTCAGCCCAGGAGGCGTCCCAGCGCGCCACGCCCTCGGCCAGCGCCGCGTCCGCCGTATAGATGTTGTAGCCCGCGAGCGGCGGCGGCTGGTTGAACACCTCATGCGTCACCCCAATGGCCCGCGCCTGATCGGGGCGGTTCGACGTCGTCGTCATAGCGCCTGCTCCTTCCCGAAAACGGCTCTTCATGAGGGAGTATCTCACGTTTCGCCCGTTGGCGCCGCCTCGCTGCTCACATTTGCGTCACACCTCGCGCTGGAAGGAGCCGCACCGACGGATGGCGGCGAAGCCGAGGCGGTCATAGAGGCGGGGCACAAGCGTCCGAGGCGCGCGTTCCCGCCCGACATAGTGGGGTGGGCTATACTGCGGGATAGGTGGCCGCGAGGTGTAGGCGGAGCCGTGTGGGTCGCCATGATCCGCTCATGGCGTCTATGACCCGGATGCTCGCCACGCATGCAGGCTCTTTGGAGTAGAGAAAGGGAGACGGCATGGCTCGGACGCTCAGTCTGGACGACATCTTCGCCATCGAGCGCGTCACTGATGCGCGGATCAGCCCCAATGGCTCACGGGTCGCGTTCGTCGTGACCCGTGAGTTCACCGAGGGCGAGCATGCGATCCCCGCATCGAGCGTGTGGATCGTCCCCTTCGATGGACAGGAGCCGGCGCGCCAGTTTACGGCCAGCATCCATGCCGACCGGCGTCCGCGCTGGAGCCCGGATGGCAAGTCGCTCGCCTTTCTCTCCGACCGTGAGAAGGCCGACACCCTTCAGGTCTACATCATGCCAGCGGACGGTGGCGAGGCGCGCAAGCTGACCAGCGCCAACGTCGGCGTCAGCGACTTCGCATGGAGCCCCGACGGCGCGCGGGTCGCCTACCTCGCGCCCGACGCCCAAACCGACGATGAGGAGAAGCGAGCCAAGGAGCGCGACGACGCCATCCATGTCGACCACGACTACAAGTTCACCCGGCTCTGGGTGATAGACGTGGCGGGCGGCGAGGCGCGGGAACTGACGCCGCCGGAATACCAGGTTCGCGGCTTCGCCTGGCGCTATGATGGCTGGGCCATCGTCACCAGTCCGACCCCCAAGGAAGACGACGCGTCTGTCGCATGGCAGGTGCGTTTGGTCAGCGAAGACGGCGGAGTCCAGACGCTCTGGCAGGACAAGTATCCCGTCGCGCCCATCGTCAGCTCGCCCGACGGGCAAACCATCGCCTGGGGTCATAGTGGCATTATAGGCAGGGAGTCGGCGGATGAGGTCTGGGTAGCGCGAGCGGGTGAGGAGCCACGCCTCGCCGCAAGCGATTATAGCGGCGGTATCGCCGGGATGGATTTTACCCTTAACGGTCGGGCGCTGCTGCTGGTGGGCGTCGAGGGGACGCATACCGTGGTGGGCAAGCTCGATCTGGGCTCGGGCGTGATCGAGACGCTGCTCGCGGGCCGGACGCTCGACGCGAGTTTTACCGGCGTCATGAGCGTGAGCGTGAGCGCTGACGGTGGGCGCATGGCATGCGTGCTGGAGGACGTGGACCAGCCCGCGGAGGTCTTCGTGTGGGAGCAAGGCGGCGAGCCGCGCCAGGTGAGCGCGTTCAATCGCCATCTCGCCGGGGTATCGCTTGGACGCGGTGAGACGGTGGAGTGGCCCGCGCCGGACGGGCTGCGGATCGAGGGCGTGCTGCTCTATCCAGCTGACTACCAGGAGGGCAAGCGCTACCCACTCATCGCCCACATTCATGGCGGGCCAACGTGGTACTGGCTGATGCGGTTCCTGGGTGGCTGGCACGACTGGGGCCAGTGGCTGGCGTCTCAGGGCTACGCCGTGCTGCTGCCAAACCCGCGCGGCAGCGCCGGGCGTGGGCGTGAGTTCGCGCTGGGCGCGCAGCGCAACTGGGGCCACGCCGACTTCGACGACGTGTTGAGCGGCGTGGACGCGATGATCGAGCGCGGGATCGCCGACCCCGACCGGCTGGGGATTGGCGGCTGGAGCTATGGTGGCTACATGACCGCGTGGGCCATCGGCCAGACCGATCGCTTCAAGGCGGCGATCGTCGGGGCGGGCGTCAGCGATTTGCTCAGCATGCAGGCGTCGGATATTCCCACCTGGTTGCCCACCTCGATGATGCTCGCGCCATCCTACCATGAGCCGGAGGTGTATCTGCGCTCCTCACCGATCGCCTACGTGGCGAACGCGAAGACACCGACGCTCATCTTGCATGGCGCTAGCGACGAGCGGGTGCCGCCTGGGCAGGGCCGCGAGCTGTACAGCGCCCTCCAGGCGCTTGGGACGCCAGCGGAGATGGTCGTCTATCCCCGCGAGCCGCATATCTTCCAGGAGCGCAACCACCAGCGCGACCTGCTGACGCGCGTCGTGGCGTGGTTCGACCGCTGGGTGAAGGGTGGGGAGGGATAGTCCGCTGGCGACAAGGCCCGAGGCGCTACCCGCCACGCTGGAAGGAGCCGCGGCGGCGGGTGACGACGAAGCCGAGGCAGTCATAGAGGCGGCGGGCGGTGGGGTTGTTGACGTTGACATCGAGGACGACGGCGGCGAAGCCCGCCTCGCGGCATGCTCCCAAGGCGCGCGTGACGAGCGCGGTCGCCAGGCCGCGCCCGCGCCAGTCAGGCCGCGTGCCGGTCTGGATGATGAAGCCAGATGGCGTCGGGGCCGTTGTGTCCTCGGCGCAGGTGATGAAGCCTACCGGCTCGGCGCCCGCCACCGCGACCCAACTCAAGTTGGGGCGGAAGTCAGCATCGCCCGCCGTCCACTCGACCCAGCGCTCCTCCGACCAGCCAGGGAAGCCGGGACGGTCAGCGAAGGCCGCCGCGTAGGCCGCGAAGAACGCAGGGACCGTTTCCGGCATCCAGGCGCTCAGCGTGACACCCGCGGGCAGCGGCGCATCCGGCAGGCCACTCAGATCGTTCAGATCACGGCGCATGACATCTTCGGCGAAGGTGAGCGTAAAGCCCTCCGCCGCATAGCGGGCGATGATCTCATCAGTCAGCTCTTCGCAGGCGATGCGCTCGCCCTCTGGCGCTCCGGTCATTGTATATCCCCTCCAGCATGAGAAACCGCCTGAAAGCGGCCCAGCAGCGTGTTTGCCAGGTATATAAGGCGGGCCCATGCATTGTGACACTCCGCTTGTGGCGCCTGCTCTGCGGTGATGGCAGGTGCGCGAGCCAGGCCATGTTGTATGGCGGCTGGAGGGCCCGCGACGGGCAACGGGAGAAGGGGCGAAAAAGGAGTCCGAGATGACAGTTCTCGTGACGTACGCAAGCAAGCACGGGGCGACGCAGGGCATCGCGGAGCGCATCGCTGACAAGCTGCGCCAGATGGAGAAAGAGGTGGAGGTCATGCCGACTGGCGCCGTAGGCGATCTTGCCGCCTATGAGGCGCTCGTGATTGGCAGCGCGGTGTATTCCGGGTCATGGCTGCCCGAGGCGGCGGAGCTCGTGCGGACGCACAGCGCCGTGCTGGCTGTGCGCCCAGTCTGGCTGTTCAGTAGCGGACCGCTGGGGGCGGAAGTGGCCGAGGGGGTGGAACAGCCGAAGGAAGAGGGCGAGGCCCTGGGTCAGATCAAGATATTTGGCGCAAAGCGCACGATCCACTGGCCAGTGCCCAAAGAGGTCGTCGAGTTCCGCGGCACGATTGGGCCACGTGGCCATGAGATGTTCTTCGGCGCGCTGGACCCCAAGAACCTCTCGTTCCCCGAGCGGGTCGCGCTTAAGGCGGTCGGTGGGATGGAGGGCGACTTCCGCGACTGGGACGCCATCGAAGAATGGGCGGAGACGATCGCGCGCGAGCTAACGCCAGCCGGCGCGGCGGCCGGGCAGGCGTAGGCGACTTCGCGCGACATAGCGAGCCTCCATCCATGTGAACCATGGGATGGGGGCTCTGCCTGCCTGTCCCACGGCGTGGTGAAGGGGCAGGCAAGCAGACAACGCGCTTGTCTGGTATACTTGCGCAGGGATGGGGCGACGTATGGAGTGCGGCGAAGGAATTCGTCCCTGGCAGAGCAGGATAGCAGGATAGGAGGAAGCATGAGCTGGTTCGTGCGGCGCTGGCGCCGCGTCGTCGAGGAGCGTCCGCAGGCGCAGGTAGCCACCCGGACGGCGCCGCTGGCGGAGCTGGAAGCGGGCGCGAAGGGCTATATCTTCGGGGAGAGTGAGGGAGAGATCTCCCGGCTGGACTTGCAGCACTATATGTTCCGGTGGGAGTTCGGCGGCGATTTCCTGGCGCCGCTGGCCTCACCACGAAGCATCCTGGATGTGGCCTGTGGCACGGGCCGATGGGCGCGCGAGGTGGCGCGCCAGTATCCACAGGCGACGGTGATTGGCTTCGACATCAACCACCAGCAACTCGAGGCGTCCCTCGCGGAAGGCGCGCAGAGCGGCGCCGACTATCTCCCGGAGAACTGCACGTTTCTCGTCGGCAATGCGCTCGAACCATTCAACTTCCCCGATGGCGCGTTCGATTTCGTCATGGCCCGCGCCACATCCTCATTCATTCCCGTGAGCCAGTGGTCGGTAGTCATCGCCCAGATGGCGCGGGTCTGCCGGCCGGGCGGATGGATCGAGCTGCGCGACTTCGGCCTGGTGCGCAGCCCGCATAGCGCGCTGAACGAGCTGACGGTCAAGTTCGCCAACCTGGCCGCCGCTCGCGGCATCTATCCCGGCGCTGGCCCCTATCTGGGCGGCTATCTCCAGGCGACGGGCCTGCGCAATGTCCAGGTGCGGCAGGCGGCGGTCCGCAGCGGCGGCCCGCAGCGCGCTACCCGTGGCGGCCGCCTCATGCTCGCCGACTATCTCGCGCTGCTGGACCGGGTGACGCCAGGCATCGCCCATGCGGGCATCGAGCAACCCGAACGCTGGCGGCGCCTGCTCGCCGACGCGCGCAGCGAGACGGCGCTCCATCCCGATGTATGCTATGCGGAAGTGGAGCTGACCGCCGCGATTGGGCAGGCTTGACGCGCGGCGGCCCATCCGTCGTGGCGCGCATAGAGGAGCTATCCCGATGGAGACCGCCGATCTCAAGGCCAGACTCGTCGCGCTGCTGCATGAGGGGAGCGACCTACAGCGGGCGTTCGTCGCCGTGCTGTCCGCCGGGGAGCGCGACGCGACCGGAACGCCCGAGCGCTGGTCGGCCAAAGACCTGGTCGCGCACCTGACGAGCTGGAAGGCCCGGCGGCTGCGGCAGCTCGACGCGGTCCTCGGCGGCGAAGAGCCGCCCCGGTTTGATCTGGATGAGACGAACGCGCAGACCTGGGACGAGCAGCAGCGCCGCGCCTGGGATGACATCCTGGCCGACGAGGCGCGCGTCGCACAGGAAATGGCCGCCCGCGTCGAGCGCATGTCCGTAGCCGACCTGACAGCGATGGATCGCTACCCCCTGCCGCTTCAGCCTGCGGCGCTCCAGCTCGTGCGCCCCGGCTACACGCATATCGTGGGACATCTCGCCGAGCATTACATCGAGCGCGGCGAGATGGAGCGGGCCATCGCGCTGCGCCAGGCCGCGGCGGTCGCGCTCGACGCGTTCCCCGAGTTCCCCGCCATGGCGTCCGCCCCGCGCTACAACCTCGCCTGCTCCTACGCGGTCACCGGCCAGCAGGAGCTGGCGATCGCCGAGCTGGGCCGCGTGCTGGCGCTCAATCCGGCGCTCATCGAGTACGCCCGCTCAGACGCTGATCTGGCCTCGCTGCGCGGCTCAGCGGAATATCAGGCGCTCATTGCGGGCGCGTGATGTGTGTCGTTGCGATTCCGTTGCGGGCTCGTGCTATGCTGCGCCCATACCAGCGTCACCGCTACCATCACGCAGCCAGGCGTGCGGCGGTCGCTAGCGCTTGGATTACACCGGATGATCGGGGAGGAATCACATGAGCGGGGCCCAGGCGTCAATGCCCACGAGCCTGTCGGGCGGAGGCGCGACGCCGCCGCTGGCGCGCGCCGGCTGGATCGCGGTGGCGCTGGCGACGGTCGGCCTCTACGTCTACGCCATCCCGACGATGTACCACCAGGCGAAGATTGGCTGCCAGGATGTGCGCATGTGCGCGAACACCGGGCTCCTGACTCCGAGCCAGGTCGCGCAGTTGCCTGCTGAGGGTGTCTCCCTGAGCACAGCGGCGATGATCACGGTGGCGCAGGCGGTCGCGGTCATGCTGGTGTTCGCCGCGCTGGCGACGCTACTATTCTGGCGTCGCGCCGATGACCCGATGGCGTTGCTCTGCGCCTACATGCTCATCCTATTTGGCGCGGACCTTGGTGGCGCGATACAGACCATTTCAGCCACAAGCGCCGCCTGGTTCATCGCGCTCACGACTTTCGAGATCGCGGGGCAGATCAGCTGGATCACATTCTTCTGCCTCTTCCCCGACGGGCGCTTCGTGCCCGGATGGACGCGCCTGGTGGCGCTGTTCTGGGCCGTATTGTGGCTAGGCGCGTACTTCCCTGATGCGCCCGCTCTCCAGCCGCTCGCCGCGCTTCGCAATGGGCCGGTCGCCATCGTCTTCATCCTGGGCGCGCTCGTGCTGGCGCAGATCTACCGCTACCGCCGGGTCTCAAACGCGCGCCAGCGCCAGCAGACAAAGTGGGTCGTGTATGGCTTCGCGGTTGGTATGGGGCTGTTCGCCACGCTGGTCTTCGTTGGCGGCGCTGTTCTGGACCAGAGCGCCACCGAAGGCCCAGCCGGCCAGCTCACCATCAACGCGATATTCCTCATCCTGTTCTCACTCGTGCCGCTCACCATGAGCATCGCCATCCTGCGCGCACGGCTCTATGACATTGACATTATCATCCAGCGGACGCTGGTCTATGGCTCGCTGACGGCTGTCCTGAGCAGCGTTTATCTGCTCGGCGTCGTCGGCGCGCAAGCGCTGCTGAGCGGCATCACGGGCCAGGTGGGGGAGCAGCGGCCGCTCGTGATTGTCGTCACAACGCTGGTAATCGCCGCGCTCTTCCAGCCCTTGCGCCGCCTGTTGCAGCGGGCCATTGACCGGCGGTTCTATCGCGGCAAATATGACGCGGAGCGTACATTGGCGTCCTTCGGCGCGCTGCTGCGCAGCGAAGTGGACCTTGAGCATCTGAGCGAGCGCCTGACGGCAGTGGTGGATGAGACGATGCGGCCAGCCCACATTTCGCTCTGGCTCCAGCACGCTGACGCTCGCGCTCCACATCCGGCTAGCGAGGCATGAGGAGACGAAGCCCACGCGGATGAGATGTCCGCCTGCCAGCCATGACGCTGCGGCGGCCCGGCTGCGCGCGAATGCGTAGTCTCAGCCATTGACGCCGCGCCAGCGGCGGGCGTATGATGGCGCCCATGAACAGCGATATCTCTACCATGGGACGCAGGCGCGGTGGTGTGAGCCGCATTCTTCCCCTGCGACGTCCGCAAGTCGGCCTGGTGGCCGCGTAAGCCCGGCGCATGATCGCTTACGCGGCCTGACAGCGCGCCATCACCCCTCCCACCGCCATCCTGGGCTGCGCGCCCCGGACGGTGGCGATGCGCGGTGATCTCCTCCTCGGCCAGCGCGCGAGATCAGTCCTCCACTCTTTCTCATCTCAATCGCCGGGCGCTCTCACCCACCCGTCATTCGCCGTGCGAGGCCATGCCTCGCGCCCGTACGAGAGAGCGTCTTCTTCCATGAGCGTCACGACGACTGCCCCCACCGCCCAGGCCGCCCAATCGGGTCGCGGCGCGCCGCGCTGGGGTCTGGCTTTCAATGTCTATACCCTGCTGGCGAACCTCAACACCGAGAACGCCATCTGGCTGATCTATCTGGCCGCGCGCGGCTACAGCCCTTTCGCCATCGGCCTGTTCGAGATGCTCTTCCACGTCGCCAAGTTCGTCGTCGAGGTCCCAACGGGCATCTTCGCCGATCTGGTGGGCAGGCGCGCCAGCCTGCTCGCGGCGTGCGTCTTCGGCGTCGCGGCGGCGCTGCTGTTCCTGGATCCGGCGCCGCTGACCATCTCGCTGTCGTTCATCTGCTCCGGCATCTCGTGGGCCTTCAAAGGCGGCGCGCAGGAGGCCGTCGTCTGGACGCTCGCCGCTGAGAGCCGCGATAGGCCCGGCCATGAGACCGACACCGCAGGCCGCTATACCCGGTTCTACAGCCGCTTCCTGGTGCTGACGCTGATCGCCTCGGCGCTGGGCGACGCCGCGGGCGGCTTCCTGCTGAACTGGAACCCGGCCCTGCCGTTCGTCCTCCGCGCGGCTGGCGTCGCGCTGGCGATCCCCGCGCTGCTGCTGATTCCGCGCCTGCGGCCCGAACATACTGAGCGCCCGCGCCCGCTGGCGCACCTGCGCGCCGGGGCGCGCGTCGCATGGCGCAGTCCGCTGCTGCTGAGTCTGCTGCTACTCTCGGCGCTGGAAGGAACGGTGTTCACCACGTCGAACTACTACACACAGCTGTATCTGACGCAGATCGGCTACGGTGTGGCGGCGATTGGCGTGATCTTCGGCGCTGGCGCGGTGATGGACTTCCTCGCTACGGGCGCCGCGCCGCGGGTCATGGCGCGCGTCGTTCGGCGGCGGCTGATCCCGGCGCTGGTAGCGGGCGTCGCATCTGGGCTGCTGATGATGGCCACCGGGCAGGCGGTGGCAGGGTTGGTAGGCTTCCTGTTCATCTTCCGCGTCTGCGATTCGCTGTTCGTCCCGGCGATCAGCACGGCGATCAACGCGCGCACGCCCGACGCGCAGCGCGCCACCGTGCTCTCGCTGGAGACAGGGCTCTTCAGCGGCGGTATGATCGTCGCCTTCCCGCTCTTCGGCCTGGGGCTGAGCCACGTCACCTACCAGCAGGCCTACCTTGGCGCGGCGCTCGCCCTGCTGGCCGGCGCGGGCCTGATCGCAGCGATGGCGGTCACATTGCGCCGCCGGAAAAGAATGCCGGGAACGGAATAGGGGCAGGTGATAGAATGGGCAGCGAGGAGACGGCGCGCGTATAGAGGAGAGCGGCATGACATTAGCGGAGGCTGAAGGGCTTCATGCCGCCCTCAAGCAACGCTTCGGCTACGAGACGTTCCGCCCGGGCCAGCGCGAGATCATGGAGGCGGCGCTGGGTGGGCGCGACGCGCTGGCGCTGATGCCGACCGGCGGCGGCAAGTCACTGACCTACCAGCTTCCGGCGACACTGCTGCCGGGGCTGACGGTGGTGATCTCACCGCTGATCGCGCTGATGAAGGACCAGGTGGACCGCATGGTGGCCAGCGGCGTGGCGGCGGCGGCGCTGACCAGCGCGCAGGATGCGGACGAGCGGGCGCGCGTTGAGCGCGACGTGGTAGACGGGCGCTATCGCCTGCTCTACGTCGCCCCAGAGCGGCTGGTCAACGATGACTTTCTCAAGCTGCTGAATTCAGTCGGGCAGCGGCAGGGCGTCTCGCTGCTGGCGGTGGATGAGGCGCACTGCGTCTCCGAGTGGGGCCACGACTTCCGCCCAGAGTACCGCCAGATCGGCGCGACGCGCGCCCGCTTCCCCCAGACGCCGCTGCTGGCGCTGACCGCGACGGCCACCGCGCGCGTGCGGGCCGACATCATCGCGCAGCTCCGGCTGCGCGACCCGCTGGTCCACATCGCCAGCTTCAACCGTCCCAACCTGGTCTATGAGGTCCGGCGGCGCGACAAGGGCTCATACGGCGAATTGCTCGATGTGCTGCGCGAGGTCCGGCGCGAGGAGCCCGCCGCCCCGGCGATTATCTACTGTCAGGCGCGCAAGACGGTGGACGAACTGTGCGAGCGGCTGAACGATGACGGCGTGCGTGCGCTGCCCTATCACGCCGGGCTGGACGCCGCGGAGCGCGCCCGCAACCAGGACGCCTTCATCCGCGACCAGGCGCCGACCCTGGTGGCGACCATCGCCTTCGGCATGGGCATCGCTAAGCCCGACGTACGGCTGGTCGTCCACATGAACACGCCGCGCAACCTTGAGAGCTATTACCAGGAGTCGGGCCGCGCCGGGCGCGACGGCGACCCCGCGCGCTGCGTGCTCTTCTACTCGCCTGGCGACCGCATGAAGGCTATGTTCTTCATTGACCAGATGGAGGACACCGAGCAGCGCGGCGTCGCGCTCCAGCAACTCAACGTCGCACTGGCTTGGGCGCAGAGCGACGACTGCCGGCGGCGCGGCCTGCTGGCCTACTTCGGCGAGACACTGTCCGGCGAGCGCTGCGACGCCTGCGACAATTGCCTGCGCCCGCGCGAGCGGCAGGACCGCACGGTGGACGCGCAGAAGCTACTCTCAGCGGTCGCGCGGACGGGCGAGCGCTTCGGGCTGGCGTATGTCATCTCCGTGCTGCGCGGCTCCAGGTCGGCGAAGATAACCGAGCGTCAGCACGACCTACTGTCAGTCTACGGCATCGGGCGCGACCTGGACGCCGAGGAGTGGCGGCGGGTTGGGCAGGCGCTGCTGGCGATGGGCGCGCTGGTCGAGGTAGACGCCAGCGGGCAGGGCTACCTGACGCTACGGCTGACGCCGGTGGCCAGGGAGGTGCTGCGCGGCCAGCGGCAGGTGGAGATGGCCGCGCCCGTCGCGCCATCTATCCGCGCGGGTCGCGATGGCGCCGCCGAGACACTGGACGCGGACGCGCGCGACCTGTTCGAGCGGCTGCGGGCCTTGCGACGCGAGCTGGCGGAGGAGCTAGGCGTGCCGCCATATGTGGTATTCCCCGATTCGACGCTGCGGGCAATGGCTCTCAGGCGTCCCGACACACGCGAGCGCTTCGGCGCGCTGTCAGGCGTCGGCGCGGCCAAGCTGGAGCAATTCAGCGGGCCGTTCCTGCGCGCGGTCACGGCATGGCTGGACGAGCGCGGACTGCCCGCCTGGCCGGAGGGCGACGCGCCCGCGCTGTGGTCTGGTGAGCGACAGGAGCGGCGCGAGCGGCGCGAGCGTGACGCGGACAGCAGGAAGGTTCCCACATGGCGGGTGACGCTCGAACTGTATCAGTCTGGGTTAGGCGTCGAGGAGATCGCCGCACAGCGTGGTCTCGCTCCCAGCACCATCGCCAGCCATCTGGCCGACGCGATCGAGCGGGGCGAGGATGTGGACGCCCGCGCGCTCGTACCATCGGAGCACGCGCGCCGCATCGAGGAGGCGCTAGCGCGGCTGGGGGATGGCGCGCTCACGCCGATCAAGGAAGCGCTGGGCGAGGACATCGGCTATCACGAGATCCGCTTCATCCGCGCGGACCTGCGCCGCCAGCGACGGGGATAGGTTGGAAACGAAGACGACCACCGGAGAACCTGCGCTGCTCTCCAGTGGTCGTCTCAGCGATGTAGTGCGGGCCTGGCGCGCGCTAGCGCCAGAGGATGTAGCCTAGCCCCTCAACGCGCCGAGGCAGGCAGGGCGCGTTGAAATCCGCGAGGCTCCTGGAGAGCGCGCGGGCGCGGGCCTCAATCTCATTAACCGAGACACCAAGCTGCTCGGCCAGGCGCGCCACGCTGACGATCTGTCCCGCTTTGCGCATCAGGGCTCGCAGCAAGTCGCACTCGGGAGCGGCGAGGCGCATCTGGCGATCATTCAGGATGACAACACCGGTGGCCAGGTTATAAGCCAGGCCGCGATAGCGCAATGTCTCACCTTCGGGCTGACGCTTCTTGGGGAGGCGTGTCCAGCTCGCGCCAGCGGGCGCGTCGAACATCGCTTCGTCCGGATCGAAGAGTGACTCTACAGGCGTGTAGTCCATACGACTTCCTCCCTGTTCGTTCGTATGGGCGCGCAAGAGGCGGCGCTGCCTGTTCCGGCCCAAAAGTGCCCGCTGGCGCCAGGGTCGTCACTGGCGCCAGCGGTAGTGGAGTGTCTCCCTACCACTGGAAGCGAGTATATTCTTCGCACCTAAGCGGGGCATGAACTGAATATGAGTTGAAGATAAGAAACAGCAGAGATGAGATTGTGATATGGCCCTGCGGCGCGCGTTGCGCGCTGCGGCCCACGGGCGATAGCATCTTGGCATATCGGGCGCGCATCGAGTGGCGAGCCAGCGCGGGGCCTACACGGGCGTCTGGCGGAGAATATGGCGGAGGATATGGCGCGTATGACCTACGCCACGTTTCTGGTGCTCTTCCTCGTGGCGCCGCTGCTGGCGTTGGCAGCGCTGCTGCGGCGGCGGCTGCTCAACCGGCGCTACCTCGCACTGGCGGGCGGGCTGGCGCTGGTGGCGCTGATCTACATGGCGCCATGGGACCATACCGCCGCCGTCTGGGGTCTCTGGACGTGGGGCGCGGGGCGCACATGGGGCGCGCGCTGGTGGGATGTGCCGCCAGAGGAGTATCTCTTCTGCGCGCTGGAGGCGCTACTGGCCGTCACGCTGACCTACGCCGCCCTTCTCCAGCGCGGACGCCTTGCGCCGCCGAACGCGGACCGGCGCGAGACGCGCGATGCGCATGAGGCGCGCATGAAGGAGCATGAGCGGGAGGAGGCGCCGCGATGAGTCACTGGCCGTATCTGCCTTTCTTGCTGGTCTGGGCCTTGCCGGTGATCGCCATCCAGTGGGCGCTCGGCGGGCGCTATCTCTGGCGCGAGCGGCGCGTTTGGCCGTGGGTCGCGCTGGGGCTGACGGTCTGGCTCACCCTCGCCGACGCTATCGCCATCGGCGCGGGCGTCTGGCGCTTCGATACGCGCGCGCTGGTCGGCGTCGGGCTCGGCCCCGTCCCGCTGGAGGAGATCCTGTTCTACCTGCTGACCGCGCTGATGATCACGCAGGGCTTCGTCGCGCTATGGTACGGCTACGCCGACCGCGCGGCGCTCTCTGCCCGCGTTCGCGCGCGGCTGGAGCGGGCGCGGCGCGCGCGGCGCCTGGCGGACGCGGGCGATGGACGCTGACGGCGACGCGCCCATCCGGAGGCTGGAACGGGCGGCGCGATTTGGCTCGGGCGCGTGGGCGGCGCTGCTGGCGCTGCTGGCGGGATTCGCCGTCGCGGCGCTGGCGCGGGTCCCGCCGCCGGTCGAGCCCCTGACCGAAGCCGTCATGCAGACCACGCCGGTCACCATCGCCAACGCGCTGCTCACTATGCTTGGCCCGCTGGCGCCATCGCTCGGCCTGATCGGCGCTGTGGCGATTTGCCTGCCGCTGGCGGGGTTGGTGGCACTGGCCGCGCCGGATGAGCTGGCGCTTCCCGCTGGCAGCCTCGCGGGCGCGCGCGGGCGCTGGCTGGGGCGCTGGGCGGTGGTGGCAGGGCTGGCGGTGGCGCTGCTCGCGCCGCTGGCACTGCTGGCTGCGTATCCCACCGAGGCGGCCAGCGCGTGGGTGACGGGCGCGGCGTTCGCTCCGGCGCTCTGGCTGGCGCGACCCTGGCATGCGCGGCTGCTCGCTCCAGCGCGGGCGGCCAAGATGAGTGCCAGAGGACTCTCGCGGCGGGCGGCGCTGCGGCGGCTGGCGGAAAGCGGCGCGACGCTGTCGGGGCTGGCGCTGCTGGGCTCGTTCAGCGCCTGGGCGAATGCGATTGGCGCGGCGCTCGGCCATCCCGACCGCGTGCGGCGGCTGTTCCCCTATGCGCCACCGAGGCCGCGCGCGCCAGGTTTCCCCGTCGCTGGCGTCGAGCCGGAGGTGACGCCTGCGGCCAGCTTCTATCTGGTGAGCAAGAACGCCGTGGACCCGGACGTGGACCCCGGCTCCTGGCTGCTGCGCATTACTGGGCGTGTCCATACCCCGCTGACGCTCTCGCTGGCGGAGCTGATGGGCATGGCGCGGGTGGACCAGTATGTGACGCTGCGTTGCGTGGACAGCCTGCCGGGCAGCCACCTGATGAGCAACGCGCTGTGGTCGGGCGTACCGCTGGTGGCGCTGCTGCGGCGCGCGGGCATCGCGCCGAACGCGGGCGCGATTGTCAGTCGCGCGCCCGACACCTATCAGGAGACGGCGCCGCTGGATGTTGCGCTCAATCCGACGGCGCTGCTGGCCTATGGCATGAACGGCGAGACGCTGGCACGTCGCCACGGCGGGCCAGCGCGGCTGCTGATTCCCGGCTATTTCGGCTTCAAGAATGTGAAATGGATCGAGGAGATCGAGGTCGCGCCCGGCGGCGCGGAGGGCTATTGGGCCGAGCGTGGCTGGACGGCGGCGCGGGTCCTCCCGGTGGCGCGGATTGACGTCTGGCGTCCAATTCCCGGCGGCGCGCTGGCGGCCGGCATGGCCTATGCGGGCGCGGTGGGCGTCGCGGCGGTCGAGGTCCAGGCGGATGGCGGGGCCTGGACGCGGGCGGTGATTGATCCGCCGCTCTCGGCGATGGCCTGGGCGCAGTGGCGCGCCGAGCTACCGCTAGCGTCGGGCCCGCACACACTGGCGGCGCGGGTGATAGACCGGCTTGGCGCGGTTCAGCAGCCGGGCGATGGGATGATCTTCCCCAACGGCGCGGCCGGGTACGACCGCGTGACGATCACGCTGTGAGCGCATGAGGAGGCGCGTGTGCGCGGGCGATCGTGGACGGCGAGGCGCGTCTATGGCGCGGCCGGCCCGTGGGCGCAGGCGCTGATCGTGGCGGGGGCGGGCGCGCTCTCGCTGGCGCGCTACCGTCGCCTGCCCGATGTCCGCTCCGCTCCGACTGTGGAGCCGCAGGGCGCGGAGTGGCCGCTGGTCTCGATCATCGTCCCGGCCAGGAACGAGGAGCGCAACCTCCCCGCGCTGCTCGCTTCACTGCTGGCGCAGGACTACCCCGCCTTCGAGGTAATCGTGGTAGACGACGCCTCGACTGACGAGACTGGCGCGCTGGCGGACGCCTACGCCGAGCGTGACCGCCGCCGTCTCTCGGTCATCCATGGAGCGGGGCCAGCGCCGGGCTGGACGGGCAAGAGCGCGGCCTGCTGGCTAGGCGCGCGGGTCGCGCGTGGCGCATGGCTGCTCTTCACCGATGCCGATACGCGGCACGAGCCAGGCGCGCTGCGCGCGGCGATGGCGCTGGCGCGGGCGGCGCATGTCGAGGCGGTGTCGCTCTTTCCCCGCCAGCGCTGCGAGACGTTCTGGGAGCGGCTGCTGTTGCCCTTCGCCTACCAGCAGTATTTCGTGGGCGTGCGGACAGGCTCGCTGGGCCAGGTGGAGGCTCCGGCGCTGGCCAATGGGCAATATTTCCTCATCAGCCGCCGGGCGTATGACGCGGCGGGCGGGCATGCCGCCGTCGCCGCCAGCGTCATCGAGGATGTGGCGCTGGCGGGCGCGCTGAAGCGCGCGGGCTATCCAGCGCTGATGGCGCGTGGCGAGGCGCAGGTGAGCGTGCGGATGTATGGCTCGCTGGGCGCCTTGGTGGAGGGATTCACCAAGAATGCGGCGCAGTTCTTGCGGGCGCAGCGCTCGTCAGGCGCGCTGGTAGGTATCTCGTGCGCGGCGAGCGCGGCCACACTGCCGGCGCTGGTGAGGGCGCTCGCCACACGAAATCCGATGGGAGCGGCGGGCGCGCTGGCGGCGTGGGTCGCGCAGGTCGTGGCGCTGGCTCCATGGATGCGCGGCTTCGGGACACCCCGGCGCTACGCGGCTCTGGGTCCGCTGGCGGCGCTGGCGTTCACGGGCGTCGCGCTCTCATCCTTCGCGCACGCCCTGCTGCGCTGGCCGGTGCGCTGGAAAGGGCGCCCCTACGCGCCGCGGTCATGAGACGCGCCAGGGGGGATGCGGCCATGAATGGCTGGCGCACGGCGCTATTCCCAATCGCGGCCATGTATGTCCGGCGCACGGCGCGGAACGCATGAATGCTCTAAAGCGCCCCGGCCATGCAAGGACAGGAGGTGGGACAGTGGTCGGAATGGCCATGAAGAGGTGACGCGCGGGGCGCGGCTGAAGGAGCACGCTCGCGCCTGCCCAGACGGGCGCTCATGGTACAATATGCCGCGCCAGACGTTTGAATGTACAATGCAGCTTGTGGTGGAGGCTGGCCAGCGCGGACGCCGCGCCATTGCAATCAAACAAGAGGGGCGCTGGTGATACTTGAGAATCTGGTCACATTCGTTGGGGCGCTGCTCAAGCATATTATCGGTGTGCTGCTGCTCTGCTGGCGGCGGATGCTGCGTGCGGGGCTGATCGCGTTCGCCATCGGAGCCGTCGTGACGGCGCTGGTGGAGGTGCTCGGCACGGGTGAAGTCATTCCGAGCGTCATGTCGCTGATCGTCGCGCTGCTGTTCGGCCTGGCGCTGGCCTATGGCGTGGCGCTGACCGTGCTGGTCGAAGAACTGGTTCTGGGGCTGATTGACCTCATCCGCATGATCGAGGGCGATATCAGCGCGGGCGCGCATATCGCCGAAGTCGTCGCCGAGCGCGAAGTTGGCCAGGTTGGCCAGGGCCTGCGGCGGATGGTCGGTCTGCCAGTGAGCAAGCGCGCCCCCACTCGGCCCGGCGCGAAGCTGCCGCCACTCATCCGCGAGCGAACGCCAGGCCAGCAATCGGTCTCGCCCGCGCCGCGCGCGGCGCAGCCGCTATCCGCCCAGCCACAGCCAGCGCGTCCGGCCACGCCCCCTCCACCGACCACGCAGCCACCGACCACGCAGCCACCGACCACGCAGCCACCGGCCACGCAGCCACCGGCCACGCAGCCGACCACACACTTGCCTGGCAGCCTGGCGGCCTCCAGCCTGATTGAAGCGGGCGCCGCGCTTGCCGTCAAGGCCGCCGCGGCCGCCGCGATCTCCGCCGCGGCCCAACATGCCACACCCGCCCCGCCTGCCTCGCCGCCCGCCGCGGCCGCTTCAGCCACTCCGCCAACTGAGCCATCGGGAGAGCCGGTGCCTGCCGACCGCCTGCCGCGCATCGAATGGACGTATGAGCACGAGGCCATCCGCCCACCCGCGGCGCCCAGCGCGGACGCTACGCCCAGCGCGACGCCGGAGGCGGCGGAGCCGCTCAGCGAAGCGACAACACCTATCGCGGAAGCGGCGGCGCCTGTATCCAGCGCAGCTCCTTCAGCTCCGGCGAGCGGCGATCTGCCAAGAACGCTCGCCGAACTAGCAGGCGCCAACGCCCCCGGCGCGCCAACACCGTTCACGCCAGCTGACGCTTCCGAAGACCTTGGGGCGACGCCCGCGGCCGCCGCGCTTGAGGCGCCATACGAGGATGAGCGGCTGGCCGCGCCAGCCAGCATTGCGATGCCCGACGGGCCAGCCGAGCCCGCCGAGCGGCAAGATGAAACGGCGCGTGATGCCGAGGAAGCGCCTGAAGTGGTCAGTGGGGAGCCAGTCGAGCCCGCGCCAGGGTGGCCTACGCCGTCCAGCGGAGCGGCCCCAGCGGGAGGAGAGGAAGCGCCAGAGGCGGTCAGCGCCGAGCCGGTCGAGCTTGCGCCTGAATGGTCCCGATCCCCTGGTAGCGCGGCGCAGGTGGTCGTGGATGCGCCAGCCGAGCCAGCCGAAGCGGCGGAGATCCCAGCGGACGCCGGCCAACCCTCACAAGAGGGCGCGCCAGCCAGCCGCTCGGACTTCTCACGGCGCACGCTGCCGCTGAGCGACACAGGCCCATCGGTGGAAGGCCCACGCGCGGAGGCGACAAGCGGTCCACGTCCCAGCGCACCGGAGAGCGGTCTGTGGGAGCGGCTAAGCAGCGCGCTCATCAGCCGCACGGGTGCGCCATCCGGGCCGTTCGCCCCAGCGCCACCCTCCCAACCCGACGATGAGTCAGCCACAGATGACGCGGCGCCCCAGGAGCCAGAGCCGCGCCGCGACGCCTAGAAAAGCCTTCCTACCTCCCCTCGCCTCCCAGGAGTGGGGATCAGGGGATGAGGTCGCGCCTCCTCGTTCCCCTCTCCTCCCAGGAGAGGGGGGCCAGGGCGTGAGGTCACTCAGCGATGATAGCCGCCGGAGCCGAGCCGCTCGCCCCGCGCGACCATCTCGCGCACGCGCTCGCGGTACGCCAGGGGCACTGGCGGGTGGGCGCGCTTGCTCCCCTTGAATGTGCGCTCGCGATAGGCCAGCGCGCGCTTGGCCAGCAACTCGAAGTAGCGCCCATCGCCGCTCATGCGATAGGCGCCGCCATCGTCGCGCACGCGTCGCTGCTCCTGAATGAATGGCTGGAGCGCATCCCAGGTCCAGACGATGCGACGGGAATAGAGCGGGATGATGTACTCGGCGGGGATCATGCCTGACTCGACGAGGAATGCCAGCTTCTCATACACGCGGGTCGTCCAGGTCGCCAGCTCCAGCTCTTCCGGTGTGTACTCCTCTATGCGCGGGGGCAGGCCGAGCGCGGCGTCGGCGTCCTCGTACGCCTCGCGGTTTCCCAGGTCATCGTACATGCGGATGATGGCGCCCAGGAAGCGGGCGCGCTGCGCCTCGCGCAGCTGCCTCCATGCGACGAACCCCGCCACCACCAGCACAACCGTCTGCAATACCGCTACCAGCGCCTCTAACAGTGGGACCTGGCTGGCGTCAATCGCAGGCATTCCGCCTCCTCACTGACTTGCCCGGCGGCTCGCGCGCGGACCCCTGACCGCGTCACAGCTGGCGCGGTCAGAGGGAAGCATACAGCAGAGTGGGCGCGTAGTCTATGGGTATCTACGGGACGCTCAAGCGGGCAGCGCGGCTACCGCCAGGATGTTCGCGGCGGGGTCTATGTACCAGAGCGCGCCTGCGCTAGAAGAGTGGTCTCCAGTGACGACTAAGCTCCCGATCTTGAGCGATGACGGCGTTCCCGCGGGGCCGGGGGCTGGGCCTAGCAGCCGCCAGGTTGTCGCTCCAGGCTCCAGGCGGTAGATGTCTGGCGTAAGCGCCTGATTCTTCGCGACCCTTCCGGCGGGCAAGCAGGCCATCAACAGCGAGCCATCCAGCGCCATGGTGCGCTCAGGAAGGCAGCTATCCTGGACCACCACGGGCGCGCCGCCCGAATTGGTGTTGCAGTTCGCGCACGTCACGAGCGCGGTCACAGGTGCGTAGGAGCTCCACGTCTTGGCCAGGTCGTCGGTGCAGCGGAGTAAGAATGGGTCGCTGTTATCTATCACGCCGCAGATACGCCAGTGGCGCGCGGCGGGCAGCCAGGCCCCATACTCTACCTGGGCGTCGTTAGTGAGGGTGATCTGGGTCCACGTCGCGCCACCGTCGTTCGTACGCCAGAGGACGTTAGCGTTTGGGTTTGGACCTGCGCCGAGCAGCAGATTGCCGGTGGCGGGGTCCGGCCAGAGGAAGATGAATGGTGTATCGGCGCTCTGTGGAGTGATGTCGCGCCACGTACGTAGTCCATCGTCGCTGACCATCAGCCGTGTCGGAGGAACCTTACCAGACTGGCGATAGCTCATGATGATGTATGTACGCTTGCCAAGGGTTGCGAGCGCGGGAGTGGCGACCTCTCCGAGCTTACTCCACGTCCGGCCGCCATCGCTGGATATGTAGCTCACCATCCCTTGTATTCCAGCCTTCCCATCGCCCCATGCCAGACCCAGAGCGAGAGTGTTGGGGCTGACTTGATCGGGGATGGGGTAACAGCCGTTGATCGGCGAGGGCGTGGCGGGCGGCTTGAGTTCACTGAGCAGTCCCCAGGTGCGCGCCTGATCGTTCGACCACGAAATCGTGATGTATCCATCACCCCGCACCTGGCAGGTCCAGACTTCGTCACTGTTGACCGGCGAGATGGCGATTGCGTTACCGCTGATGCCCGGCGGCAGCGTGCGCAGGGCCCATGCGAGCCTGGTGGTGGTCGGTGTCACAGTACCGGCAGGTGTCACCGTTGCAGTAGGAGTGACATGGTTCAGCTGGGCGAAGACCTGGCTGAAAGCGGCGATCAGCAGCGCGGCCGCCAGCGCCGCGCCCATCCCGCCCCACAGCGCGCGTCGCGCAGCGTGTCGCTTGCCCATGTGAACCATAGCGCCCTGGCGGCGCTGGCCCGCACGCACGGCGGCGATATCCACTGGCGGCGCGGGTGGGATACGCTGCCCGCTCATGAGCCGTCGTATGTCACTGTAGGCGCGCAGGCGCCCCTGGCAGGCAGGGCAGCCCTCCACATGCGCCCGCAGCCGCGCTGCCTCGGCTTCCGGAAGCCCGCCATCGCCCCAGGCCGAGAGCGTCTCGCTGCTGATGTTTTCGAGACAAGGTGTTGTGACGCTCACTTCACGTCTCCTTGCTGTGAAGCGCCGCCTGTAGATTCCGTGTCGGCGCGCTGGTAGAGATCGCGGAAGCGCTCGCGGGCGCGCCAGAGGATGGTGCGCGCCGCCGCTGGGCTGACGCTGAGGGCCTGGGCTACCTCATCACAGGAGAGGCCCTGCCCCTCGCGCAGCGCCAGCGCCGCCCGCTCGCGTGGCGGCAGTCCCAGCAGCGTGGCGCGCACCTGGTCGCGCTCCGCCAGCCGCCAGGCGTGATCGCTATCGGACGGCTCATCCTCCATCCCGGCCAGTGAAGCGCTGCCGCGCTGGTCGCGGCGGTAGTTCAGGGCGAGGTTAGTGGCGACGCGATAGAGCCAGGCCAGCGGGCGCTCGTAGGCGCGCACGCGGGCGAAGTTGCGCCAGGCGCGGATGAATGTCTCCTGGCGCAGGTCGTACGCCGCGCTCTCGTCGCCAGTCATACGCCAGAGATAGGCGAACAGCGCGCCCTCATGCGCCATGACGAACGCCTCGAACGGATCGCTGTTCGCGCCGCTCTGAGTGGGTTTCGCTGGCTTTGCTGGCGCCGCCGACCCCTCCGCCCGCGACCGGGTATTGGGCGCCTCTGTGAGGCTTGCGCGCTGGTTCCAGCGCGCGCCCACAATGGCGCTGATCGCCCAGCGCGCCCCTCCGGGCGCGGGCCAGCCTCTGATGGCTACCCTGACGCTTTCCATACCGTCTAACCCCTTCCACAATGAGCGCGCTCCATGCCCACTCAGCCCATACACCCCACGCAGGGCTGAAATGTCTCATGTGGGAAGGTAGATGGCCGCGAGCGTGGCGGCTAGACGATGGGCTGGTCGCGGCGAGGCGCGGAGCGGATGGCGATGGCCCACAGCGGCGCGAGGCCGATGACCACCAGCAGCAGACCAAGGAAGACGACCAGCGCCCCCATGTCGCCGCGCCACGCGCCAGCGGGCAGGCCAACGCTGGGCGCGTTGTGGGCGATGATCTGCGCGCCGTTGATGGTGATCAGCGCGCAGGCCAGCGCGAAGACCAGCCAGCCGGAGAGCCACGCGCAGAGCGTGCGGGTGATCTCACGCAGCCAGATGGCGCCCAGCGCCAACCCCGCGCCGGCCAGCAGCAGCGCGTTGATCGCCCAGGGCGCGGCGATGGGGTCGAAGAGATTGCGCGTCGCCAGCAGGCCGAGCTGGAGCACGCTGTAGCCCGGCAGACCCTGGCACTGCGCGAACAGCAGCGGCGTCTGCGCGCAGTTATAGGTCACCATCGGCTGCCAGAAGAATCCCCACGCCCAGAGCAGCAGCCCACCGGAGACCGCGCCCGCGCCGGGCAGCGAGCGATTCACGCGCTTGTCCGCCACGTTCTCCGCCTGCTCGGTCGGCGCGACTTCGCCGTGAACTGTAGGCGCATGCTGGCGGACGATGCGCGGGCCGGCGCGCAGCTCCAACACGGCCAGGACGAGCGCGGCCAGCATAACGACCAGCGCCAGCGTGGCGAGATACAACCCGAAGGCGGGTGAGGCGGCATAGATCACCACCCGTATCCCATAGGGCTGGAGCGTCGTAGTGTACGGCCCAGAGGCGGCGTGGGTCATCGCTGGAACGGTCTGGAAGAGCAGCGCGTCCGTTTGGGCGAGAACCAGCGCGCAGACGATGCCCCATACACCGTAGAGCAGGGCCGCCATCCACGTCAGCCAGGGCCGCGTCCGCTGCCAGAGCAGGGGCGCGAGCAGCGCGCCGAGGACGGTCAAGAAGCTCCAGTATATGTAGGCGCTGGCGGGGTCAACCAGCGATACGAACGGCGGCGCGCCAAGCTCCGCTGCCGTCAGGCTGTAGGTGAACTGAGGACCGGAGGCGCCTTTGCTCAGGTCGCCGGAGGTGACAGCGGTGGCCCATGGAGTCCAGGCGGCGAGGAAGAAGAGCAGCCCGCCCACTGTCGCCGCGATGCGCGCCCCAATCCCCCAGCGCCGCTGGCGCGTGGCGTTGGGATTGGATGGCGTGGGCCAGACAGGGCGCAACTCGCCCTGCGCGATCCCCGGCGCGCCGCTGCCAGCGTCCGGCGCACTCTGTTCTTCCATGGTCGCGCTCCCCTCTATGTGGCGTGTTTCGTAGGGCTAGCCGCACGGCGGTCGGTCACGCGCCACCCAGCGCCGCCCGCGCCCGCCCCAGGACTTCCTGAACCACGTTGGTCTTGGCATCGGCGTACTCCTGGGTGTACTTCCAGTCGCGCTGGGCAAGCTCACGCTTCGTGCGCTCATAGAGCGCGCGGTCGGCCTCGTTGCGCCGCAGCCAGTCGCGCATCATCAGCATCCGCGCGACCTCCTCGCAGTCTGGTCCAAAGACGTGCAGGTTGACATCCGGATTGGTGTACTTGAGGTTACGATGCTGATACCAGTCTGGCTCGCGGGCGCGCAGAGTGTAGCCCGCCGCCTCCAGGGCAGGGACGTAGTCCGCCTCGTTCGCCGGGTCCGCCACGACCAGCACGATGTCGATGATTGGCTTCGCGGCCAGCCCCGGAACTGAGGTTGAACCCGCATGCTCCAGCAGCAGCGCACGCTCGCCCAGCGCCGCGCGGATCCTGTCTGCCTGGGCCGCGAACATGCGCGGCCACTCCTCGCTGTACGGCGCGATGACGATCTTGCCGGTTAACGGTTGCAACGGGCCGATAAGGACGCCGCGCATCCGCTCCTCGATCGACAGCGCATCGGCTAGCGGCTTTGGCTTATCGGTCTCGTCGGACATTGACAGCTCTCTCCCATCTCCCCACGCAGCGGCTGCGCCCAGCGCCGCAAGCATGGCGCGGGCAGCCGCGCGGCGCCATCACAGTGTACTCGACAGGCGGCGTCCGCGCCAGACAGGCGGGGAGGGCTGCCCGATACTGGATTCAGCGACGCGCGGCCGCTCTCCCGCCGCTCGCCGCGCTTGCGGGCGACCCTGTCCGAAATCCGCGAGCAAGACCATGTCTTGCGCGCCTATGCTCACCTGACGCGGGATGAATGGTCATCCCGCCATGTGGGCGCCCACCCTCACTGTCGCGCGGAGAAACGCGCCGCCGCTGATGGCGCCCACAGACTTGGGCTTGCTGATTCTCTGGAGGAGCAGGTGGAACCACACTCAAGCTATCGCACAATTCTCGAGCGCGCTCTGGCGCACAGCCTTGCCCATCTCGACTCGCTCGATACGGCGCCTGTCGGCGCCACCGCGCCACTAGACGAGCTTCGCGCCCGCATCGGGCGCCCGCTCACTGATGAAGGCCTCGCGGCTGAGGACGTGCTGGATGACCTGGCAGCGGATACAGCGGGTGGGATTCTTGGCAGCGCTGGCGGGCGATTCTTTGGCTGGGTTATCGGCGGGGCGACGCCTGCGGCGCTCGCGGCGGACTGGCTGACCGCCGCATGGGATCAGAACGCCGCGTCATACGCCTGCGCCCCAGCCGAAGTGGTCATCGAGGAAGTGGCTGGCGCCTGGTTGAAGGAGCTCTTGGGCTTGCCGCCAGACGCCAGCGTAGCGTTTGTCACCGGATCGCAGATGGCCCACGTCACGGCGCTGGCCGCCGCGCGCCATGCGCTTCTGGCGCAGCGCGGGTGGGATGTCGAGCGTCAGGGGCTGGCGGGCGCGCCCGCGCTGCGCATAGTGAGCAGCCAGGAGCGGCATGGGTCGCTCGAGCGGGCGGTGCGGCTACTCGGGCTGGGGGGCGACAATGTGACTGACCTCCCCGTTGATGATCAGGGGCGTCTTCAGCCTGACACGCTCGCGCAGGCCCTCCGGGACGCCGCGACGCAGCCGGTGATCGTGATATTGCAGGCCGGTGACTTGAACATGGGGGCGTTTGATCCCTTCGCCGAGCTTATCCCCCTGGCGCATGAAGCCGGCGCCTGGGTCCATGTGGATGGGGCGTTTGGCTTGTGGGTCGCCGCCAGTCCCGCCTATCGTCATCTGCTCGCGGGCGTGGAGATGGCGGACTCCTGGGCGACCGACGGGCACAAATGGCTCAACGTGCCCTATGACGCGGGCTATGTCCTCGTCGCCGATCGCCAGGCGCATCGCAGCGCGATATCCTTTGCGGCTCCGTATGTGGCGCGCAGCTCTCTGGTTCGCGAGCCTGCCGAGTGGAATCCGGAGTGGTCGCGCCGCGGGCGTGGGGTCGCCACCTATGCGGCGCTACGTCACCTGGGGCGGCGAGGTGTCGCCGCATTGATCGAGCGCGCCTGCGAGCACGCCCAAACTCTGGTCAGGCGGATTGGCGCGCTCGATGGGGCGGAAGTCCTCCGGGAGCCCCAGATCAATCAAGGCTTGGTGCGCTTTCACGATCGCGCGCCTGGCGCGACCGAGATCGATCATGACCGCCGTACCGACCATGTCATCGCGGCGATCCAGCGCACGGGCGAAGCCTTATTCAGCGGAACGACCTGGCGTGGGCGACGGTGCATGCGCGTCTCTGTCTGCAACTGGCAAACCAGCGCGCGTGACATCGAGCGCGCGGTCGCCGCTGTTCAGAAGGTTCTGCAAGCAGCGGCGACTGAATGACCTGGCTCTGCGCCATCTGGAGATGCGGGCCGCGAACCCGCGCCTCCGGGGCGCTTCGGCCCCGCCATCCTATGTGAATTCGTTCATCGATATCGAGAAGAGCTATCTTAGCACAGGGAATGCGATAACCCAGGGAGATATCACCGTTCGCGCTGATCACCAGATGCCGCCGATTATCCAGAATGGCGACGGGCTGACTAGCGACGACCACTTCCCCGGCCACAACGGATAGCGCTCAAGAGCGCCAGCTGGCCCGCCGCCCGGCAAATGATCCAAATGATGGGCAGAGGCTGAGCAATGCCCACCCTCTGCCCATCGTAATCTGAGTCCTGGCCCTTCTCGGCGCATGGAGTAGGGGCCGAAGGCTCGATATGGTTTCCTACCGACGCGTCCCCCGCGCGCGCCCCGACCGATTGGCTGCGCGTGACCGCTTGCCGGTCGGCGCGTTGCTGGCGCTCGCGCCGTTCGCGCTGGACGCAGCGGGCGCGGTGGCGGGTACAACTTCGCTATCCGCGCCATCCGCGGCGGGAGCGGGCGCCACACCCGCCTCGGGGGCGGGCGCTTCGCTGGGCGCCGCGCCGCTCTCGACCGTCAGGCCCGGCACGCGCGCCATCAGGTCGGCCAGGCGCACGCCCGTCAGCGCCTCCAGGATGGCCGGGGCTTGCGCCAGCATATTCACCATGTCGCCGGTAACGCGGCTCGCGCCCAGGTTGCCGCCGTCGCTGGAGCCAGTGGAGACGATGCTGATCTTGTCCACCTTGCTCAGCGGCTCAGCTAGCGCGCGCACGATCTCCGGCAGGTTGGTAATCACCTTGTCGAGCACAGCGGCCTGGTTATACTCGTGGTACGCCGCCGCCTTCACGCGCATCGCCTCGGCCTCCGCCTCGCCCTTGGCCTTGATGACCTCGGCCTCCGCCAGGCCGCGTAGCCGCGCGGCCTCAGCGTCAGCGGCGCCGCGTACACGGGCGGCTTCCGCTTCGGCGGCGGCTTGTGCGCGCAGGGCGGCGGCGCGGCCCTCCGCCTCTAGCTGGAGGCGCTGCCGCTCGGCGGCGGCCAGCGTCTCCAGCCGCTGCTTCTCACCCTCAGCCAGCGCCGTGACACGCTGTTTTTCGGCCTCGGCGGCCTTGATGACGGTCGCTTCCAACTCCATCTGGCGGCGCTGGCCCTCGGCCTCCTGTACCTTCACCTGCGCCGTCTTGTCAATCTCCTGGGCGCGCGCGGCTTCCTGCACAATCTGCTGCTGCATGATCTGCTGCTGCAAGTCGGTGGCGCGGTCGGCGATCACCTGCTGCTTCTTGATCTCGGCGTCGTAGGAGGCGCGCTTAAGCGCCAAATCGCGCTGAAACTCGGACTGCTTGGCCTGTGAGGCGGATTCAGCCTCGACGCGCGCCTGATCAGCCGCGGACTTGGAGACGGCGGCCTCACGCGAGGCGTTAGCGGCTTGAATCTGAGTGTCGCGGGCGGCCAGCGCCGCGGCGATGTTGGCTTCCTTCTTGATGCGCTCGATCTCGGGCCGGCCCATGTTGGTGATGTAGTCGTTCTCGTCACGCACCTCTTTGATCGTGAACGAGACGACCTCCAGGCCCATCTTCGCCAGGTCGGAGGAGCTGACGCCGCGCATCTTCTCGCTGACCATCTCCGGCTCCTTGACGAGCTGCTCGACGGTCAGCTGGCCGACGATGCCGCGCAGGTGGCCTTCCATCACCAGGCGGATCAGCCCCTCGCGGTCCTCATCGCTCTTGCTGAGGAACTGCTCGGCGGCAGTCAGGATGCTGTCCTTGTCGGAGCGCACCTTGAGCTGGGAGACCGCCTCCACGCGCACGGCCACACCCTGATTGGTGTAGAGGTTCTGCTGCGGCGCGACATCGAACGACATCAGCTCCAGCGAGAATTCTTCGGCGCGGTTCAGTAGCGGCACTACCAGCTTGGCGCCGCCCTGCGCCACCTGCGTGCCGCCCGCGCCGTAGACGATCAGCGCGCGGTTGGGGCCGACCTTGCGATACGAGCCGGCCGCCACTCGCACGAGCGCCAGAAAGACGGCGACCACGGCGACCACAATGATGAGCGTCAACTCGAACCCAGTCATGCTGTAGATCCCTCCCCCTCTTGTTGGGGAATGACGGATGAATAGGAGAAGATGTGGCGATGCGTGAACAGTGGTAAGGGGTAGGTCCATGGCGCTGCGAATGTCGCGGGGTATCGCCCTCCCTGCGGTCGCGCGTCAGCTCGCGGGCGGCGGCGCCTCTCCGCGTGCGGGCTCGCTGAGCAGGCGCGCCTTGGTTTCTTCGAGCAACTGGCTCCAGGGCTGCACGGTCGCGATGCCATTCTCGACAGCCGTGACCACCACCTCAGTCTCCACGGCAATCGTGGCGCTGGAATCTTCCGCGCGGGCGCCCATGCTCTGCCGCGCGCCCGCCTCGCCGCTGAAGATGATCTCGCCGATGCCACTGGGCCGGATGGCGATACTGACCGTCGCCAGGCGCCCCTCGATCTGCGAAGAGCGCGCGGTCAGCTCACCGGCCTCGTTCTCGAAGAACAGCTTGGCGAGCGCGACGTTGACGATGACGGCTCCGATCACGCCCACCAGCGCGGCGAGAACGACAATCAGCAACAGCGGGGTGTCGCCAATGCGCAGCAGATAGCCCAGCAGACCGAAAAGCAGCAGGAAAACGAGCAGACCGTTGATATTGAGCGCGCCGAGCAGCAGCCCTTGCGCTGTGGCCCAGGCGCCGCCCAGTGGGGTCGGCTCGCCAGCCTCCGCCTGCCCACCACTGCCGGTATGCGTGGCATGACTGGCGTGCGCGGCGCCTCCAGCGCCATGGTGTCCGGCGACATCGCCCGCATGGCCCATGTGGCCCGCCGCATGGCCCAAGCCGTGCCCCGGGATGTGGCCAGCGTGCGCGCCGAGATGCCCGAGATGGCCGCCATGGCCGCCGTGTCCGGCGCCGAGCAGGACGGTAGCCACCAGAAACAGCGCAGAGAAGAGCGCGCAGCCGAGGAAGAACAACGAAAGTGGGTCTTGCGCGGGCATCCTGACGCCTCCTGGCTACAGGACAACGCTTTGCGAACGTGGAGCGGCGCCGCTCACTCCGTCACAGGCGCCGCGGTCTGGCCTGGTGGACTGGTGGGTTCGACGGGCCTGGGGGCGGATACGGGCTGGCCAAGCAGCCACTGCGCGCGGCGCGCTAGCGCGGCGAAGTTGACGCCCCAGCCGAGCCCGATAACGTGGGGAGTGATGATCTGGTCGCTCTCGGGATTCCAGTACTCGTTGGCGACATCGGGCCACTCGCTGAGGCGGAAACTGTAGGGTACGCCTGCGACGCGCCCCTTCCATGTCCGCTCCTTGAGTGGCTTCGCCAGCTCCTGCCCGATGGCGGCGGCGGTCAGGCCGGCGGTCACGCCAGCCACGAACCAGTTGAGCTTGCTACCCATGCTCTCATTCTCGATTCGCTGAGGGAACGCGCCCGAATGCGGGCGTCCAGTTCCATCCCAGCATTCATTACGAGCGGAGGCGGGTGGACGTTGCGGTCAGGTCGCTTTGGGCTGTTTGGGCTGTGGATTGGGACTCCGTCGGCGCGCCGAGCGCCGTTTCGAGCGCCGTTTCGACTACCGCCAGCGTCTCCGGCGGCAGCGCCAGCAGCCGCTCCACCAGCCGCAGCGCGCGCTCAGGCTCGGGCGCCTGCGCCACCGAGCCCGCCAACCGCTCCAGCAGGCGCTGGGCGTCCGGCGCGCCGGTGTCCGGGGTGACCGGCGCACGGTCTGATGGGTCGCTGGCAAGCTCGCCGGGGCGGATACGATAGAACCGCGCCAGCGCCTCGCGCGTCTCGTTGGAGAGGTGGAGGCGCGCGCCGCTCTCCAGCCGCGAGAGATACGCCTGGCTGAGCGAGACGCCCAGCTCCTGGCGCAACGCCCGCGTCACCTCGCGCTGGGTCATCGCCCGCCAGAGACCGCGCCGCAGTCCCTCCTCCATGCGCAGCCGTCGCAGCTTCTCGCCCAGCTCCATACGTGCGCCCTCCGTCTCGTATCACGGCGGCCAGTAGCGACCGCGCGCCGTTCACACACATGATAATCTACAGCCGCCCGCGGCGCGATATGCGATACTGGCGCTCGACATGAGCGGTGAGCGGGTCGAGCGGTGGCGATAGCTGGCGATACGACGGAGGATACAGGCGATGGGCAAGCTGGACGAGATGGTGGCGCTGGTGACGGGCGCCAGCTCAGGCATTGGCGCGGCGACGGCGCGCGAGCTGGCCAGCCGCGGCGCGCGGGTCGTGCTGGCGGCGCGGCGCGCGGACCGGCTGGCGGAGCAGGTCGCGGCGATCACCAGCGCGGGCGGCCAGGCGACGGCCATCGAAGCGGATGTCTCCGACACGGCGGCGCTGGAGCGCCTGGCGCGCGAAGCGGTAGCGGTCTATGGGCGGGTAGACGCGCTGATCAATAATGCGGGCATCGGTTCGGCGAAGCGCTTCGCCAAGGCGGAGCCAGCCGACATCGAGCGCATAGTGAGCGTTAACCTGCTGGCCCCGATGCTCCTGACACGTCTGCTCCTGCCCGACATGCTGGAGCGCAAGCGCGGCGCGATTGTCTGCGTCGCCTCGGTATCGGGCCTCATCGCGACCGAGACCGTCTATTCCGCCACCAAGTTCGGCGTGCGCGGCTTCGCGCTCTCGCTGCGGCGCGAGCTGCGCGGTACGGGGGTCAACGTCTCGGTCGTCTCACCGGGATTCGTTCGCACCGAGCTGACCACGTGGCGGCGCGCGCCGATGCCCGGCCCCGAGATCGTGGCTACCGCCATCGCCGGGCTGCTCACTCGCCCGCGCCGCGAAGTCGTCGTCCCCGCCATCTATCGCGGCGCCATCGCCGTCGAAGGCCTCGCGCCCTGGGCGGTGGACCGCGCCGTGGGCCGGAGGCGACGGTAGACGCCTGCCCAGGTCGGCGCGCGCCTGGCCCGCTTGCGGCGCCTCTTGGTCCCAGTGAAAGAAACACTCCCCCTGCTCGCGCGTTCTCTCTGCTGAGCGATCTTCGGTAGCGGGGTGGCCTGGCTCACCCCAAACTGGAGATGACGCGAAGACATGGAGAGAGGCGCAATGCGCGAAGGGCCTGGACCGGCGCGGCATGGCGGGCGGCCACCACAGAGCCCGCCCGCGCAATCCGGTCGGGTCCCTATGGATAGAGACCAACCTCTCTGGCGCCGCGCGGCTTCTAGAGAGGGTCCGCCGCGCCCGCTCATGTCTCACCGTGACGCCCCGCCACTATGGCCTCCGGAGGAGCGCGACGCCATTGAGCGACCTCCACGGCCGGTCCAGCGGGGCGGGCCTCCTCAGGTCGCCAGCTACCTCGACGAAGACAACCAGGCATACATCCTGCGCGACCTCGATGACGGCGGGGAGGCGGAGGTGCCCAAGCGCCGCGCCGCGCCTGAGCCGTTCCCACCAACGAGCAAGAGCCGCGCGCCGGGCGCGGGGCTGCTGCGCGCGTCGGGATACGCCTTGCTGGGCGCGCTGCTTGGCGGGGCGCCGGGCGTCGCGCTGGGGGCGATGGTCGCGCTGATCGCGCTGGTCCGGCTGGCCGCGTTCCAGCGGCGCGCGCGCGTATGGCGAGCGCTTGCCGAGGAGAGTGACCCAGCCAAGCGGCTGCCCACCCGAGCGACCAGTGAGCGCCTGCGGCTGATGACCGCGCTATGGCAAAGCCTGGGCGCAGTGGCCCTCGGCGGCGCGGCGCTGGCCTTGCTGCTCACCGCCCTGCGATGATCGCCCTCGAACGCATTTTACGTATCTGGGGAAAAAGCTGAACCATGCTACTCGACACCCTGACGCTCGCGCTCTGCGCCATGGCGCTGGCGACGCTCGCCCTCCTGGAGCTGGGGCGTGGCCAGCGCAATCCCTCACGCGCGCTCTCCGCGCTTGCCGTGATGTTCTTCACGGGCGTGGGAGCGGTGTGCGGGATGGATCTGGGGGTTCCGGCGACGGTCGCCATCGCCTGGGCGCTGGCGAGCCTGGCGCTGGGCGCGCTGCTCATCGTCATCCTGCCGGACTGGAGCGCGCTGGGGCACGCCACGCTACTCTTCACCGCCGAGTCGGCCATCCTATATCTCGCCGTCGCGAGTGTGATCGCTCTGCTCGGCTCGGCGGGCCTCATCGCGCTGACGCTGGGTCTGCTGCTGTGGGGTTTGCAGCTGCTGAGCATCACGCTGGGTGTCTCCTTCACGTTCGAGATGCTCGATGTGGTGAGCCGCCGCCGCTGGCGCCACCCGGAGGCGATGCCGCCGCGCATGCGCGCGCTGCGCCAGGCGCGGAAGGGCGCCACGACCGAGGATGAGGAGCGTGATGGTAGGCGGCACGAAGCGCGCGGCTGGACGCCGCGTGTGGCGCTGCAGGTACCCTGCCATGACGAGCCGCCCGACGTGGTCATCCGCACGCTCGAGGCGCTGGCGCGCATGGATTACCCCCGCGACCGCTACGATGTGATGGTGGTGGATAACAACACCGGCGATCCCGAGACGTGGGAGCCGGTCGAGACGGCGTGCCATCGGCTCGGCTTCACCTTCCTGCATCTGGAGCGGTGGCCGGGCTACAAGTCCGGCGCGCTCAACTACGCGCTGGCGCTGACGCCTGAGAACGTCGAGATAATCGGCGTAGTGGACGCCGATTATCTCGTGCGCCCAGACTACCTGCGCGATCTGGTGGGCTACTTCGAGAATCCGCGCGTGGCCTTCGTGCAGACGCCGCAGGACTATCGCGATTACCGGCCTGAGAGCACGTTCTACCAGCGCGCCTGCTATCACGCCTACCGCTACTTCTTCGATCTCAGCATGCCCAGCCGCAACGAGCGCGACGCGATCATCTTCGGCGGGACGATGGGCCTGATCCGCGCGCGGGCGCTGCGCGAGATCGGCGGCTGGGACGAGTGGTGCATCACCGAAGACGCCGAGGCGAGCCTGCGGCTATTGGCGCATGGCTGGCAGGGGCGCTTCGTGAACGAGACCTACGGCAAGGGCCTGATGCCGCTGGAGTTCGACGCGCTCAAGCGGCAGCGCTTCCGCTGGTGCTTCGGCGGAATCCAGATTCTGCGCAAGCACTGGCATTTGATCTTCCCGCTCGCCCGGCGGGGGCGTCCACTGCGGGAGTGGGACGCGCCGGGCCTCTCGCCCGCGCAGCGCTACCACTACCTGATGGGCGGCCTGCAATGGTATAGCGACACGCTAACCTTCGCCTTCACCTCTCTGTTGCTCGTCACGGGCTGGCTGCTGGTCGCTGGGCGCCCGGTCAACCTGCCGGGCGTCAGTGGGCTGCTGGTGATCCTGCCGCTCAGCTTCTGGATGAGCAGTCTGCTGCGCACGCTCTGGGCGCTGCGCGCGACGCGCCGCTGCACATGGGGCGAAGCGGTTGGCGCGGTGGGCATCCTCTGGAGCCTGAGCTGGGTCGTGACGCTGGCGGGCATTCAGGGCGCATTCCGTAAGAAGGGCGTGTTCCTGCGGACGCCGAAGGCGGGGAAAGCCAATCTCCTGGCGGCGGTACGCAGCACGACGATTGAGACGGCGCTTGGCCTGGGCTGCTGGGCGCTGGCGGCGGCGCTGCTGGCGCATGCCTACGCGACTCACGCGCTGGCAGCGAGCGCGGGGCAGAGTGGCCTCGGCATCGTCGCGATGATCGCCGGGTGGATCGGCCCCTGGTGGGCGGTGAGCGGCTCGGTGGCTGGGATGACTGTTCTGGCGGTCATGCAGGGGATCGTCTATCTGTCCGCTCCGGCGCTCTGTCTCATGAGCCTGCGCACGGCGCCCACAGCGGAGGAGGCGCGGCGGCGCGCGCTGGACGACCGGCCCGGCGAGGGCGCGGGGGAGCGCCGGCTGCTCGCGGGCGCGATCGCCGGCGTTGCGGCGCTGGCCGCGCTGCTGCTCGCCGCCAGCCTCCAGCCCGGCCAGACAGTGAGCCCGAAGCGCCAGCAGGCCCTGTCGAGCCTGCTTGGCAGCTCGAATCCCGCCATCACCCCTACGGCGCCGGGATCAGGCGACGCCACACCTACGTCCACTGAGCCAACGCCAACTGGCGCGCCCACAACTACCGCGACCCCAACCCTATCCGTGTCTCCGACCGCGACACCACGAGCCACCCCGCACGCGACGCCGCCCGTCACGCCGCAGCCAACGCCGACGCGCAAGCCGCACGGCAAGCCATAGACGCGGTCCGTTCCTCCCAACCGCGCCAATATCACCATCGTTCACAATTTTTAAGGATGGGCTGAGAGAATTCCCACTACGCGCTTCCGTCCTTCTCATCTCCGCGTGTTCCGTTCTACCTTGTGAGCGACGCGCGTCGCCGCTGACAGCCGTTTCCAGCGCCTGTGGCGCGCACAGTTATGATAAGGGTGACAGGGATATAGGATGCGAACAGTTCGGGACCTGTTGAAGCGGTCGGGCGGGCGGATGGTCATGGGAGGAGGCGCGACGCTCGCGCTGGCGCTGATCGCGGCGCTGGTCGCGTTCGGCGTGTACGCCTACGGCGGGAATGGCGGCGCGGCAGACAACGCTGCCGCCTCCGCGACAGCGTCACCCGCGCTAGCGCCAGCCAAGGGCCAGACCGTCTTCACGATTGACCCATCTGCCTCATCCGCCTCATTCGAGATCCACGAAGTCCTCTTCGGCAATCCCAACACCGTCCTCGGCAAAACGAACCAGGTGGCCGGGCAGATCCTCATCAACACAAGCGACCCATCGAAGAGCCAGCTGGGCCCGATCCGTGTGGACGTCAGCACGCTGACGACGGACAGCGACATGCGCAACCGGACGCTGCAAAACCGCATTCTGGAGACGGGCGACCCCGCCAACCGCTACGCCACCTTCACCGCCACCTCATTCCAGGGGCTGCCATCCACCTTCCCTGGCGGCCAACTGGTACGCTTCAAGGTCACGGGCAACCTGATCGTGCATCAGGTGACGAAGGTTGAGACGTTCGACGTGCTCTTCACCTTCAATAGCGACAAGCAGGTCACCGGGACGGCGAACACCACCGTGCGCTACGAAGACTTCAACCTCGCCATTCCTGACGTGCCCTCGGTCACGGATGTGTCTGATACCGTGGTCCTGGCGCTCAACTTTACCGCCCGGGCGGCGTAGCGCGACGTGCCAGCACGTCACCGCAATGGAGACCACGCCCCCTCCGGCGCGCCAGAAGGGACATGGTCTGTTAGGGGCAGTCCAGGGACCCGTTATGCGCCTCGGAAGACGGGCGCGCGCTTCTCCAGAAACGCGCTCCGCCCCTCATCGAAGTCGCTCGATGTGACGCAGGTGATGAAGCTGGCGCTCTCGCGCGCCAGTCCAGCGGGCAGATCGCGACCGAACCCCTCGCGGATAGCGCGCTTCGCCTCGGCCAGCGCCAGCGGCGCGTAGCCACCGATGGTCCGCGCCAGCTCGGTCGCGGTCGTCTCGGCCTCCCCCTGGGGTGTCACTACATCCACCAGCCCCCACTGCTCGGCGGTCTCGACATCAATCTCGCCCGCGCCAAGTACCATCGCTAGCGTGTGCCCCATGCCGATCAGGCGCGCGATGCGCTGCGTGCCGCCGTAGCCGGGAATGATGCCCAGCTTGACCTCCGGCATAGCGAAGCGCGCGCCGCGCGCCGCCACGCGGATGTCGCAAGCCGCGGCGGTCTCGAGCCCACCGCCGTAGGAGTGCCCCTTCATCGCGCAGATGTAGACCTTCGGCGAGCGCGCGATCGCGTCGAGGGTATCATGCACCCTGGCTAGCCAGGCGGCGGCGTTGACATCGCGGCGCTCCCACGTGCGGACGACATCCATCTCCGCGATGTCGGCGCCGACGGTGTAGAGCCGCTCGCCCGCGCCGCGGATGACGACGGTGCGGATCTCCGGCTCGGCGTCCAGCGCGCGCACGTGGCGTCCCAATTCCTCGAACATCCCGGTAGTGAGCTTATTACGCGGCGGGTTATCGAATGTCAGCGTGGCGATGTGGCCATCACGCTCGATCTGGACGGTACCCATAGTCCCTTGCTCCCTTCTCGGCGAACACCGGGTACGCTCCGCCTGGTGGGGTCAGGCGCCACCCGGTCACTATTCCTCGACTGTCGGCCCACGCCCGTCATGGTACCGGCCTTCCGTTACGGGGAGCGTTACGGTCAGCGTTACGGGCGCTCGCTGGCTCCGCGTCTGTGACGAGGTTCACACCCTGACCACAGACGGGCGGCGGCGCGTGGTACACTATGAGATGGCCGCGCCGCTCGCGCAGGCGCGCCGATGGGGGGTCGCGCTGGCGGCCGCCCGGTTTGCCGTTGCGCGCGAGCGGGTTGATGTGGAGCGAGCGGGAGCGTGAAGCTGATCGTTGGGCTGGGGAATCCGGGGGCGCGGTACGCCCGCACGCGCCATAATGTGGGCTTCGATGTCGCCGATGAGCTGGCGCGCCGCCTGAGGTGGTCGTGGGAGGTCGGGCGCGGCAAAGCCATGGTCGCCAGCGGCCACTACCGCGCGGCCATCACGCCGCCGCGCCCCGCTCGCCCTGCGGGGAACGCCGAGGGCGCGCCCGACGCGCGGTCCGAGCTCGACTCGCGGCCCGAGCTCGATACGCCGCCGGAGCCAGTCATCCGCGAGGAGAAGCTGCTGCTGGCCAAGCCGCAGATGTACATGAATCTCAGCGGCGTCTCGGTCAGCGAGCTGATGCGCTTCTACAAGCTGGACCGCGGCGACCTGCTCATCGTCTGCGACGATTTGGACCTGCCGCTGGGCCGCGTCCGCCTGCGCGCGCGCGGCGCGGCGGGCGGCCAGCATGGCCTGGAGTCCACCATCAAGCTGCTGGGGACGAGCGACTTCGCCCGGCTGAAGATCGGCATCGGGCGCCCAGCGCATGGCCGCGATGAGAACGTGGACTTCCTGCTCAGCCCGCCGCGCGGCGACGAGCGCATCGCGCTGGACGACGCCATCCAGCGCGCGGCGGACGCGTCGCTCGTCTGGGCGCTGGAGGGTCCTGAAGTCGCCATGAACCGCTTCAACCGCTAATTCGCCGCTGGGCGGGTGAACCCGCGGCTAAGGGCCCGCGGTCGCGAAGCCCGCCTGCGGTGGCTAGAACGTATTCCATTCCCCCCTCTCCCATGGGGAGAGGGGAGTTAGGGGGTGAGGTCGCCTGTGTCGTTGCGTGGTCTGCTCACATTGCTGGAGGGCCGGCCTGAGCCGCGCCGGCTGCGCGAGTTGCTGGCCGCTCAGCCAGGCGCCGCGCCCGCGCCGGTCATCCATGGGGTTAGCGCGCCCGCGCGCCCGTATCTCGTCGCCGGGCTGGCGCGGGAGCTGGCGGCGCCGCTGCTCTACGTCACGCGGGACGACGACCAGGTGGAGGCGGCGACTCAGGCGTTGAGCGCGTTGGTGGGCGGCGCGTTTCCCGTGCGCGCCTTCCCCGCGCTCGACGCGCTCCCCAGCGAGCGGCTGCTGCCCGACCGTGACACCATCAAGAGGCGCATGAACGCGCTGATCCTGCTCTCAGGCCATATCAGCGGCCCAGCGATCGTCGTCTGTTCCGCCCGCGCGCTCACCCAGCCAGTCATGCCGCCGGACGAGTTCCGCGCCGCGCTGCTGGAGCTACGCCCCGGCGACCGCGCCGAGCCACAGATCGTGCTGCGGCGACTGATGGCGCTGGGCTATGACTTCGAGGCCGAGGTCGAGGAGGCCGGCGCCCTCACGCATCGTGGCGGCATCATTGATGTCTTCTCCCCGGCGATGGAGCGGCCCGCGCGCATCGAGTTCTTCGGCGACGAGATCGAGTCCATCCGCACCTTCGACCCCGAGACGCAGCGCTCGCTGAATCAGATACCCGCAGCGCTCATCACCCCGGCGCGCGAGGCGCTGGCAACGCGTGGCCCAGAGGCGGCGCGGCGGCTCTCAGCGCTGGACGCCATCGGGCTGAACCCCGACGCCCGCGCGCGCTGGCAGGCCGACCTGGAGGCGCTCAGCGCGGGTCAGTCCTTCGAGGACATCGCCTACTACATGCCCTACCTGCACGAGCCAGCCTCCATCCTCAATTACCTGCCGGACGGCGGCTACCTCATCCTCGGTGATGAGGACGCGCCGCGCGCCGTCGCGGAGACGCTGGCGGAGCAGGGCGAGGAGGCGCGCGACCGGCTGGAGCGCGAGGGTGAGAACCCGCACGGCCTGGCGCCCACGTTCCTACCCTGGGCCTGGCTGGAGCCCCACATCGCGGCGCGCCCGCACGCCAGCTTCGCCGCGCTGCTCACCGACGAGCAGTACAGCGCGGACGGGCTGAGCGGCGCGCTGGCCCCTGACCTGACCTCCGCGCAGTCCTATGGCGGGCGGCTGCGCGCCTTCGCTCACGATGTACGCCGTCTGCTGGACAGCAGGCAGCGGGTGGTGATCGTCAGCTTGCAGGCGCGACGGCTGTGCGAGGTCTTCGGCGATGAGGCGCTGCTCGGTCGCCCCAACGTTGTGCTGGTATCGCCGCAAACCGACCTGCCGGACGCGCCAGAGCCGGGGACGTTGAGCGTCGTGCATGGCCGCTTCCCCGAGGGCTGGCACAGCCGCACGATGGCGCTGACCGTCTTCACCGACTCCGAGGTCTTCGGCTGGGCGCGGCACGGCGAGCAGCGCCGCCGCTCGATCACTCCGGCGGCCTTCCTGGCGGAGCTGCGCCCCGGCGATTTCGTCGTGCACCAGGACCACGGCATCGGGCGCTTCGATGGGCTGGTCAAGCTGGCCAGCGGCGGCGTCGAGCGCGAGTACCTGCTGATCGCCTATGCTGGCACGGACAAGCTCTATATCCCGACCGACCAGCTCGACCAGGTGACGCGCTACATTGGCATGGGCGACGTCGCGCCGACCCTCAGCCGCCTCGGCGGCGTAGACTGGGCGCGGGCGACGCAGCGCGCCAAGGAGAGCGCCCGCGACATCGCCGCGGACCTGTTGCGGCTCTACAGCATGCGCGAAACGATCCAGGGTCATCCCTTCCCGCCGGACGAGGACCAGCCGTGGCTGCGCGAGATGGAGGAGGGCTTCCCCTATCAGGAGACGCCCGACCAGGAGCGCGCCATCGCCGAAGTGAAGGCCGACATGGAGCGCGCGCGCCCGATGGACCGTCTGGTCTGCGGCGACGTCGGCTATGGCAAGACCGAAGTCGCCCTGCGCGCGGCGTTCAAGGCCATGCTCGACCAGCGGCAGGTGGCGATTCTCGCGCCGACGACCGTGCTGGCGCTCCAGCACTTCAACACCTTCAGCCAGCGCCTCAAGCCCTACCCGGTGCGCGTCGAGCTGCTCAGCCGCTTCCGCTCGGAGAAGGAGCAGAAGGAGACCGTTCGCGATCTGGCCGCGGGCCAGGTGGATATCGTCATCGGCACGCACCGCCTCTTGCAGAAGGACATCGTCTTCAAGAACCTGGGCCTGCTGGTGATTGACGAGGAGCAGCGCTTCGGCGTCGCCCACAAGGAGCGGCTCAAGCAGATGCGCGCCGAGGTGGATGTGCTCACGCTCTCGGCGACGCCGATCCCGCGCACGCTCTACATGGCGCTCTCCGATGTGCGCGAGATGAGCGTGATCGAGACGCCGCCGCAGGAGCGCCTGCCGATCCGCACCTACATCCGCGAGTTCGACGACGCGCTGATCCGCGAGGTCATCCTGCGCGAGGTGGACCGCGGCGGCCAGGTGTACTTCGTCCACAACCGGATCAAGGGCATCCAGGCGCTGGCGGACCGGCTGCGGCGGCTTGTGCCGGAGGCCAGGTTCGTCGTCGGTCATGGGCAGATGCGCGAGGACCAACTGGAGCAGGTGATGCTCGACTTCTCGGCGGGCGAGGCGCAGGTGCTGATCTGCACGACAATCATCGAGAACGGGCTGGACATCCCGAACGCCAACACGATCATCGTCAACAACGCCGCCTACTTCGGCCTCTCCCAGCTCTACCAGCTACGCGGGCGCGTCGGGCGCGCCGCCAGCCAGGCCTACGCCTACTTCCTCTATCAAAAGGAAGCCAAGTTGACGCCGGTGCAGGAGAAGCGGCTGCGCGCGATCTTCGAGGCGACCGAGCTGGGCGCGGGCTTCCGCATCGCGATGAAGGACCTGGAGATCCGCGGCGCGGGCAATCTGCTCGGCGCCGAGCAGTCGGGCTTCATGAACTCGGTCGGCTTCGAGATGTACACGCGGCTGCTGGCGGAGGCCATCGCCGAGATGGAGGGCAAGCGCCCCGAGACGGTCCAGCGGCCCGCGCCGGTGACGCTTGAGCTGCCGGTCAACGCCTATATCCCCGACGACTACATCAACGACCGCTCACTGAAGATGAATTTCTATCAGCGCATGGCCAACCTGGAGCGACCCGAGCAGGCCGAGGCGCTGGCCGCCGAGCTGGCCGACCGCTTCGGCCCGCCGCCGGAGCCGGTGGCGAACCTGCTCGGGGTGACGCAACTCAAAACCGAGGCGGCGGCGCTGGGCGTCGAGGGCGTCAGCGCGCGCGACGGCGAGGTCACGATCAGGCTCAAGCGCACCATCGCCCCCGACCGCGTCGCGCTCTACAAGCGCTACAAGACCGACGCGCGCGTGCAGCTGGGCGAGGTGCGCCTGCCCCGCCGCCGCTTCGCCGAGGGCCAGACCCGCTTCTTGCAGGAGCTCCGCGACTTGCTGCCCGTCATCGTCGGCTCGCATCTTCCAGTTGCGACGGCGTCGGGCGGCGCGGCGCGCTAGGAGAGCGACTGGCGGATAAATCCGCCATGCTGGCAAGCATTCCGGCAGACGATGCCGCGGGCGGCGATTGCTAGCCCAAGCGACGAAAAGAGACGGCGTCATCTGGATACACGAGAACAGGGGATAGAGAATGGCTGAGCAGGGCGTGCTCACTGCCCGTGGGACGGTGTACCCGTGGCACTGCGACCACATGGGCCACATGAATGTCATGTGGTACGTCGGCAAGTGCGACGAAGGTACGTGGCATTTGTTCAAGATGCTGGGGCTGACTCCCTCGTCGCTGCGAGAGCGCCACACCGGGATGGTCGCCGTCCATCAGGAGATCAACTACCGGCGCGAGATGCTGGCTGGGGCCGTCTACTCTATCTTCTCACGTGTGCTGGAGGTGCGGGACAAGGTGATCCGCTTCGAGCACGAGATGCGCGACGATGAGACCGGCGAGGTGGCCGCTACGATGACGATTACGGGCGTCCACATCGATACGAGGGAGCGCAAATCCAGGCCGCTGCCTCCAGATGTGCTCGAGCGCGCCCGACAGATCATGGCCAGTTACGGTGAGTTCAAGGGCGCCGATGACCTCGATCACTGAGCGCCAGACCTCTACTTGTGTGCAGGCCATTGTAGGCGCCAGCGCATGGTGGACGCCTCAGGCAGTCGCGGACATTTCACTCGCCACCAGCGCCTCTAGCTCGCGCTGCGAGGCCTCGCTCAGGCGGTAGATGCCCTGCACGCCTAGCACACTTGTCAGGCGCCCGTCGCGAATGTATTTGCTCAGGTCGCGCTCGGCGCGGCGCGAGCGGTAGCGCAGTCGCGCCAGCATGTCGGGCGGGACGGTGAGATCAAGGCGCGTCGGCGCGCCATCCTCGCACTCGACCGCTTCCTCGGTGCAGGTGGGCGCCAGATAGCGGTACTCGGGCTGGGCTTCGCGCAGACGGTCGAAGGCCTCCAGCGCCTGGACGTACTGGGGCGTGAGGCTTGAGCCGCCGCGCTCCACGACCCATGCCGGCGGCTCGCGCAGGAATGGCGCAAAGAGGTCGCTCCGCCCGGCGACGTACTCCTCAAGGGTGAGGATGCGCTTCACACGGACGCGCCCCAGGACGTAGAGCGTTCCAGCGCGGACCGCGATAGGGTAGAGATCATCGCCAGGGCGCACGGTGGCGCGGCGGAAGCTCGGCTCGGACGTGTGCGGCCCGCCAAAGAGCGTATGGAGCGGCTTGCCCACCCCGCCCAGCCGCCACAGCGCATCGCACCGCGCCTGGGTCCAGAACACCGTATACACCACAGCCATTACACTTGCCTCCTCGGTTTACTCATTAGCCCCATTCTGACTTGCCGCTCCGCTATCGAAAGAAGGCGCCAAGCATTGAAACCGGCGCACGCTCACCCGCACGGTGTCGCCATCGGGGGCCAGGCGCGCTCGTAGGTGATGGCCAGTTACGCAAGGCATGGGGAAAACTGGTATTTGTTATTGAGGCAAGTAGGTGAGCGTATCACGCCATTCCTCTAGGTCACTGGCGCCCTACACCAGAAGCAGCGCTTCGATTGCCTGAGCGACTGGCAGCGTCTGGTGGAGCAGCAACACGCCGGGGCTGTGCTGTCCGCTGCCCAGGAACTCCGTGAAATGCGCGGGCATCGTGTGATAGTCGTGGCTCACCAGCACACGTCCAAATTGCGCCGCGCGCGCAAGAACTTCGGGATCAGGGAGGCCTGCCAGCCCTGCCGCAACTGCCGTTTGGATGTCAACGAGCGGCTCGCGGCGCAGGATGCCTTTGATGATGAGAGCATTGAAATTGGCGTCAGCCTGAAAGCGTACTCGCTCGCTCATGAGCGTTTACGATGCGGACTGCTGTGCGCGAGCTGCCGCGAACCGCTGGCGCAGCGCCGTGTAGCGCGCTGGATCGGTAGCCTCGGCAGCGGCGCGTTGCGCCTCAAAGCGCGCGAGCCCTTCGGCCAGTTCCTGATCAACCTCTGCTTGATGATCAAGATAGTAGGCGAGAGCGCCATAGACCTCGGCCAGCCGCAATGTGGGATACGCCTCGCGGATTTCCTCGGCGCTTTGCCCATCGCGCCAGAGCCAGACAAGCGACTCTAGCGGCACGCGCCCGCCACGCACATAGCGCACGCCCTCGCGCAGTTCCACATATGGATCGTGTGGATCGTGACCTTTGTTCATCAGTATGGGACCCTCCCGCCGGATGGCTAATTTCCCTTTGCCATCGTATCACGCGAGCGGCCTGATACTATGCGTCCTGTTTACAGCGTAAACCCCATGCACGCTCACCCGCCAGCATCGCCGTCGGGGGCCAGGCGCGCAGGTAGGAAGGGGTATGGGGCCAGCCGCGGGTAAAAGTGTCGTCATGCTGCGATATCCATTAGCCTGTATAATAGCCTGGTCATGCTGTTGGTTTGGCCATAATGAAGACCAGTTTCCAAGCTCTACAAAGCAAGCGTTTTTTCAGACTCAAGCGACTAGAATGAAAATAAATAGCGCCAAAACTCGTCTCCGTCTACAAGCCATTCACAGAGAGGATTATTCATCATGAGCCAACTATCCTCAGGTAAAACTATCCTCATCCTTACCAACTCCAGCTCCATCTGGGGCGCGGCTTGGGCGCCCGACAGCCTCCGCATCGCTACCACTAGCCAGGATGCCACCATTCGCGTCTGGGACGCTCAGACAGGCGAGCCACTGCTCACGCTCAGTGGTCATACCGACGGCGTCGAGAGCGTCGCCTGGGCGCCCGATGACGCTCGCATCGCCACCGCCAGCCAGGATGGATCGGCCCGTATCTGGGATGCCCAGAGCGGCCAGCCCATACTCATCCTCTCCCACACCAATCCTGTCCATGGCATCGCCTGGGCGCCCGATAGCCACTCCATCGCGACCGCCAGTTGGGACAACGCCGCCCACATCTGGGACGCGCGGACTGGTGAGCGCCTGCATACCCTCACTGGTCATACCGGCGCCGTCAACGGTATAGCATGGTCGCCCCATGGCGGCCATCTCGCCACCGCCAGCGACGACGAAACGATCCGCATCTGGGACGCCCAGACTGGCGCATCGTCGCTCATCCTCACCGGCCACGCCAGCTACGTGTATGGCGTGGCCTGGTCGCCTGACAGCACGCGCATCGCCAGCGTCAGCAAAGACCAGACGGCGCGCATCTGGGACGCCCAGACCGGCCAAACTCTCCATACGCTTGCTGGGCATACCACCCTCGTCGAGAGCGCGGCCTGGTCGCCCGACGGCGCTCACCTGGCTACTGGCAGCAAAGACCGGACCGCGCGTATCTGGGACATCCAAACCGGCGCCGTGCGCCTTATCCTCACAGGCCACGCGGACGGCATCAACAGTGTGGCGTGGTCGCCTGATGGCGCTCATCTCGTCACCGCCAGCCACGACCAAACCGCCCGCATCTGGGAGCTCGCCTGATCATTCACCACGTAAACCGATGCACGCTCACCCGTACCGTGTCGCCATCGGGGGGCCAGGGGCGCTGGTAGGTGGTGGTGGTATGGGGCCAGCCGCGAGCGAGAGCGGCCTCGACGAAGGCGTGCGAGGCGCGGCGGCCCGGCTCGGCCAGCCAGAACGCTCCGCCGGGGGCCAGCAGCGCGGGGACCAGCGCCAGCAGCGGCTCGATGTCGTCCTGCTCGTAGAGCACATCCGCCGCCAGCAGCGTCTCATAGGGCGCGTTGGCCAGCAGCTCGGCGCGCCCTGCGGCGGTGCGCCAGTTCAGCAGCAGCCGCGCCGGGAGGCTTCCTGTATGGCGCAGGATGTTGTAGCTGGCGAAGAGCAGCGCATCGGGGAAGAGGTCGCTGATCGTCAGGCGCGCGCCGAGCAGGGACGCGGCAGCCGCTGTCGCGCCCAGGCCACAGCCAAGCTCCAGTGTCTTGCGGCCCCGCACGGCCTCCGGCTCCGCCAGCAGCGCTACCGCCAGCGCCAGGCCGCTGGGCCAGAGCAGCGCCCAGTAGGGCAGGTGCGCGCCCTCGGCGATGGTCGCGCGGGCCAAGCTCGCCGCCACGCCCGAGCCGCCTGCGCGTGATCGAGAGGCCGACGCGCGCTGCCCATTCGCGCGGCGCGCCTGCTCTGCCGCCATCTCGTCCAGCGGCGCATCGGGGTCGGCGGGCGCGGCGATAGTGAGCGAATGGGGCAGGCCATCGAGGGCGACGGCGACATCGCACAGGGCGTATCGGCGCGCCAGCCGCTGGCGCAGCCGGGCCGCGCGCGCGTCGCTGGCGCCCGCCGCGCTCATTCGCTCGCGCCGGAGAGGCTAGCGGCGTCGGGCAGCGCGAAGGCGAAGACGCTGCCGTGTCCCGGCTCGCTGCTGTGCAGCCAGACATCGCCGTCCATCGCGCGCATCGTCTGGCGGCAGATGTAGAGGCCCAGGCCCGCGCCGCGAATCTGGCTCGCGCGCGCCGACTCCAGCCGCGAGAAGCGGCCAAACAGGCGCGCGCGCTCCTTCTCGGGGATGCCGATGCCCTCATCGCAGACCAGCACGGCATGATAGCCACGCCGCCGCGCCGCCTCCACCAGCGCCGACGAAGGCGCGCATGGATCGCCGTCGGGATCGGGCGCGCCATCCGCTGCGCTGTCGTCTGTGGCGGCGAGCGGATGGAGAACCACCGCCGGGCGCTCGCTGGGGGCCGAGGGCGCGATATGCGTCGTGAGTGGCTCGCCATCTGCTGGCTCGAAGACGACGGGCGCCCACAGGACGCGCACCCGCCCGCCGTTGGGGCTGTACTTCAGCGCGTTGGAGATCAGGTTGTCCAGTGTCTCCTTGAGCCGCGAGCGGTCGGCCACTACCATGACGTCGTCTGGTATGTCCATCTCGATCTGGCGCTTACCGCCTTGCGCCGCGTCCAGCGCGCGGAAAGCCCCTAGCGACTCTTCAGCCACCGCCGCCAGCGGCGTGGGCGCGGAGTCCAGCCGCAGCATGCCCGTATCCAGCCGCGAGGTCTGGATCAGCCGCTCGGCGATCTCCTCCAACTCCAGCGCCGAGCTCGACGCCTGGTGGACGAACTCCGCCACCAGCGGGTCGGCCTGCGCGGCGGGGTAGCCTTGCAGCAACTCCAGGAAGCCTTTCACGCCGGTCAGCGGCGTGCGCAACTCATGCGAGGCGTGGGCGATGAACTCGTCTTTCATGCGGTCGAGCTCGCGCTGCTTGCGCAGCGCCGCCTCCAGCTCGACGAACATGCGCGCGTTCTCCATCGCCTGCGCGGCCTGCGCGGCGAAGAGCTCTAGCAGCCAGAGATCGTCATCGGTGAACGCGCGGCGCGATGCGTCGTCCAGCACATCCAGCGCGCCGACGACCTGGTTGTGATGAATCAGCGGCACGGAGATGATCGCGGTGAAGCTCTCGCCGTCGTAGACGCCCGTATGCTTCGGGTCGGCGCGATAGTCGGCGACGACCCGGCCCTGCCGCGACCGCGCGACGCTGCCGGCCAGCCCTTGCCCCAGGCGCACGCGGGCGCCCGTGTAGTCGGCGCGCAGGCCCTCTGAGACTACCACCTCCAGCTCATCGCGGCGGGGCGCGCGGGCGTAGATGACGCCGGCCTGCGCGCCGAGCAGGCTAATCGAGCGGTGAAGGATGCTGGCGAGCAGCTCGCGCGGGTCGGCGCCGAGCTGGCTGGCGGTGGCCAGCGATGTGGCGTGCAGGGCGATCATCTGGCCGATGCGCTCCTGCGCCACGTCGGCGGACTCCTGGGCGCGGTCGCGCGCCGCCACCTGTCGGCTCACATCCACCGCCGCCACCAGCACGCCGCCGATGACCTCACCCTCGCCGATCACCGGCGATGTGATGACATTCCAGTAGGTGACGCCGCTCGCCAGCGTGATCGTCAACTCGACCATCGCCTGCGACTCTGATCCCTGATAGATGGCGTCGAGTCGCAGCGCCTGTGAGAGGCGCTGCGCGCTTTCGGGGATCACATCCGCCAGCGGCAGGCCGAGCGCCATCGCGCTCTCCTCCACCCCCAGCAGCTCGAAGAACGCCGGATTGGCCAGGGCGATGACGTGGTCGGCGCCCGCCAGTAGCGCCATGGCGACCGGCGCGCTGCGCACCATCGTCTGCCCCAGCGCCTCCTGCGTCCGCGAATAGCTCAGCAGGCGGTCGCGGTCGGCGGCCAGCGCCACCAGATCGGCCAGCTCCTGCAGCGCGGTGAGCTGGCGCGGCGCCAGCCGTTGCCGCGCGGCGAGGGCGATCACGCCGAGAAACTGCCCCCGCGCGCGCAGCGGCAGCGCCAGCAGCGTACCAATCACTGGCTCGCCTGGCGTTTCCTGGCCCGAGACGGCGCTCAGCCGCGGCAGCCAAGCCTGCGCCAGCGCATGCTCATCCGCGTCGTTCAGGGTGACCGCGCGCCGCGCCGACGCCACCTCTTCAATCAGCGGGTCGGTCGCGATGGCTTCGTAGGAAACGCTCACGCCCGGCGGCAGCGCGCTCGTCGAAGCGTCAGGATCTCCATCGCGCCCGCGAGCGCCATCCACACGCATGGCGGCGACGATGACGCGCGCGCGCAGCGTGGGGAACAGCTCCAGGCCGCCAACGCGATCAGTCTCGCCACCCCATACGCCAGGGTCGGCGATCCAGAACTGGATGACGCTCGGCGCCAGGCTCGCGCTAAGCTGCGCGCCCGCCACGCGCAGTGCGTCATTCAGCGCGCGGTTCAGCAGCGCATGCCGCAGCGCGGGCAATGCGCTGAGGAGCGGGTCGAGCAGTGGCGTGGAGAATCCGCCGGAGGCGAGGCGCGCGCGCTCACCCAGGCCAGTGACGCCGCTCTCGCGCAAATGGCCGCGGCTGGAGATGCGGCGGACACGCGGATGGGGCGCCGGGTGCGGCGTGGGGGGGAACGGCGCCGCGGCGTCCGCGTCAACGCCAGGCGCCACCACATCGGGCGCGCTGGGCGCCGAGTGCGCGGCTTGCCGCTGTGAGGTCGTCTCAATCTCCATCACGCCACATCGCTTCCCCCATCTTCTGTCGTTTGGCGCTCACGCCCTGCCAGCTTCTCCGCCGCTGGGCGATAATGGGATAGTGTACGCAGCCTGCCGCAATGCGGTCAACAGCCCCGCCGCCTGGCTGGGAGAGATGGGCCGGGGGAGTCCTACCCGTCGCCGGCCTTCAGAATGAAGAAACGCGAACGGCGCCACTTCGTTCCGTTCTTCTTGTCCATTGCGAGTACACTACGAGGGTACTGATTGATTGGGGAGCTGGCTCAGGAGCCCAGGATGAGGAGCGAGCGATGAGTGACGAGGCGTCAGGCGGCGCGGGTGGCGCGAATGGGGGGCCGAGCGAGGGAGCGCGCGACATTACGGACATCACGCAGGAGCGTACGATGGTGATCACCGGCCACGCTATGCCCGGAGCGGATATCGCCGCGTCACGCCCGACGGAGCCACGGGCCGCGTGGCAGCGCGGCCAGGATGCGCTGGCGAGTCTGGAGCGTGAGATCGGCGAGCTTGCCGCCGCCATGCATCGCCATGCGCGCGCGCTGGAGCCATTCGTTGAGGGAACCTTCGCCAGCGACACCGCCGACCCGCGCACGCAGCTGCTCATCCAGGCGTTGGATCGGGCGCGCTCCGCTGACCAGCGCCTGGGCAAACTGGACACCGACCTGCGCCGCCTGCGCGAGTCATCGCGAGTCGTGGATAGTGACTGGAGCTCGGTGGGCGCCGAGCGCGAGCGGCTGGCGACGCTCTACACCATCGCCCAGGAGCTCAACACCTCGCTCGATCTCGATGAGGTGCTGGGTCGCGTCATGGCCCTGTTGATCGAGGTCGTGCGCGCCGAGCGCGGGGCAATCCTCTTGTGGGACGCGACGGAGGGCGCGCTGCGTTTTATCACCGGGCGCGACGCCGCCGGCCAGCCGGTCGCCGAAGACCAGTTGGCGCTCAGTCGCGGCGTCGTGGATCAGGTGTGGACCAGCCGGACGCCGCTGCTGACCACCGACGCGCAGTCCGACGAGCGGCTGCGGATGAACTACAGCGTCGTCAGCTACGGCATCCGCTCGGTGATGTGCGCGCCGCTGCTCACGCGCGGGCGCGGTGTTGGCGTGGTCTATGTGGATAGCCGTCATGAGGCGCGGCTCTTCGACCAGAGCAGCCTCGATCTGCTGGCGGCGTTCTGCAATCAGGCCGCCATCGCCATTGAAAACGCGCGGCTGGTCAGCGACCTGCGCGCCAATATCCGCGAGCTGGACGCCACTCGCGCCTTCATGGAGAATGTCTTCGCCTCCATCGCCAGCGGCGTCATCACTACCGACACCGGCGGCCGCGTGACGACGCTCAACCTGGCGGCCGAGCGCATGCTGGGCCGGGGGCCGGGCGTCGTGATCGGCGGCCCGCTGACAGAGGCGCTGGCGGCCGCGGACGGCCAGATAGACAGCCAGACCGATGGCGCGCTAGCGGAGGCGCTGCGGCGGGCAATCGGCGAGCGGGCCGCGACGCTTGGCTACGAGCTGACGCGCGAGCTGGCCGGGCGCGGCGAGGTCTCGCTGCGGCTCAATGTCACGCCGCTGCGCGACGGCGAGGCGCCAGGCGACACGGGACCCGCGCCGCTTGGCGTAGCGCTGACGCTGGAAGACCTGACCGAGCTGCGCCGCAGCCAGCGGCAGGCGCGCGAGATACGGCAGATCTTCGGGCGCTACGTGCATCCCGCCGTCGTGCGCCAGCTCCTCGCCGACCCCTCGGCGGCCCACCTGGGCGGCGAGACGCGCGAGATCAGCGTCGTCTTCGCCGACATCCGCAACTTCAGCCAGATCGCCGCACAACTCGCCCCCGACGCGGTGGTCAGCATGCTCAACCACTACCTCGACCTGCTCACCCGCGCCATCTGGGACGAGGAGGGCACGCTGACGATGTATATCGGCGACGCGCTGATGGCGATCTTCAACGCGCCGCTGCCGCAGCCCGACCACGCCGCCCGCGCGGTACGCGCCGCCTGGGCCATGCGCCAGGCGCTACAGGAGGCCGATGCCCAGACGGGCCAGCCGCAGACCCGCGCGCAGTACGGCATCGGCGTGCATACCGGGCTGGCGCTGGTCGGCAACATCGGCGCGCCGGGCCGCATGCAGAACTACACCGCCATCGGCGACACAGTGAACATCGCCTCACGCCTCCAGACCTGCGCCAGCGCCAACCAGATCCTGCTCAGCGCCGAGACCTGCGCCGCCTGCGCCGGCCTGGCGCTCACCCGCCCGCTGGAGCCGCTGGCCGTCAAGGGCCGCACACAGCCGCTATCAGTCTTCCAGCTCGACGGCCTGCGCGACGCGGCGGCGCCCTCCCGGCCATAAATGGCCGGGAGGGCGCGCGGACGCTGGCCTGAACGCCGATGGGAGGCGCAACCTACGGAAGCTCGCGGGGGCTTTAGCCGCCTTCGCGCGCCGTGCGCCGGCCATTTATGGCCGCGCTCCCGCGCCATGCGGCGCCTGACGGCTTGTAGCGCCGCCTCCTGATGGGCTACGATGACGGGGACAAGGCGGGCGGATGACCCGGCGGCTATCCCCAAGAATGTGGAGCGACCTGTGGCGGATACGATGGATACGGCGGATACAATGAGCGCGGACGTGGCCTCGGCGCCCCAGCTGGCGCGGGCCGACCTGCACCTGCACACCAACCTCGGCGACGGCACGGCCAGCCCGCGGCGTGTGCTGGACGAGGCGCGGAAGCGCGGCTTGAAGGTCATCGCCGTGACCGATCACGACCACATGGAGGGCGCCAAGCGGCTTCAGGACCTGATGGACCGCGAGGGCGTCACCGATATCCAGCTCATCTGGGGTGTGGAGACGACCACCCGAGACGGTCACTTCCTCGGCCTGTTCATCAAGAAGGCCCCGCGCTTCCTCTCGCGGGTGGAGGACGCCATCGCCGCCATCAAGGACCAGGGTGGGTTGTGCGTCATCCCCCACCCAATGGGCCGCCTCGTCCCCAGCCTGAGCCGCCGCAAGATCGAGGAGCTGCTGACGCGCGGCCACCCGATTGACGCCATCGAGCTGTACAATCCCTCGCCCGCCAACGCCTCGGTCCGCGAGCAGGTGCGCAAGCTGAACAGCCAGTGGGGCTTCGCCGAGACCGGAAGCAGCGACGCCCACTTCTGGCAGCACATCGGCGCGGGCTACACCCTCTTCCACGGTTCGACCGCCGAGGACGTGCGCCAGGCGATCACCGGCCACGCCTCGCGCGAGGGCGGCCAGGAGCGCCCCCCGGAGCGCCTGCCCATCAGCGCCTATGTCGCCCAGAACGTCTGGTCGCTCATCATAGACCCCCCGCGCAAGCTCACCCGCATGGCCCTCGCGCGCGAGTAGGGCAATACCCTACGCCACCGGCGCGGCGGCTGATCTCAGCCCGGGCTTAGCGGGCGGGGCGCGCCATGGCTCGCGGCTCCCCGCGCGTGTAGGCGAGGAGCGTCGCGGTGATGGCCAGCAGCGCGGGCGCGAAAAGGAGCGCGACGAAGCTGATCACCGTGACGCCGAGGAGCAACAGCGTTCCAGCGGTGAGCAGGACCCTGGCGACGATTCTGGCCGCCAAAGTTGGCGCCGCCGCGTCAAGTGTGACGCCGATGGCGATCAGCAGCAGGATCACGCCGAAGCCGAACAGATCGGCGAAGACGCTCTGCGGCTCGATGAAACCACCCATCCAGGTGAAGAGCGCGATCGCTACCCCAAGAGCTACCGCCAGCCAGCCCGCAGCCAGCTCGATGATCAGCGCGAGTCTCATATGCGGCCCCTCCCAATGGCGGTCCAACGGCCCACCAGACAGCCATGCGCCTCCGCGCAGAGTATAGGACGCGGTGAAGCGTTGCGCCAGCTCGCTTCCAAGAAAAAGCCCCCCTCTCCTCCAAGGAGAGGGGGTTGGGGGTGAGGTCCGCTACACCGCCTCCTCCACTGGCTCGCCGCGGCTGGCGAACTGGCTGTTGTAGAGGTTGGCGTAGAAGCCGCCCGCCGCCAGCAACTCCTCGTGCGTGCCCTGCTCCACGATCGTCCCGTGGTTCATCACCAGGATCAGGTCGGCGCCGCGGATCGTCGAGAGCCGGTGGGCGATGACGAAGCTCGTCCGGCCCTTCATCAACGTCAGCATCGCCTCCTGGATCAGCACCTCGGTGCGGGTGTCCACGCTGCTGGTCGCCTCGTCGAGGATCAGGACCGGCGGGTTGGCCAGCACCGCGCGGGCGATGGTCAACAGCTGCTTCTGACCCTGCGAGAGGTTCGACGCTTCCTGGTTCAGGACGGTGTCGTAGCCATCCGGCAGCGTGCGGATGAAGTGGTCGGCCTGGGCCGTGCGCGCCGCCTGAATGATCTCGAACTCGCTGGCGTCCTCGCGGCCATAGGCGATGTTATCGCGGATCGTGCCGTTGAACAGCCAGGTATCCTGTAGGACCATGCCGAACATCTTGCGCAGCTCGGATCGCGGCAGCTTGGTGATATCCACGCCGTCCACCAGGATGCGCCCGCTATCCAGCTCATAGAAGCGCATCAGCAAGTTGACCAGCGTCGTCTTGCCGGCGCCCGTCGGCCCCACGATCGCGACCGTCTGGCCGGACCTGGCCTCGATGTTCATGTCCACGATCAGCGGCTCTTCCGGCTTGTAGCTGAACGAGACATGCTGGAACTCGACATGACCCTGTGGCGCCGCAATGCTCGCTTCGACGGTCTCCGGCGCCTGCTCCTGCTCGTCGAGCAGCTCGAAGATGCGCTCCGCCGACGCGATGGCCAGCTGGATGGTGTTGGAGAAGCTCGCGAGCTGGGCGATAGGCTGCGAGAACTGGCGCGCGTACTGGATGAACGCCACCACGTCGCCGATCTGCACCGTCCCCTGCGTCACCAGCACACTGCCGACGACGGCGACGGCCACGAAGCCCAGGTTGCCGATGGACATCATCAGCGGGAAGATCATGCCCGAGACGAACTGCGCCCGCCAACCCGCTTTGTACAGCTCGTCGTTCATGACGTTGAACGCCTCGACCGATTGCCGCTCGCGCCCAAACGCCTTGACGATGCGGTGGCCGGTGAACATCTCCTCGACGTGGCCGTTCAGTTCGCCCAGCGCGCGCTGCTGGCTGGCGAAGTAGCGCTGTGAGCGCTTAGCGACCAGCATCGTGACGCCGACGCTGAGCGGCAGGGTGAGCAGCGTCACCAGCGTCAGAATCCAGTTGATGGTCAGCATCAGCACGATCACGCCAATGACCGTCACCAACGAGGTGATGAACTGTGTCAGGCTCTGCTGCAGCGTGTTGCTGATGTTGTCCATGTCGTTGACCGCGCGGCTCATGATCTCGCCGTGGGTCTTCGAGTCATAGAAGCGCAGCGGCAGGCGGTCCAGCTTCTCCTCAACCTCGCGCCGCAGGCGGTAGACCACACGCTGCGACACGCCGGCCATCGTGTACTGCTGGATGTAACTGAAGATCGAGCTCAACACGTACAGGCCGAGCAGGATCAACATGATGTTCCCGATGTAGCCGAAGTCAATCGTCATATGGCCGACACGCGGATCGAACTGCGTGACGACACCCTCGAACAGCCTGGTAGTCGCCAGTCCAAGAATCTTCGGCCCGACGACGTTGAACACCGTGCTGATGATCGCCGCCACCAGCACGAGCAGCAGCAGCCATAGCTCCGGGCGGAAATAGCCCATCAGCCGGAACAGCGTGCCGCGGAAGTTCTTCGCCTTCTGGCCGGACATGCCAAGCCCGGCCATCGGGCCGCCGGGGCCCATCGGCCCGCCGCCGGGGCGTCCCCCGCCTCCCATTGGTCCCCGATTCATCAGGCCACCTCCTCCAGCGAGAGCTGCGACAGGACGATCTCGCGATAGACTTCGTTCGATTCCATCAACTCGTGGTGCGTGCCGATGCCCGCCAGCCTGCCATTGTCCAGCACAAGGATCTGGTCGGCGTCTATGATCGTGCTGACGCGCTGGGCGACGATCAGCACGGTAGCATCCACCGTCTCGGACTTCAGCGCCGCGCGCAGGTTGGCGTCGGTGGTGTAGTCCAGCGCGGAGAAGGTGTCGTCGAAGATGTAGATTTCGGGCTTGCGAGCCAGCGCGCGGGCGATCGAGAGCCGTTGTTTCTGCCCGCCGGAGACGTTCGTGCCGCCCTGCGCGATCTCCGATTGCATGCCCTGCGGCATGGCGTCAATGAACTCGCTAGCCTGGGCGACCTCAGCCGCGTGGCGCAGCTCCTCTTCGGTGGCGTCGGGCTTACCGTACCGGATGTTCTCGGCGATGGTCCCGGAGAACAACACGGCGCGCTGCGGCACAAAGCCGATCTTCGCCCGCAGCGCCTCCTGCGCCTGCTCGCGCACGTCCACGCCGTCCACCAGCACGGCGCCGCTGTCCACGTCATAGAAACGCGGGATCAGCGTCACCAGCGAGGACTTGCCCGCGCCCGTGCCGCCGATGATCGCCGTCGTCTGACCGGGTCGCGCGGTGAACGTGATGCGCGATAGGGCGGGCTCCTCGGCGCCGGGGTAGCTGAACGTCACGTCGCGGAACTCCACCAGGCCGCGCTCGCCAGCCGCTTCGCGCGTCTCCTTCGCGTCATTGATCTCCGGCTTGATGTCCAGCACTTCGTTGATGCGCTTGGCCGAAGCGGCGGCGCGCGGCAGGAAGATGAACAGCATCGAGATCATCAGGAAGGCGAAGAGGATCTGCATCGCGTACTGCAGGAAGGCGATCAGCGCGCCGATCTGCATCTCCTGGGTGTTGATCAGGTTAGCGCCAAACCAGAAGATGGCGACGGTCGTGATGTTCAGGACGAGCATCATGAAAGGGAAGAGGATCGCCGTCAACCGGTAGACCGTGATGGCGGTGTTGGTCAGGTCGAGGTTGGCGTCGTCGAAGCGGCGCTCCTCATAGGGCTCGCGGCCGAAGGCGCGGATGACGCGCACGCCGGTCAGGCCCTCGTCCAGGACGAGGTTGACCTTGTCAATCTTGACCTGCATCGCCTGGAACAGCGGGATCGCCCTGGTCATGACGAGCAGGATAATAACGACCAGGACGGGGATGGCCACAGCCAGCGTCCAGGTCAGCGTCGCGTCCTGCTGGATGGCGAGATAGATGCCGCCAATCGCCATCATCGGCGCGCTGAGCATCATAGTGAGCATGACCAACAGCACCATCTGCACCTGGTTGGTGTCGTTCGTCGTGCGCGTGATCATGGAAGCCGTGCCGACAGCATCGAACTCGTGCAGCGAGAACTTACCGACGTGGGTGAACAGGCGGGAGCGGACATCGCGCCCGAAGCCAACGGCCACGCGCGCGGCGAAGAACGCCGAGCCAACCGCGGCGATGGCGCCGCCAAGGGTGATCAGCAGCATGACCCCGCCCTGGCGCAGGATGTAGCCCTGGTCGTTCTTGACGATGCCGTTGTTGACGATGTCCGCCAGCAACGTGGGCAGGTAGAGATTGGCCAGGCTCTGCAGGAAGACCAGCGCGAAGACCAACAGAATCCAGCCAGTGTAGGGCCTGAGGAACCGGAATAAGCGAATCATGAAACGATCTCCTCCTCCGTGAGTGTTGAAGCGGCAGGCGGCTGAAGCCGCGCCTATGGGTCTGATGGCGCGCGGCGCGGCCCTCAAGGGCCGGCGCACGGGATGGGCTGGGCTGGGCTGGAACAGGAACGGGGCGCGGCCATAAATGGCCGGCGCACGGGGCGCAGGGATGAATGACTCCACCTCCGCCTTTCAAGGCGCCGTCCGCGTGCCCCGGCCATAAATGGCCGGGACGCCGCTGGCGGCGCATGCTCGCTATGGCCGGGACGCCGCTGGCGGCGCATGCTCGCTGGGATGGTCGAGATGGCTGGGGGCGATTCCCTTGAAGAAGAAGCGGCTGACATGGCGAGCGATCTCAGTGGGAGACTGCTTGCTCGCGGCGGGAAACTCCCAGCGGTGCGGCCCAAGCAAGCCCAGGAGCAGCGAGAGCATGATAGGCGTTGGCATGTCCGGGTCGAACTCGCCCGCCGCTTTGCCCGCCTCCAGGATCTCGGTGAGCCGCGCCATGGGCTCTTTCCACAGCTCAGCGAGCGTTTGCCGCTTCTCATGCAGCCGGGCGATCACCTCCGGGCTGCGCATCACCGTGGAGAAGAACTGGAAGCTACCGTCCGCCATCGCGCCATACGCGCCCGCGAACACGGCTTCCAGCTTGCCGCGTGGCGTGCCCTCCTCCGAGAGGATGGCGTCCAGCCGGCATAGGAACCCGCGGATGCCATGCTCGAACAGTGCGAGCGCGAGGTCCTCTTTGCTGGCGAAGTGCAGATAGACGGTTCCTTTGGCGATGCCCACGCGGGCGGCGATGTCCTCCATCGAGGTGTCATGGTAGCCGCGCTCCATGAACAGGTCCGCCGCCGCGCGCACGATCAGCCGCTCACGCTCCTGGCGCTGCCGCTCGCGCAGCGACACGACGCGCTCGCTCACGGTCATGGCTAGGCTCCTCTCGCGTGGTGCGTGACTCTCTAGTCACAGTTTGACACCAACGTAACATCGTGACTCATGCGTAGGAATTGTAACGCGCGAGTCACGAGCCTGTCAATGCCCGCGTCGCCAAGCTGCTGGCGCGATACGCTATATCACGATATATCGTAATCTGTCCTGCGATGTCAAGGGAGCGTGACATCAGGCTGGCGTCCCGGCAGCGGCGGCGCTCCACCGCGCTTCGCCTTGACCGCGCGCGATGTGAGGCATACAATCGCGGCGGACGGCGGCGGCTCCATGCGAACGGAGCGCCAGGCGCGGGCGTCGCGAGCGCGGCGGATATCACGGAGGGCATCATGGAGCTGGACCGGCGCATCACCTTCTATCGGAGCGCGATCCCTTGGATGATTCTGCTGGGCGGCTGCCTGGCGATCCTGCTCGGCGCGGGCCTCATCTTGCTCTTCCACCGTCCACTCTCGGCGAAGGATGCGAATGGCGGCTGGTTCGTCATCGCGATCTTTGGCATGGGCGCCGTTACTATCGCCGGCTATCTCATCAACGACCGCCGCAAGCCGCTGCTGAGGATTACCCCAGAGGGCGTCGCGAGCCCTTACTCGCGCTTCCCGAGCCCGACGCTCGGCTGGGCGGACATCCGCTCGCTCACCTTCCTCAGACAGGCGCCGAGCCGGAACCCTACCCGCCCCCGCCACCTCCTGGTTGTGACCATCCGCTCGCCCAAGGGCCTGCGCGACCCAAACACCCTTGAGGCGCGCTGGCCGCCTGTCGAGTCTCTGCCTGACAAAGAACATACGGCGATCGTGTTGATGCTGGAAGTGGCCTACCTCTTCGCCTCGACAGACGAAATCCGCGCGCGCACACTGGAGCGCATCAAGACCGTGTTCGCGCCCGAGATCGCGCGCTATGGGATCGCGGTCGTGGAGCCAGGCGGTCCGCGGTAATCGCCAGTGAACGCTCGTCCGCGGACCGCCTGGCTCGCCTGCCGCGCCTTGACCATGCCCGCGCGCGAGGCATACAATCGCAGCGAGCGCGGCGGCTCCCTGGCGTGTCATGAGGGGGTTGGCGGCTGGCGGGAAGGAGCGCGAGACGATGGCAGGCCCCAGGGGCGAGGGCGCGTCGCCCGCTTCACTGCTGCTGGCGATTGACGTCAGCAATACCGGCATCAAGTACGGGCTGTTCCCGCTGGCGGGCGGGCCGCTGCGGGCGCGCTGGCGCATCGCCACCGTGCGTGAGAAGACCACCGACGAGTACGCGATGCTGCTGGGGCAGCTCTGCGCGCATGCCAGCGTCAGCCTCAGCGAGATTGGCGGCGTCATCATGGCCAGCGTCACGCCACCCCTGACGCCCGTCTTCCAGGAGATGGCCACCACCTATCTGGGGCGCGAGGCGGTTGTTATCACCCACGAGACGCCGATTGGCGTGCCGCTGCTGACGGATAACCCCTGGGAGACCGGCGCCGACCGCATCATCAGCTCGCTGGCCGCCCACGAGCTCTACGGCGGCCCGGCGATCGTCATCCAATTCGGCACGGCCACCAGCTTCGACTGCGTCTCGGCGGAGGGCGCGTTCCTCGGCGGGGCTATCGCGCCGGGGCTGGGCATCTCGGCGGAGGCGCTGGCGCGCGCGGCTTCCAGGCTCTACCAGGTCGAGCTTGCGCCGCCGCCCTCCGCGCTTGGCACAAACACCACCCACAGTATGCAGTCGGGCATCGTCTACGGCCACGTCGGACTGGTCGAAGGGCTGGTGGCGAGGCTGCGCGACGAGCTGGTAGGCGGCGAGCGGGCGAAGGTCATCGCGCACGGCGGGCTGGCGGGGGTCATGGCGAAGGTGACGCCGTGCATTGACATCATCGAGCCGAACCTGATCCTCGATGGCCTCAACATCGCCTGGCAGCGGCTGCGGCGCGCGGATGGAAGCGCGCGGGAGGGGGCGCGATGACGGACTTGCCCTTGGCGGATCTGCGCAAAGAGTACATGCGGCAGGGCCTGAGCGAGCGCGACGTGGACGCCGACCCCATCCGCCAATTCCAGGCCTGGCTGGACGCCGCCATCGCCGCGGGGCATCCCGAGCCGACCGCGATGACCGTCGCCACCGCCACGCCCGACGGCGCGCCATCCGCCCGCATGACCTTGCTCAAGGGCCTGGATGAGCGCGGCTTTGTCTTCTATACCAATTACGAGAGCCGCAAAGGCCGTGAGCTGGGCGCCAACCCGCGCGCGGCGCTGGTCTTCTTCTGGGTGATGCTGGAGCGGCAGGTGCGCGTCGAGGGTCATGTGGAGCGGGCCACGCCGGAGGAGTCAGACACGTACTTCCACAGCCGCCCGATGGGCAGCCAGATTGGCGCGGCGGCCTCGCCGCAGAGCCAGCCCGTCCCCGACCGCGCGACGCTCGAACGCCGCTTCGCCGCGCTGGAGGCCGAGTACGATGGCGGCGAGGTCCCGCGGCCAGCGCACTGGGGCGGCTTCCGCATCATCCCGGACGCCATTGAGTTCTGGCAGGGGCGGCCAAACCGCCTGCACGACCGCCTGCGCTACACCCGCCAGCCCGGTGGCGGCTGGCGCATCGAGCGGCTGGCGCCGTGACGGCCCCCTACCCCGGCCAGCCTCCGGCCGCCTTCCCCTCACGCCTTCCCCTCATTTGAAGAGAATGCCCCAGCAGGCTAGTCGGTGGATAGTGGACGCGCCTGCCATTAACGAGACCTATTGAGCGGCATCCCCTCGCCCCACGGGGAGAGGGGCAGGGGGTGAGGTCGCGCCCCGTCATCACGTACAATCTTCAAGAGGTAACAGCCGCTTCCCCCCAAGAGGAGACATCCCATCATGAGCGAGCAGCCAGCTACCAACAGCATCCCC
>DASTKI010000213.1:0-8403 GCA_035716045.1 Ktedonobacterales bacterium
TCGGCCCGCAGCGCGCGCAGACCCACCGAGCGCTCGGACACATCGCGCGCCGCGTCATCCCAAGCCCGCATGCCCTTGTGGGCGCCCACCCGCGCCAGCAGCGGCGTCTTACGCAGGCGGGCCAAGACGTTCGCCAGCGCCGTCCCGCCCACGTCGCGGCGCGCGAAGAGGATGAGGCTGGCGCTCGCCAGCGCCGCGCTATACGCGAGCAGAACCACATACGCGCCGGGATCGCCTTGATAGCTCGTGATCAGCGGCTTGTTCAGGTCATAGTAATAGAGCGGTGAGAGCGGCAGCAGCCAGTCGCTGTTGTTCACCAGGCGTCCGGCGGCGGTGAGCAGATAGGAGAACGCCAGATAGCCGCCCGCCCAGCCCGCGGCTGCGGCGGGCCGCGTCAGCAGTTGCGAGAGCAGCAGCGCCAGCATGCCGTAGACCATGGCCGTCAGCCCGGTATTGAGGCCGATCAGCAGCGAGCCCACGACGTTGACCTTCAGGCCACCGAGGGCCTCGCCCCCGATGCAGCCCAGGCCAATCAAGAGCGAGATGACCAGGATGGCTAGAACGAACGCCGCTAGCTTCTCGAAGAGCGCGCTCCCCCGCGAGGAGGCTGAGGCCAGCAGCACATCCAGCGCGCCGCGCTCCTCCTCCCGGCGCACCAGCCGCGCGCCCGCGAGCACCGTCCAGATGCCCAGCATGATCGGCAGAAAGCTCCCCGTATCCCAGGTGGCGTACCCCTCGGGCGTCTGCACGGCGACGGGGTCGGCGACGAACGGCATGGCCCTGGCGTACTCGGCGGCGGCGTCGCGCGTGGCCTGGCTGATCGCGGAGACGTAGGCCAGCGTCAGCCCCATCATCACGCCCAGGCCCACGCCCCAGCCGATGATAGCGAGGCGATAGTCGCGCAGCGTCTTGCTCCAGACCTCGCTCAGCATGCCCTCTTGCCCGCCTTTCCGGCTCGCACGCCGCCCCGACGCTAGCGCCCGCCAGCGCCCGCCAGCGTGCGCGGCGCGCCTGGCTGAAGCGGAGCGCTTGGCGCACGTGGAGCGCGCGGCGTGTAGAAGCGCAGGAAGATCTCTTCGAGGCTGGGCTCGTAGGTGGCGATATTCGTCGCTCCATGCGCGGCGGCGGCCTGGATCACCTCGCGTGTCTCGCCCTGGACCATCAGCCGGACGGCGCGCCCGCCCGTCTCGAGCGTCGCGCTCAGTACGCCGGGAAGTCCGGCGAACCAGTCGGGCGAGGCGGGGCCGCTGAAGCTGATATCCATCGCGTGGGCTTTGATCTCCTTGAGGTTGGCGACCGTGTCCACCGTCACCAGATGGCCCTCGCGCACGATGCCGACGCGGTCGCACGTCCGCTCCACCTCGGCGAGGATGTGCGACGAGAGGAAGATCGTCTGGCCCGCGGCGCGCGCCTCGGCCACCATCGCATAGAACTCGCGCTGGTTGAGCGGGTCCAGGCCAATCGTCGGCTCATCGAGGACCAGCAGGCGCGGGCGGCTCATGAACGCCTGGATCAGCCCGATCTTCTGCTTGTTGCCGTGCGAGTATTCGCGGAACCGGCGGCTGGGGTCCAACTCGAAGCGCTCGATGAGCCGTCGCACGTAGGCGCGATCAACCCCGCCGCGCAGGTTGGCGAGATATTCGAGGATCTGCGCGCCGGTCAGCCCGGCGTCGAACGTCCATTCGCCGGGAAGATAGCCCGCCAGCCGCTTCACCGCGGTCGCCTGGCGCCAGCAATCGAAACCGGCGATGGTCGTCTGGCCAGCCGTCGGCCTGAGCAGTCCCATGAACAGGCGGATCGTCGTGGACTTGCCCGCGCCATTGGGGCCGAGGAAGCCGAAGACCTCGCCCTCGGCCACCTCGAAGGTCAGGTCCATGACGCCCCGGTTCCCGCCATAGTCTTTCGTCAATTCGACCGCTTTGATGATCGTCGCCATACGCGCCTATCCCCCCAAGCGCCACGCAGGCCGCGCCACCGACTGGACAGCCAGCGCCATGCCCAACCATATCCAGCATGGACCATACCGTTCCAGCCTTTACGGCGCTATCACCGCCCGCGGCGCTCCCGTCACGACCACGTCACGATAGCGGTAGGGAGATGCGCTGAGCGTGTCACGCCAGACACCCATCAGGTGAAGAAGTGAGGGGCGAACGTGATGACGGGGTCGAGGGCGACGCCCCAATCCGCCGAGCCGTCCGCCTCATTGACCGCGTAGAGAAAGTTCTGGGCCTTCTCTGGGCTGAAGACCGAGATGGTATCTGGGGGAGGCGTCTGGAGGCTGGTGACGTAGAGTGTGTGGCTCACGACGGCTGGCTGCGCGGAGGAGTTGTCGAAGGTCCAGTTGCTGTGCGGATTGCTCCAGCGCACGGCGCCATCCGTCGCGCGCAGGGCGTGGGCGCCATCGTCCGCCTTGATATAGACGGTATCGCGGCTGGCGATGAGCGTACCGGCGTCCTGGGATTGGGTGGCGAATCGCCAGCGCAAGCGCCCATTGGCGGCGTCGAGCGCGTAGACCGTTTCGGGATTGGTGATCGTGCCATTGCCAGGGCCTGCCGGGTCGGCGTGCCGCATGGTCACGAACAGCGTATCGCCTGAGACGACGCCAGCATGAAAGTCGTCGTTATCGCCGCCAAACTGCCATAGCATCACGCCGGTATGGGCATCGCGCGCCACAAGCGGGCCAATCGAGGGAAACGCGTAGACAGCGCCAGCGCTCGGCAGGACAAAGGCGTCTATCGCGTTGTCGCTCCAGAGCAGTTTGCCATCGGTCATGCTCCGCGCCTGATAGCCCGCGTCGCCGAACCGGATAATCAGCGTGTCGTTGGTGGCCGAGAGGAGGAAGGTAGAGGTTAGCGGCGCGCTCTCGATGGGAGCGGCCCACAGGCGTGAGCCATCCGACGGACGAAGAGCGACGAGCTGCTGGCCAGAAGATGGGTTGGGCAGCGTGACGATCAGGTAGAGGGCGCCCTGGGCGAGGACTGGCGAGTAGCCCACCGCATTCTGTAGCGTCTCCTGCCAGCGAATGGACCCAGTCGTCGCGCTCAGGGCGAAGAGCTGGGAGATGACTGAACCAGGCGGGCTTGAACCGGGCGAGCTGTATGATGATGTGACCACATAGACCGCATCGGCGCCTGGGACAAAAGCGACCCTGTTGGCGCTGGTCATCGGCCGCTGCCAGAGCGTCTTGCCAGTCTGCCCCTCAATGGCGATGAGCGTAGTCGTATGGCGATGGGTTTGGAAGTCGATGAAGTAATCGAGATAGTAGATGGTGGTGGATGCGGCGACGGGCGCGGCGCGGTTGAAGAACGGATGGGGGCCGCTGAAGCCGAAGATATAGGAGCCGAGCGAAGCGACCAGCGCCAGCAGGAGCAACGCGGGCGTCCCGCGCACGAGCAGGCCGAGCCAGCGGCGGCGTGGGCGCGCGGCGGCGACGAGCAGCCACACCGCGGCGGCGAGCGCCAGCAGCGCGATCACGATGGCGATGGGCTTCAGCGGCATGCGATGGTCCCTTTAATTCTCAGCGCGAGATGATCGTCGCCAGTTCGCGGCGCGTGTCTCCCGCGCTATGATGACGCTTAAGAAGCGCGCCTGCTTTCACCGCGCGGTGGGCCGAGTTGCCCGCGGGCCTGGAGGGCGCATCCACGCACGCCAGCAGACGGCGGTGGCTGGCGCCGACAGGTATGATAGATGCGACAGGCGAAGACGCTGGACTGGCGCCTGCGGCGTGATCGGCGAGACAGTGAAGCGCGGAGGTGTCACGTATGCGTGGCGCGCGTAGCGCTCCCAGGCGCGATGGAGCGTCTGACGACGAGCCGCTCGATGAGACGCTCACCATTGAGCCACTGGACTCCGAAGAGGATGGCGACCCGCCTGGCGGGCGGTTGGGGATGTGGCTCGCCTCGCTGGCGCTTACCGGGGCAGGCGCGCGTCCTTCGGGGCTTGCCCGGGCGCTGCGGATGATCGTGGTGGTGACCCTGGTGGCCGCGACGCTCTCCGTGCTGCTCGACGGCCCAGCCCTGGTGCGCGCCAATTGGGCGCGGCTCACCACCGCGCTGCGGGGCGCGCCGCCGATCCCGCAGCTGGTGATGACCGGCTGGCGCGAGATGGACGCCCTGCGCGCGCCGCTGGGCGCCACAGTCACCTACACCCCCGACCCCATCAATCCCGACGCGACGTACGCCTGCGCTGTAGATGGCATCGGCGCTCAGGTCTGGCAGACTCGCTCCAGCGGGCGCGACTGGCTGAACACGCTGGCGGTGTCGCCATCGCCGCCCGCCAGCTCCTGCCGGGTGAAGATCGCGCTCGACGCGCCGGCGTTGGCATTGGTCGTGATCTACGCGCGCGACCCCAGCGCGCCGGGGTGCGAACGGCTGACGCTCTACAGCAGCTCCGATGGCGGTTCGACCTGGAAGGAGGTCTCGCCGCCCGCCTATCAGGACGCCTGCCTGGGGGACGTGTGGCCCTCGGCGCACGCGCTCTATTACTGGTGGACCAACGCCCAGGGCGGGCAGGCGCTGACCGGCCTCGCGCACAGCGGCAATCTGGGCAAGCTGTGGAACGCGATCCCGCTCTACCCCTTCGACCCCCACTTCTCGCTCGCGCCCGCCCTGCTCGATTCTGGCTCCGCGGACTCGATCATCACCCAGGTCTACACGTGGCCGGGGCCGGGCAAACTGACGGCGACCGCCGAGGTGTGGCGGTCGCTGGATGGTGGCTACTCATGGCGGCGCGCGCTGGACGCGCCATTGGGCGCGCGGCTGTTCTCATCTACTGAGCCGCGGCAGCTGGAAAATGTGCGCTGGCCACCTACCTATGCCGTCGTCTTCAACGCGGGCGAGCTCTCGCCGCCATGGATCCCCGATCACGCGCCCGCCGCGATCCAGGCGCTGAACCCGGATGGCACCACATGGCGCAATGTGCCGCCGCTGCCACTGCCTGCAGGCCGGACCACGCAGGTCAAGCCGCTGGGGATCACTGACACGCTGGCGGTAGGGCCAGGAGGAGACTTGCTGGCGCTGGGACAAAAGCCGGGCACGGTGGCCACGCTGAACCTGCAGCGCGAGCTGTGGCTATGGGCCTGGGACCCCGGAGCCCATCAGTGGCGCGTGGGCGCCAAGGCGCCCGACGGCGCGGCGCTGGTGGGAATCACCTGGGCTGGCGGCCCTGAGGATGGCCCCTACGCCCATGTCGCCGGGGCCTATCTCTGGCTTACCGGCGTGGTCAGCGGGCAGCAGGCGCTCTTTTCAACGTTCATCCCCGGCCAGCAGGGAGCGCCGGGGAATGGATGAGCGCCTGCCCTGGAGGGGAGGGCTAGCGCTCATCTGGAACGAAGGTGGAACGAGGCTGGAACGAGGCTGGAACGAAGCTGGAACGAAGCGGCGGGCTGGGAATCAGACCTTGATGTCCCAGATGGTCTGGCCACTGCTCGCGATGTCTGATTCGAAGGCGAAGGTAAAGGATTTCTGCGCCTTCGGCACCTCAAACGCCAGCTGGCCACGCAGGATGTCCCCCGCCGCGACTTTGCCATCTGGAGTGCTTTTCGCGAACGTGGCGATAGTTTCGGTGTATTTCTGCCCGGTGGCGTCCTTCAGGCTCATTTGGAGCAGCGAAGATAATTCCTGCTCCTCCGAGGAGACATTCTTGAAGGAAGCGTCAATGACGAGATAGGTGTCTCCGGACTTGGGCTGATCGAATTCGGTCGCGCCGTGGAGCTTGGCGGAGTTGACCGTCACGACCCAGGTATCGCCGATCTTGACCTGATCGCCGACCTTGAAATGCTTGGCGCTGGAGGATGAAGTTGAGGCGTCGGTGGTGATCGAGCCGGTATTATCGGAGCTGGAGCCGCAGGCCATGATGGCGCCGCCAATGGCGAGCAGCAGCGCGAAGACCGGGAGGAAGCGCCGGAGCGTCTGGAGAGTGTCTCGCATAGGTGTGGTTGTCATCCTTTCCCGCGTGCGCGGGCTTCAGCATGGGTGAGAGTGAATCAGGAGCCGCGGGGAGCGGCGTTCCCCCCAGAGCGCCACGCCGCCGCGACCCCACGCCGGGACAGGCGTCGCCGCCCGTCTTTCCGTCGCATGGAAGGACATCAGGCGGCGACAAAAGGAAGCGGAAGTCCATCCGTCAGGCCCGGCGTCATTCGCGATGAGCGGGGCGGCATGCGCGTATGGCGGCGGGCCAGCTTGGCGCTGCTATACTGGGTAAGCCCTGGCGCGCACGTAGCGCCGCCCGGGCTTACCGAACAGGCATACGGGATGGAGCGTTTCATGCGGACGGCGCTGGCGACGCGCTATGTGACGCCCCTGCGCGAGGGTGGATCGCTGCCGGGGCTGGTGGAGGCGGATGATGACGGGCTGTACGTCGTCAAGTTTCGCGGCGCGGGCCAGGGGCCGCGCGCCCTGATCGCCGAGCTGGTGGGCGGCGAGATCGCCCGCGCGCTGGGCCTGCCGGTCCCCGAGATCACCTTCATCGAGCTGGACCCGGCGCTGGGGCGCAACGAGCCGGACTACGAGGTGCGTAGCCTGATCCTGGGCAGCGCCGGGCGCAATCTGGGCATAGACTTCCTGCCGGGCGCGCTGCCCTACAGCGCCGCCGCGCCGCCGCCGCTCGATCCCGAACTGGCCTCCAGCATCGTCTGGCTCGACGCCTTCATCACCAACATTGACCGCACGGCGCGCAACACCAACATGCTCATCTGGAACAAGCGCCTCTGGCTGATAGACCATGGCGCGGCGCTCTATTTCCATCACACCTGGGCCAACTACCTTGAGCGCGCGGGCGACCGCTTCGCCGCGGTCAAGGACCACGTGCTGCTGCCCCGCGCGTCGCGGCTGGCGGAGGTGGATGGCCCGCTGCGCGCGAAGCTGACCCGCGCGACGCTGGAGGAGATCGTCGGGCTGGTCCCCGACGAGTGGCTTGGCGACGAGCCCGCGTTCGCCGATCCCGCCGCGCACCGCGCCGCCTATGTCGCGTATCTGGAGCGACGCCGCGACGCCGCGGCGGTCTTCGTGAAGGAGGCGCTGGATGCCCGCTCGCGAGCCGCGTGACGCCGGCAAGGCGGCGGCAGGCGCGCCGCGCGACGCCGCCTTCGACTACGCCATCATCCGCGTCGTGCCGCGCGTCGAGCGCGGCGAATGCCTGAATGCTGGCGTGGTCCTGCTCTGCCGCCAGCGGCGCTACCTGGGCCTGCGCATCGCCCTGGATGAAGCGCGGCTGCGCGCCCTCTGCCCCGCGCTGACCGACGCCCAGCTGGACCTGCTGCGCGCCGAGTTGGACGGGCTGCGGCGGGTGAGCGAGGGCGCGGCGGACGCCGGCCCCATCGCGCGGCTCTCGCAGGCGGAGCGCTTCCACTGGCTCGTCTCGCCCGGAAGCTCGATGATCCAGCCCTCGCCCGTCCACTCCGGCCTCTGCGCCGACCCCGCCGCCGAACTGGAGCGCCTCATGCGCGAGCTGGTCGAGCCGCCAGAGCCGGAGAGCGCGTAGCCCGCTTGACTCCAGCGAGCGGGAGATGAAGGCGATCGCTTACAATTGCGTACATGAAGCGGATTCGATATGCGCGGAGACGGTTGGGAGACACATCATGGCGATTGATACCGCGAAAGGGCGGCTCGCGCTGGACCTCGACGCGATCCGGAAACAGTTCCCCTCGCTGACCGGGCCGGCCCACGGCCAGCCCGCGATCTACGTTGACAATCCCGGTGGCACGCAGGTCCCGCAGCGCGTCATCGAGGCGGTGGGCCGCTACTACCTCGACATGAACGCCAACACCCATGGCGCCTTCCTGACCAGCCAGCGGACCGACAAGCTGCTGGCGGAGGCGCACGCGGCCATGGCCGACTTCCTCAATGCGCCCGACCCGCGTGAGATCGTCTTTGGCCCCAACATGACCTCGCTCACCTTCGCCATCAGCCGCTCGATCGGGCGCACGCTGCAGCCCGGCGATGAGGTGGTGGTGACCGCGCTGGACCACGACGCCAACGTCTCGCCCTGGCGCATGATGGCCGAGGACCGCGGCTTGACGCTGCGCGTGGTGGACGTAGACCTGACGACCTGCGCGCTGGATATGGCGGACGCGCGGGCGAAGATCACGCCGAAGACGAAGGTCGTTGCGGTGGGCTACGCCTCGAACGCGGTCGGGACGATCAACGACGTGGCGACGATCATCGGCTGGGCGCGCGAGGTCGGCGCCCTGACCTACATAGACGCCGTGCAGTACGCGCCGCACGCCCCGGTGGATGTCCAGGCGCTGGGCTGCGACTTCCTGGCCTGCTCAGCATATAAGTTCTTCGGCCCGCACCAGGGGATTGTCTGGGGCAAGCGCGAACACTTGGAGCGGCTGACGCCCTACAAGGTGCGCCCAGCCAGCGACGCCATCCCCGACCGCTGGGAGACGGGGACGCAGGCGCA
>DASTKI010000214.1:0-36068 GCA_035716045.1 Ktedonobacterales bacterium
GCTCATGAAGATGTTGTGGTTGTTGGGCAGCAGGATGACGTTGTCGCTGGGGCAGGTCTCGACGGCGCGCAGCAGGTCCTCTGTGCTGGGGTTCATCGTCTGGCCGCCGGGGACGACGCCACCCAGACGATAGCTCTCGAAGAGGCGCGCCCAGCCATCGCCAGCCGCCACCGCGACCACCCCCACCGGCAGCCGCTCGACAGCGGGCGGCGCGGGAGGCGGCGCGGGCGGGCTGGCGGGACGCGCGCCGTTCTGTCCGGCGGCGCTGTGCAGGTCCATGCCGGTCAGGCCGCGCTCGCGGGCGCTCTCCGCTGCGTAGGCCAGGCTCTGCTCCTGGAGGTTCTCGATGTTGATGTCGAGCAGGCTGCCGAGGCTCACGCCATAGTCCAATACCTTGCCGGGCATCGGCACGTGGGTGTGGACCTTGATCATCTGGCTGTCGCCCGCGACCACCGTGGAGACGCCACCCATGGCGTTGAGGGTGCGGCGGATGCCGTCCACGTCCAGGTTTTCGCCGCGCAGCAGGAAGACGACCTCGTAGCCGAACTCCTCCTCGATCTGGACGTGGCCCCGGTGCGCCTCGTCAATCTGGTCGCGCTCGGTATGCGAGAGCGGCTCGACCGGCTCGCCTTTCAGGTAGCGTAGGGCGCCCTCCAGCACGGTGACGTAGCCCTGGCCGCCCGCGTCCACCACGCCCGCATCCTTCAGCTTCTGGAGCTGATCGGGCGTGCGGGCGACGGCCTCTTTGCCAGCGCGCACCGTGTCTTCGAGCAGCTTTGAGAAGCTGGCCCCCGCCTTGGCGCTGCTCATCGCGGCGTCGGCGGACTCGCGGGCGACAGTCAAAATCGTGCCCTCGACGGGCTTTTCGACGCACTGGTAGGCCGCGCGCGCGCCCTCCTGGAGGGCGGCGGCGAACTCAGCTGGGGTGATGGCGGCTTTGCCAGCGATGGACTTATTGAAGCCGCGCAGCGCCTGCGAGAGGATCGAGCCGGAGTTGCCGCGCGCGCCCATCAGCGCGCCGCGTGAGAACTTCTCCATGAAGGCGCTGGCGCTGGCGTCCTGACCGCTGGCGGTGGCCTGGACAGCGGCGGCCATCGTCAGCGTCATATTCTTGCCGGTATCGCCGTCAGGAACAGGATAGACATTGAGGGCGTTGATCGCTTCTTTATGGCGCTCCAGCCAGTAATACCCGGAGGTGAAGGCGCTCTTGAGCGTGGGCCCGTCCAGCGACATGAGGGCGCGTTGCGGCCGGGTGCGGGTGAAGCGCGCGAAGATGTTTCGTGCCATATCTCTTGCGGGGACCTCAGGCCCCCTCTCGCCCTCCGTTCGATAACTCAGGAGTAGAGCGAACAATCTTGATGCGCCGCGCCATCGGATGGCGACCAGACGCTTGCGAGCGGTCACGCCTACCCTCACAGCGGGGCGCGGCGCGCGTCACGATGGATTGGGACAGTGCGGCGGCGTGCGGAGAGTCCAGAGACCCACACGCCTCGCCAGGCGCCTGAGCCTCACAGCGGGCCGGCGCGCAGCGCCTGGATGTTGACGTTCACCCGCGCCACACGCGCTCCCAGCGCCTCTTCAACCGCATATGCCACGCCGACCATAATATTGTGGGCCACCTCGATGACGCGTACTCCGCTCTCGAGAATGACCCACACATCAACGACGAGACCGCCATCCAGGACGCGCGCCTCGACCCCGCGGGCGGCGCGCTCCGGGGTCAGGGGCTCCACCGGGCCTAGCCCTGCATAGCGCGGCGCAAGCCCAACGACGCCATAGCAGTCAGCGGCCGCGCGGGCGGCGATGGCTGCAATGGCGCGCACGACGCTCACCGGCTCGGCGCCTGGCGAACCGTGATGGCGCGCCCGCGCGAACAGGGATGTTGGGGAAGCCGCCGCAGTCGAGTCAACGCTGGTCATGGTGATTGGCCACTCCCATGCCGATTCCCGGCGACACGCGATCCCACCGCGGGATCGCGCTGCGGCGCCGGACGCCGAGGCGCACGATTCCATAACGAGAAACCGGACTGCCCCGACGGGCGGCGCTCCGGCGCGCGGGACGGTGAAGCATCGAGCAGACGCTCATGGGCGCGCAGGTTATAAGGACAGGCAGGCTAGCCCGTCCGCGTATGAAGCCATGAAGTCTGGCATGCGCAGCATACACGCGCTTGCGCGCCAGCGCAAGCCCATGTTATACTTTTCTGGCGTGTTCGCTCCAGCGAGCGGCGACGCCCCAACCTGTATCCTGACCGAAACGCGCCGGATGTGGCAGGATTGCCGCATCCGGCGCCGGAGCGTCCTGGATCCCTGATCCAGCCCGAATCACTCAAGCCCGACAAGGGGGAAAAGCCATGTCCTCGCGTTGCGATATCTGCCGCCGGAGCGCCCAGTACGGCCACACCGTGAGCCACTCCAACCGCAAAGGGAACCGTCGCTTTCTGGTCAACGTGCAGCGCCGCCGCATGGTGATTGACGGCACGCCCAAGCACGTCAATATCTGCACCCGCTGCATGCGGACGATGGTCAAGACCGCCAAGACGCGCTAGACCCGTGGGCGGGCGGCTGCCGCCGTCAAGCCGGCCTTCACCGGCTCCCCGTCTCTCTCCGCCACCCAGCCCGCGCAGGCGGGCTTCGCGGCCCGGGGCCCCTAGGCGCGGGTTCACCCGCCAGGCTACTGCGCGAGGACGAGGCGGATCCCGGTCGTCTCGTCCCGGTTTCCCATGAAGAACTGCCCTCTGCGGGCTGTGCGGGCGTATAGCGGCCCTTCATTCCATGAGCCGCCAGCCATGTAGCCGTTGTTATCAGGCTCCTCGCCTATGTAGACGCCTGGGCGATACATGGGCGAGCTGGGCGGTATCCCTACCCACTCCTGAACGTTGCCCGCCACATCCATCACGCCATACGGGCTGGCGCCGCCCGGATACATCCCCACCGGCGTCGTGTCGCCCGGCCCGCCTTCTTCCGTGTTCGCCCGTGAGGAATCCCACACATCGCCCCACGGAAAGATGCGGCCATCCACCCCACGCGCGGCCTTCTCCCACTCCTCCTCGGTCGGTACCCGCCATGGCTCGCCCGTCAGGTCCGCCAGCCACGCGGTATACGCGATGGCGTTCTTCCACGTGGTCTGAACGACCGGATGGTGGGGCCGCTGGAGCTGCCGCTCCCAATCGGGGGGCTGTTTGATCGCGCCCGCCTGGACCGCCCAGGAGTATTCGGCGACGGTCAGCGGATAGCGGGCGATCTGGAACGCGGCGACCTCCACCCTGCGCATGAGCGTCTCGGCATCATTCGTATCGGGGTCGCGGCGCGGATCGCTGCCCATCAGAAAGGCGCCGGCTGGAATCGCGACCAGCGGCGGGATGATGACGGGCGTCTGATCGTATAGCCGCCCGGTGTAGCCCAGGCGCGCCAGCCACTCCGGCAGGATCTGCGGCAGGTCGGTTGGTGGGCGCCGTTCGCGCTTCTCCTCGATGGGCAGCGCGCCATGCAGCAGCGCGGCGGCCACGCGCTCCGCAGCCACCTCGGGGGCCGCGCCGGTCGCGTCTATCCACTGGCGGGTCAAGAGAAAGCCATCCACCTTGGCGGGTTTGTGCAGCATGGGCAGGATGTTGCGCCGCGTCGCCAGCGCGAGCTGCAGCTCCTCCTGACACCACTGCGACGCCAGCGATTCCGGCGTCACCACCAGCACGAACACATCGCGCGACTGCGCCTCGCGCTGGAGCGACGTCACCCAGGCGGAGCCGCCCGTCAGGCCCTGCTCGTCGTACCAGACATCGAAGCCCTTGGCCTGAAGCGCCGCCACGAACGGGCGACACCATTCGTTGTCCTGGCTGCTGTGGCTGATGAAGATCGTTGTCGCGGCCATGGCTTGTCCCTCCTCGCGCCCCATTCTACACGGCCCCCGCTCGCCCTGCCATGCGCCCGCAACGCCATTCTCACGCGATACTCACGAATACTGAGGAGAAGGTGAGAGATCTCCCATCCTCTTCTCTCCGCCCTCTCAGATGCGCTCCGTATGGTGCGCATTGTGCGAGGCCACAGTCGCGCATGCCGACGCCAGCCAGGGCGCCGGCCATCTGAGCCGCAGAGGGAGAGACCGTGTATGGCTGGATATCACGAGAGATTCATCGGGCCGGACCACTTTGCCGGGGCGTGGGCGTTGCTACCGCTGCTCTTTACGAGCGCGCTGCTGCTCTGGATGGTCGCGCCAGCCGTCATCACCGCCGGATATCTCTGGTGGCGCTCACATCGCCCGACGCTGACCAGCTAGTCACAGGGCCGGTCATTGATCGCCGACGACCCCAGCGCGTTCGAGCTACTGCGCCGCCGGTACGTGGTGGGCGAGATTGATACGCCAACGTTCGAGGAGATGACCGAGCGCCTGCTGCTCTCCGAGCAGGCGGAGGAGCGGATGACGCCCCTCCTGGCGCGCTACGACCACTACGACCGCTATCTCTGTCGCGAGCGAGCAGGCGGCGACCCACGTAACGCGCTGCTGTAATACCATGTGACGCTTTCTGCTTGGTGAGATGCTCTCCGTGGCCTCCATGCTGGCATACTGACGCGCGACAGGGCCGCGATTCGCCTTGGCGCCCGCCAGCGTCGTGTGCTACACTCGTAGCGATTATCCGGGTATACGCAGCGCATCGGCACGCAATCTCAACGGGAGGTTGCCCGCGCGTCGCGTGGAATACGCGGAACACCGGGAGGTGTATCTATCAACAGGGATTTTCGGGGCGACAACCGGCAGCAGCAGCGAGAGCTGCGGATCAACGAGCGGGTGCGCGCGCGCGAAGTGCGGCTGATTGATGAGGAGGGCCAGGTCATCGGTGTGATGTCCTCCGCCCAGGCGCTCGCTATCGCGCGGGAACGCAATGTCGATTTGGTCGAAGTGTCGCCGATGGCGGTTCCTCCTGTCTGCCGCCTCATGGACTATGGCCGGTTCAAGTACGAGCAGCAGAAGAAGGAAAGCGAAGCCCGCAAGCGCCAGAAGACGTCGGAGCTCAAAGAGATTCGTATGCGCCCGAAGACAGACGACCACGACCTGGCCGTCAAGGTCCGCAAGGTCGCGGAGTTCCTCGGCGAGGGCGATAAGGTCAAAGTTGGCGTGATGTTCCGCGGTCGCGAGATGGCCCACCCCGACCTGGGGCGCAGGCTGCTCGAGCACGTGATCGCGGACCTGAAGAATGTGGCTGCGGTCGAGCGCCCGCCAATGCTCGAAGGGCGCATGATGTCTATGATCGTGACCCGCGCGCCCGGCTGGGAGCCTCAAAAGAAGGTGGCCCCAGAGCCGCGCGAGCGCAAGAGCCGCGAGGGCTCCGCGAATGACGGCGCCCCCAGCGACGAGAACGGCGGGAACGGCGCGGACGCCGAGCAGGCTCCGGAGGCTGAGGCGCCAGAGACCGAGTCCGGCGGCGCCACGCCAGGACGGGAGGCGGCGACTCCTGAGAGCGCCACCACGATGCAATAACCCGCACGCGCGCTCACAATGCCTCGCGTCAGCAGCGGCCAGCGCATGCCCCATTGGGGCCGCTGGCCGCTTTCGCGCGGCGCGGAACGGGACTAGCCCGCGTGCCTGAAACCAGAGGCGCGCATGGTGAGCGGCTCCGCGCGGCGCAGCATGCCCACATCAACTACCTGGCCGATCAGCAGGGTGGAGTCGCCCGCGGGGGCCTCGCGCTCGATGGCGACCTCGACCCAGGCCAGCGCGTCGCGCAGGTAAGGCTGCCCGCTAGGAGTGGCTTCCAGCGCGACATCCGCCAGCTTGTCGGGGCTGCGGCTGAGCGGCTTGCCCAGGCGCCCCGCCAGCTCACGCTGCTCGGTATCGTAGACGTTGACGACGAAGCGGCCCGACGCGCGCGCCAGCGGCAGCGACGCCGAGTCGTTCTCGATGGAGAGCGCGATCATCGGCGGATCGAATGAGACCTGCGAGAGCCAGTTGGCGGTGAAGGCGTTGCGCACGCCGTCCGCCTCGACACTGACGGCGTAGAGTCCATAGGTGAAGAGGCGCAGCGCCTCCTTCTTCACGGCGTCATCCATTGGCGTATCCTCTCATCTCCGCTCATCGTTTAGCGATCTCCACGCGCCGTAGCTGGTTGGGTAGCTCGACACGGCGCCTGCTGGAAGGGTACGGCGTCGGCGCGGCGCGACGCAAACGGCAGGATATGAGGCGCCTTGACCGTTCTCGCCTGCGCGTGGCATACTATATCCTAGTGGTGAAGTCAGAATTACGCATCATCCAATGACGCGCCCGGCTCGTAGCGCGATCCACAGGGAGGGCTCATCCGTGGCGGATACAGTAGAGGTCGGTCTCGACCTGGAACAATATAAGTGGGGGTTCAGCAAGCCCGAGAACTACATCTTCAAGGCGCGCAAAGGCCTCTCGCACGAGATTGTCGAAGAGATCTCGGTGATGAAGGGCGAGCCTGACTGGATGCGTGAGTTCCGGCACAAGTCGCTGGACTACTTCTACAAGCGCCCGACGCCAACTTGGGGCGGCGACCTCAGCACGATTGACTTCGACGACATCTACTACTACATCAAGCCCACCCAAGAGGCCGGCAAGACGTGGGATGACCTGCCCGTCGAGATCAAGGATACCTTCGAGCAACTGGGCATCCCTGAGGCCGAGCGCAAGTACCTTGCTGGTGTGGGCGCCCAGTACGAATCCGAGGTCATCTACCACAAGGTGCGCGAGGACCTCGAGAAACTAGGTGTGATCTTCGTGGACCCCGGCACGGCGTTGCGCGAGCACGAGGAGCTATTCCGCAAATACTTCGCGACGATCATCCCACCCAACGACAACAAATTCGCGGCGCTCAATAGCGCGGTGTGGAGCGGCGGCAGCTTCATCTACATCCCGAAGGGCGTGCGGGTCGAGATTCCGCTCCAAGCCTACTTCCGCATCAATGCGAAGAACATGGGCCAGTTCGAGCGGACACTGATCATCGCCGATGAAGATAGCTACGTGCACTACGTAGAAGGTTGCACGGCGCCGACCTACACGACCGACAGCCTACACAGCGCGGTGGTAGAGATCATCGTCCACCGCAACGCCCGCGTGCGCTACACCACCATCCAGAACTGGTCGAAGAACGTCTACAACCTGGTGACCAAGCGCGCCGCCGCCTACCAGGGCGCGACGATGGAGTGGGTGGACGGTAATCTTGGCTCAAAGCTGACCATGAAGTACCCGGCGGTGTGGCTGATGGAGCCGCATGCGCGCGGTGAGGTGCTCTCGGTGGCCTTCGCGAGCGACGGGCAGCACCAGGACGCGGGCGGCAAGGTCGTACACATCGCGCCGGATACATCGTCGCAGATCGTCTCCAAGTCCATCTCGAAGGGATCGGGCCGGTCGAGCTATCGCGGCCTGCTCAAGGTGCAGAAGGGCGCCACACGGGTCAAGTCCAACGTGCGCTGCGACGCGCTGCTGCTGGACGAGGCCAGCCGTACCGACACCTACCCCTACATTGAGATCGAGGAGGAGGATGTCGAGGTTGGCCACGAGGCGACGGTCTCCAAGGTCGGTGAGGAGCAGCTCTTCTACCTGATGAGCCGCGGCCTGACCGAGAGCGAGGCCTACACGATGATCGTCAGCGGCTTCATCGAGCCAATCGCCAAGGAGCTGCCGCTGGAGTACGCCGTGGAGCTCAACCGCCTGATCCAGCTCGAGATGTCGGGCTCGGTCGGGTGATCGGGAGGCGATGGCGACTCACCAGCGCGTAGCTGACCGCGACGCCCCGATGCGGGCGGCGGCGAGGGGGCGGGGCAGCCACAGCGCTGCTTCGCCCCTTTCGCGCGCGGTGAGTTGGGGCGCGAATCGGCGCGAGCGCGGCGATTCATGGGAACAGAAGCTAGACAGACAGCGAGAGATAGAGAAGGGACCAGCGGAGCTATGACAGCGCCTGTGGCGCGGCGAGGATTCAGCCTCGACGCCCTCAACGAGCTTATCGCCCGGCGAGATGAGCCGGAGTGGATGCGCGAGCGGCGGCTCGACGCCTGGCGGACGTACGAGAGCATCCCGATGCCGACACGCCAGGATGAGGAGTGGCGGCGCACCGACCTGCGGCGGCTCAAGCTCGACCAGTATGAGCCCGAAGCGCCCGCCAGCTCGCTGGCGGGGACGCTCGTGCCGCATGCCGAGCGCGGCGAGACCTTCGCTGGCTTCCTGGGGCTGCACAACGGCCAGCAGGTAGAGTATCGCCTGAGCGACGAGGCGCGCGCGCAGAGCGTCATCTTCTGCGACATGGTCACGGCGGTCCGCGAGCATGGCGACCTGCTCCAGCGCTACTTCATGACGCAGGCCGTACCCGCGAGCGATGGCAAGTTCGCCGCGCTGCACGGCGCCTTCTGGACCAACGGCGTCTTCGTCTACGTCCCGCGCGGCGTGAGCGTCGAGCAGGCGCTGCGGGTGGTGGTCAGCGCCGAGCTGGCAGGCCACTCCAGCCTGTCGCACACGCTGATCGTGCTGGAGGACGACGCGCAGGCCACCTTCGCCGAGGACTTCATCTCGCCCGCCGATGAGGCGCAGGGGTTCAGCAGCCGCGCGCTGGAGATCATCACTGGCCGCGGCGCCAAGCTACACTACATCGGCACGCAGCGCTGGGGCCGCAACGTCTACGACTTCCACACCGAGCGTGCGATCCTGGGCCGTGACGCCACGGTCATCCTCCAGACGGTGGAGCTGGGATCGAAGCTCTCCAAGGGACGCGTCGAGAGCGTGCTCAAGGGTGATGGCGGCTCGGCGAAGCTGCTGGGGCTCTACATCGGGGATGGCGACCAGCACCTCGATCGCTACACGCTGCAAGACCACCACGGCGCCAACTGCGTCAGCGACCTGCTCTTCAAGGGCGTGCTCTCGAACAAAGCGCGGTCGGTCTACTCCGGGCTGATCAAGGTCCATCCAGGCGCGCGCGGCACCGCCGCTTACCAGCAGAACCGCAACCTGCTGCTCAGCCGCCAGGCCCGCGCCGACTCGATCCCCAATCTGGAGATTGGCTGTAATGACATCATCGGCTGCAGCCATGGCGCGACGGTCGGCAAGGTGGATGAGGAGCAGCTCTTCTACCTGATGTGCCGTGGTCTGAGCCGGATTGACGCGACGCACCTGATCGTCGAGGGCTTCATTGACCCGATCATCGAGCAGGCGCCCATCGCGTCGCTGCGGGCGTCGCTTCGCGAGGAGATCCGCGAGCGCGTCAGCTACGTCGAGGCGGAGTGACCTCACCCCCTGACCCCCTCTCCCACAGGGAGAGGGGGGATGAGTCAGGCGGGAGGAGGTAAGAGGCGATCATTCGTTAGCATTTCACAGGCATGAGGTCGGAAGGTATGGAGTCAGCTAGCCCTATGGGCGTTGTCGTTGAAGTCTGCCGCGAAGAGGAAGCGCCCGCGCCAGGACAGGCGCTGAGCGTCGTCGTCGGCGACATCCCGGTCGCAATCTTCAACATCCATGGCGAGCTCTACGCCATCGGCGATATCTGCACCCACGAGGAATACCCTCTCTCCGAGGGTGACATGATAGAGGAATACACCGTCGAGTGCGCGCTGCACGGCGCGACCTTCGACGTGCGCACGGGCGACGCGCTCACCTTGCCCGCCACTGGAAACGCCGGCAGCTATCCCGTCTGGATCGAGGACGGCGCGCTGAAGATCGAGCTGCCGGAGTAGCGCGCCACCCCAGCCAAGCGCCACATCCACTTCCCTGATAGAGACTAAACGACGAGAGATCGTTGACTGCGATCAGACGTCCGAAACCACCAGCGCATGCGTGTTTTGGATGCCCCTCGCTCGCGGCTGCGCTTCGCCATTCTGCGGCGCCTTGCGATCCGACTGCATCGGCGATTCCCCCTGGGTCGCTCACGCTGCATGACCTTGTGGCGCGCTCTGCCTCCGCGCACGCATAGGCACATTTCGTGCGGCTCATGCTCCACCACCACCAGTCGTGTGATGGCTCCAGCAGAAAGGGAGGGGTCTACACCATGGCGAACGCAGCCCTGTTCATCGGCTATGGAGAGGTCAAGCCCGGACGCGCGCGGCAAGCGCTCCAGGTGTTCAACGAAGCGCTCGAATACTACGGGCGCCTGCAGAAGCAGGGGCAGCTCGAGAGTTTCGAGCCTGTAATCCTGGAGCCACACGGCGGAGACCTTTCGGGGTTCATCCTCTTGCGCGGCGACCGCGACAAGCTGAACGGTGTGCGCTATTCCGAGGAGTTTACGCATCTGACCAATCGCGCGACCCTGGTTTGCCAGAACGTCGGCATTGTCAGCGGATTCACTGGCGAAGAGCAGAACCGCCTATTCCAGGACTTCCTGACTCAGGCGGCAGAACTCGCGTAAGGTTCGAGAACGAACCGCATGACTCAAGGGGAAGGGTGGAACGAGGCGCGGCGTCGCGCCATCAACCGATCAGCTTGAACGCCGCGCCTTGAGTGGGGCTCCCATCGGCCGTTCTCTGTCGTTTCTGTCATTCTCGATCATCCGACACTAAACGATTCCTGGACACAGCGGGCGCCATGAAGCCGCTGCCTGTGCACCCCTCGCGCGGTAGCCCGTACAACTCGCCAGCCTCGCGGCGCCATATGCGCCGTTATCATATGCGCCGTTATCATATGCGCCGTTATTTTGTAGGCGCCGCTTTTGCGTATCCTGATCGCCTAGAGAAGATGAGATACCGCCTGAGGCTGCCCGCGCTATTTCAGTTTTGACCGGGCCGGACAGGACAATCATTGCGATCACTAGAAATGGATTTCTAGGCTCAGGTGGTGGGGGAGAAGGAACGGGCTGACTGGGAAGTAAAGCCCGACATGGGGTACGTGTATGAGCCATGATCCGTACCAGTCTGATGGGCTGATCGGACGCGAGATCGCAGGATACGAGATTACCGACTTCATCGATTCCGGCGCGGCGAGCCTGGTATTTCGAGGCAAGCGCGCCACGAGCGCGCCCGCGCTTGTTGATACGAGTGGGGCGTTTCCTCTCGCATATCCCGACATCGCGGCCATCAAGCTCCTGGCGCCATCATTGGGATCGCGCCACGAGGAGCTGGCGGACTTCCAGCGCCGGTTCGCACGCGAGGCTGAGCTCCTGAAGCAGCTCAGGCATCCACACATTCTCTCCGCCAATGACTCCGGCGAAGACGAGGACACGGGCTACTTCTACATCGCGCTCCCTTATATGGAAGGTGGGAGCCTGGCCAGCGCCATCGAGAGGCGTGGGCCGCTGCCGCTATCTGACGTCGCGGCGATTCTGGCGCAGATCGCGGACGCGCTGGATTATGCGCATGCGCACGGCATTATTCACCGCGATGTCAAGCCCGCGAACATCCTGCTGGACGCGCAAGGCCAGGCGTACCTGGGCGATTTTGGCATCGTGCGTCTCCTCTCAGGCGGTCTGAACCTGACGCAGCGGACGACCATCGGGCGCGTGATGGGCTCGCCGGCCTACATGGCCCCCGAGCAGTTTAGCGACACGAGCAGGATCGGCCCGCTCTCGGACCTCTACAGCCTGGGCATGGTGGTCTACCAGATGGTGACGGGTCATCTGGCGTTCGAGACAACCAGCTGGCCCTCGCTCATCTACAAGCAGCTCAGCGAGACGCCCGCGTCGCCCCGGAGCGCGCGACCAGAACTGCCCGAGCCCGCCGCCGCCGCGATCATGAATGCGCTGGAGAAAGATCCAACCCGCCGCTTTTCCACCGCCGCCGCGTTCGCCCAGGCTTTCGCGCTCGGCTTGCAGGGCCAGTGGACGGACGAATTGATCGCGTACATGGCCGCGGCGACCATGCCTGCGGTGACCATCGCCGCGCCAATGGCGCCAGCCGTGGCCCACATGTCGCCGACGCCCATACTCGGCGTCCCCACCGCCACGCAAACATGGCCGAGCGTCGCGCCATTGGGGCGTCAACTGGGCGGCGCGCGCTGGCCCGTCACACGCCGGGGCGGCCCGCGTTGGGCCGCTGGGCCATGGAACAGCATCTGGCGGGGCGGCGTACGGCAAGGTAACGCGCGCGGCCCGTTGGCCGCAGCGGCGCTCCTGCTGCTGGTATCATGCGTGGCGGGGGTACTCTACCTTGGTTCGAATGGCCCAGGCAAGGCGCCATTGTTGCAGTCCGCCTCCGGCGCTGGCTCAAGTCCAAAGGTAACGCGGACGCTGCCGACAAACACCAGCACGCCGCCGCCTAGCCCGACCGCTACGCAAACGCCGAGTGGCAATGTCGGCGTCAGCGCGCCCGCGCCGACGGCGACCAATACTCCGACGCCTGAGCCATCACCTACGGCCACCGACACTCCCACGCCATCACCTACGGCGACGGATACCCCGACCGCTCAGCCTCCATCACCCACACCGGCGCCAACGGACACCCCCACGTCACAGTCCGCCATCCGCATCGGCTGGAGTGACGCCTATTCGAACTGGATCTGGATGGCCTTCCGCCACTTCTCGCCCGGCGCGTATACCTACACCTGCAATTATGGCAGCGGAGAGAATCAAACACACTCGATCGTTGTGTCAGACGATATCCAGGTCTGGGACAACGCCGACACATGTTATTCCAGTCATCATGGCGAGACCCTCTGGGTCTCGGTTGGCTCGATCATGTCCAATGCGATTACAGTGCCAGACGCATAACGTCCCCGGTGACGCGAATCAGGAGGACAGCGGCCGCGAGCGCATTCGCGGAGCGTGGGGCGCGCCTACGCTCCAGCGGCCACCGCTCCAGCGGGCAAGCCAACGTATTGCGCGAAGAAGGAGATCGTGCGCTCCTGGTACTCGGTAGCGTGTGCGAAGAGCGCGCCCATGTGACCCCCGCTCGGGGCGATCCATTGTAGCTTGGGCTGGGCAGCGGCGGCGAAGATGCGCGCCTGATCGGCGGGTGCGGTCGTGGTGTTGGCGTCATCCGCCGAGGTGATAACCAGCAGCGCGCGCGGGGCGATCTGCGCAGCGGCGCTGGCTGGGCTGGCGTCCTCCAGCCGCGCGCCGATCAGGCGGTCCACCAGGGCAGGCTCGTAGGGCAGAACGGGAACGGCGAGCGGACCAAGCGGCACGGAGGCCATGCGGTCGAGTTGCGGGCGCTCATCGGCCCAGGGGCTATCGGCGATCACCCCCAGTAGCCCTGGCTCGCGCGCCGCCGCCAGGATGACCTCGCCCGCGCCCAGCGAGACGCCCAGCGCTCCGAAACGCTTGTTCGTGAGGTCGGGCGCCCCCTGAAGGTAGCGCACAGCGCCGATGATGTCGCTTGGCTCGGTGGCTCCCAGGCCGATACCCCATCCCTCGCTCTCGCCGCAGCCACGGCTATCGTAGAGCAGGACGTTGTAGCGGGCGGCGTAGAGGTAGCGCGCCCACGGTAGCATCGAGGCGCGTGCGGACTTGAAGCCGTGGACGAGGATGATCGTTGGCGAATCGGGCGAGGCGATGGCCAGCCAGCCAGCCAGCCTGACGCCATCCGCCGCGCTGAAATGGACCTCGCGCACTGGAATGCCCGCCACGCTGGCGTTGGGCGCCGCGCGATTGGCGCGGTTGGCCACCAGCGACATACCGCGCGCCGCCGGCGCCAGCGCCCACGCCAGCCCCACTAGCCCAATCGCCGCGCCCAGTAGCCAGCGCCAGCGCCGCGATGGGCGGCTATGGCCTGCTTCTGGCTTCTCTTCCATCTCACGCTCCTTCGCCGTTTTCCGCACTCGCGCCACCCTCGATTGACTGAGCAAGCGCCTTCACCAGATATAACGCGCGACGCCCCCTTGCCGGACTGGCTTTAGCTCTCGCTCCCCGATATAATTGGGTGCAAGCGCGTCTGCGCCCGCGGCGACATTGCGCGTTTTGTGATCGCAGGTAATGAAATCATGCGGCGAGTCGTGTGTACTCTGGTATCGCCCGCCTCCTATACTAAGAGCAACGGCGCGCTGTTGGAAGGCGGCTCGCCTGACGCCGTGAAGACCAGAAAGGATGCTCGATGCGCCGCTCGCTCGCTAGCCTGTGGGTTGCGTACGTCCTGATGGTCCTGAATGTGTTTGGCTGGCTGTATGCCAGTCTGAAGATGGCTCTGGCGCACGGCGACGCGCCCGTCGCGCTCGCGAAGCCGATCAACGGCGCCATGTTGCTGGCGAACGGGGCGGCCGATGGAGCGACCGTCTTCGGCGGCGCCTGGTGGCGACTCATTACAGCGCAGTTCCTCCACGTCCAGCCCCTTCATCTGGCGCTCAATCTCGTCGGGCTCTATTGCCTGGGGCGCTATGTCGAGACGGCGCTCGGCGCGATGCGCTTCGCCGCGATCTATTTTGGCGCAGGGACGCTGGGGATGCTCGCCAGCGTGGTCGCGGCGCCCGCGCTCGTGAGCTCCGGCGCCTCGCAAGCTATCCTGGGGCTCGTCGGGGCGTCGCTCGCCTATCTCTCCCTCGTGTGGCGGGACATGCGTGAGTGGCGATGGCCCTCGCGGTTCGCCCTGGGCTTGGGGCTGCTCTACGGCGCCATCCAGATCAGCCTGGACATCGCGACGGTCCATACAGTGAAATCCGGCCATCTGGCGGGGCTGCTCGCTGGTTTCGCGCTCGGCTACCTCCTCACCTGGCCAGCCAAATGGCGTGGCACGCGTCATGCTACCAATGAGCAGGCGGCCATTCCCGCTAGGACACGCGAGCGACTGTAGACCGTGCGCCCGCATCCATCTCCCAGCTGGTCACATCGCCAGACGCCTTCTCCAGACGCGCCTGCCAGGTGTGGCGCCGCTCTCTGGGGCCAACCTTGAACGGCGCCGCCGCCACGGCTCTAGAATATTTCGAGCGTGCAGGAGAGGGGGCGTGCGATGAGGATCGTGGTCATTGGTGGCGGCTTTGGCGGACTGAGCGCCGCGATTCGCCTGCAAGCGCAGGGGCATCGGGTCACCCTGCTGGAGCAACGCGACAAGCCGGGCGGGCGGGCGTACGTCTTCAAGCGGGATGGCTTCACCTTCGACGCCGGCCCCACGATCATCACCGCGCCGTGGTTGATTGACGGCATCTTCGCCGCCGCCGGAAAGCGCACGGCGGACTACGCCACCCTGGTCCAGATCAACCCCTGCTATAACATCCGCTTCGAGGATGGCGCGGTTTTCCACTACACCAACGACCGCGAGCGGCTCTTGACGGAGATCGCGGCGTTTAATCCCGACGACGTGGAGGGCTACAAGCGGCTGCGGGCGCACGCGGACGAGATCTTCACGACCGGGATGGCGCTGATTGACAAGCCATTCACCCGCGCCCGCGACATGGCGCGGGTCGCGCCCGACCTGCTACGGCTGCGGGCCTACCAGTCGGTCTATGCCTTCGCCGCACGCTACCTGAAAGACGAGCGGCTGCGGCAGGTGTTCAGCTTCCACCCGCTGCTAATCGGCGGCAACCCATTCCGGGCGTCGTCGCTCTACGCGCTGATCCATCCGCTTGAGCAGGAGTGGGGTGTGTGGTTCGCGATGGGCGGGACTGGCGCGCTGGTGCAAGGTATGGCGCGAGCATTCGCGGACATCGGCGGCGAACTGCGGCTGAACGCGCGCGTGGTGGAGATCACCGTAGATGAGCGGACGGGCCGCGCCACCGGCGTGCGACTGGCCAACGGCGGCCTCATAGCGGCGGATGCGGTCGTGAGCGACGCCGATGTCGCCTTCACCTACCTCACCCTCGTCCCCAGGCGCTTCCGCCGCCACAATACCGACGCCCGACTCCACCGCTTCCACTACTCGATGTCGCTCTTCGTCGTCTACTTCGGGACTGATCGCACATACGACGACATCGCGCACCACGAGATCCTGATGGGACCGCGCTACAAGGGCCTGCTGGAGGACATCTTCACGCACAAGACGCTGGCGCCTGACTTCTCGCTCTACCTGCACCGTCCGACGGCCACTGACCCCTCGCTGGCGCCCGCAGGCTGCGACGCCTTCTATGTCCTCTCGCCCGTGCCGCATCTGGGCTCAGGGATAGACTGGGCCGTCCAGGCGCGGCCCTACCGCGACGCGATCATACGTTACCTGGAGGAGCGCTACCTGCCCGGCCTGTCGCGCCACATCGTCACCGAGCGCCACATAGACCCGACGTACTTCCAGAACGCGCTCAGCAGCTATCTGGGCAGCGCGTTCTCCGTCGAGCCGACGCTGACGCAGTCGGCGTGGTTCCGGCCTCACAACGTCAGCGAGGACATCCCCAACCTGTACTTCGTGGGCGCTGGGACGCATCCCGGCGCCGGCCTGCCGGGCGTGATGAGCTCCGGTAAGATCGTCGCGGACATGATTGGCGCGGCGGGCAAGACGGATTAGGCCTTGGCCAGTGAATCGCCCAGGCTCGTCATAACGTGCTATACTTTAGAAAGCAGGGGCGCGCCTGGTTCGCCGCGTGTGTTGTGGCGATGAAGTCACGCCCCCTATCATCGCCCACCAGACTCTTTCGTCATTCCGCGGTCGCGCGGCCCGGCTCCTGGGATGGAGCGGAGCGGCGCGCGGCCCGTGGGAGGTTGCGCGTCTATGCCGACATATGATTATCGCTGCACAGCGTGCGGGGCCCGCTTCGAGGCCTGGCAGAAGTTTACCGATGAGCCAATTCGCGTCTGCCCCACCTGTTCCGGCCCCGCGCAGCGGGTGATCCACGCCCCTGCGATCACCTTCAAGGGCTCGGGCTTCTACATTACCGATAGCAAGGGCTCCCGCGCCGTGCCTTCAGGCGCCAGCGATGGAGACGGCGATAGCGCCGCCGCCAAAACCAACGAGGCGCCGAAGGCGGCCTCCGAGAGCGGGGCCAGCGCGCCCGCCAGCGCCGAGCCAGCCAAGGCTGCCCCGCCGCCGCCGGCGAAGGCCAGCTAGTCTCGCATCAGACGCCACCGCGCCTCAGCCGCGAGGCGGGCTTCGCGGCCGCCAGGCCCTTAGACGCGCCTTGAGGCGCCTGCGTACCATAGCGGGGAGACGAGGGACCATGCGCGCCGTCTTGCAGCGAGCCACCACCGGGCGTGTGCTGGTGGATGGCGAGGTCGTGGGCGCGCTCGACCCGGCGCCGGGCTTCGTCATCCTGCTGGGCGTCGGCCCCGGCGACACCGAAGCGCAGGCGCGCCAGATGGCGGACAAGGTGGCCGGGCTGCGGGTCTTCGCCGATGAGCAGAGCAAGATGAACCTGTCGCTGCGCGACATCGGCGGCGGGGCGCTGGTCATCTCGCAGTTCACGCTCTACGCCGATACCCGGCGCGGGCGGCGACCCGGGTTCACCACCGCCGCGCCTCCCGCTGTAGCCGAGCCGCTGGTCGCGCGCTTCATGGAGGAATTGCGCGCGCTGGGCGTTCCCACGCAGGGAGGCCGCTTCGGCGCGGAGATGCAGGTCGAGCTGACGAACAGCGGCCCCGTCACGATCCTGTTCGATAGCGACGAGTGGCGCTGATCGCGCCTGCCACCACCTGTAGCCTTGCCTCTCCAGCCAATCATCCCTGGCGCGGGCGCGCAAGACCTGCCTCAAACAGTCCCGTATCGCCTTGTCGAGCGCCGCAGTGATGTCTGAGAGTCCGCGCGGATTCGCGGATTAGCCACCGGCGCCATCCACCTGGGCTCGGTCAGGGGCCTGCGTTCCCGCGTGAGAGTGGGGAGCCTTCCATGCTCCCGGACGCCCCGTTTGTCGTTTGTAGACGGGCGCGCAGGCGATTTCATGGCCTGTAACCTGCGTGTCAGGACTATGCCACCCGCTGAGAGCATCGCGCCGCTGAGAGCATCGCGCGAGCCCGCAGGATGGCGATGAGCATATGCGAGGCCGCCGGGCGCCTCAGAGCTCGGTAAACTGGCTATCCTGCGCGGGCAGGCTAACCTAGATCTTTCCTAGGGTCCTGCGCGATGACATAGGATACGGCGTCGGGGGCATATTATGGCGGACAAGCAGCGGCGCGCATCCGAGCTGGCGGCTGATCACACAGCGGAGGCTATTGCGGCGCGCCTCGAAGATGGGGGAGTCCGACATCCTTACCTACGCGATGCCATCCTCGGCGCGATAGACGGCTGCGTGACGACATTCGCTGTGGTGGCTGGCGTGGTCGGCGCAGACCTGCCCGTTTCGGCGATCGTCGTGCTCGGCATGGCGAATCTGTTGGCCGATGGGTTTAGCATGGCGGCGAGCGACTTCCAGGGCATCCGCGCCGAGCGCCAGGTCTACGAGCGCGAGCGCTGGATAGAGGAGAGCCACGTCGTCCAGATCCCCGAAGGCGAGCGCGAGGAGGTACGGCAAATCTTCGCCCGCAAAGGATTGGCAGGCGACGACCTTGACCAGGTCGTGCGCATCATGACGGCGGATCGGCAGCGCTGGGTGGAGACGATGCTGGACCTGGAGAAGGGGCTGCTGCTACACGGCCCGTCGCCGTGGCGCGCAGCGCTCACCACATTCGTCGCGTTCGCTGTCGCCGGCTTGGCGCCGCTGCTCATCTTCCTCTACGACCTGGTGGCGCCGGGGCAGGTCGCGAGCGCCTTCATGTGGAGCGCGCTGCTGACTGGGGTGACGTTCTTCGCCATCGGCGCGACGAAGAGCCTGGTCGTCAATCAGCCGTGGTACCTGGCGGGACTGGAGACTCTGGCCGTCGGCGGTACGGCAGCCGTCATCGCCTTCGCCGTAGGCTTGGGTCTCAAACAGGTAGGGATCGCCGGCTGATCGCGCCCAACCCCGCTCTTTGCCTCGCTATATTCTAGCGAGCGCCTCGAGCCTCTCGTGGCGTTCTGGTAGGCGGAACGCCTCGGCGGGAAAGGCTGGAGCGCCCCACCCACCACCTGCTCCAACTGCCGGCCCTGTTGGCGCAGCGCATCAAACGCGGGGCGTCGCTCGTCAGGCAGGATGGCCACATCTACATCATTGTGCGCCCGCATCAGGCGATTCAGGGTATAGATCAACCGCCCATCCGCCACAGACTCCCCAGGTCACGGGCAGCGCGCTACATATCACTGCTACCTACGGCGTCAATCGCGGGATCGAACAGCGCCGCAATATTCGTGTGCGCCGCCTTCGCACATGCCTACGGCCAAGCCGCCGCTCCGCCACCCAGCGGGCGGCCCATCCAGCGCGCTGAAGGAGGCCATATCGCCATATCAGGATAGCATACAGGCGCTTTAGAAGCCGCCGGTCGAGATGACGTACAGGACCAGGCAGGCGCCGCCGAGGAAGATCAGCGTGGTGACGCTGATCCGCTTCCAGCGCGGGACCTCTTCCCAGGGGCGCGCATCGCGCCAGTAGAGCAGGAAGGCGACGCCGATGATCGCCAGCGCGGCGGCGGCGAAGTAGGCGGTGGTCAGGAATGCGCCGACAGCGGCCAGCAGGCAAGCCGCGCCGAAGAACGGGTTGAGCTCCTGCATGCGCAGCTTGGGGCGGCTATCCACATCGCCGGACGCCGGGCGGGCGCTGGGCGGATTCGCACTGTCACGCTTAGGCGGCGCAGGCTGGGGTGTTGGCTCGCTCACGTTAACCTGTGGTCCTTTCACGCCCCGATGGGCGCATCGCGTCTGAGTCTCACTCACTAGAACGGGCGCGCGTCGGGCGCGCCCGGCGGGTGGCGGCGGCAAGGCTGTCGGCGGCGCGCGTAGGCTCAGGCAGGCGCCTGCCGCGCAGGCAGCGCAGTGTGACCTCCAGCGCCTGCTCCAGTGTCACGCGGTAGCCGGGCGAGATGAACAGCGGGCGCGCGCTCGGTCGCGTGCGCAGAACGGCGCCGATCACGTCCCCGCCAGCGCGCAGCGGCGTATGGTCGCCCATCGCGCGCCCCGGCTCATCACATGAGCCCACCAGCCGCGATTTCGCGCAGCCCACGCTGGGCAGGCCGGTGAGCGCGCCCAGGTGGCAGGCCAGCCCGAAGCGGCGCGGGTGCGCGATGCCTTGGCCGTCGCAGAGCAGCAAGTCAGGGCGCGTGGACAGCGCCGCCAGCGCCTCCACCGCCACCGGCGCTTCACGAAACGAGAGCAGGCCAGGGACATACGGGAAGGCGCAGGGTCGCGTCAGCGCCGTCTCCGCCAGCCGCTCCAGCGCGGGATAACTGTACACGACGACCGCCGCGTAGGCCTCGCCCACCGTGTCATCGTACGAGACATCCACTCCCGCCACCACGCGCACGTTCTCTAGCGCGATCGGCGGCGCAGCGGCCACCAGCGGCGCCAGCCGGCGCTGAAGGGCTATCGCCTCCGCCGCGGGCATGCCCCAGGGATGGCTGATAGGCGCAAGCGGCTCGATTGGCATAGGAGGCTCGTTCATGGCGGCGCTAGGCGGAGAAGGCGGGCAGCGGCGCGCCAGTCAGCCGCTCGTAGGCCACACGATAGCGGCTGGCGACACCCTCCGCAACCTCGGGCGGCAGCTCTGGCGCGGGCGGGCGCTTGTCCCAGCCGCTCGCCTCCAGCCAGTCGCGGAGGTACTGCTTGTCGAAGCTGGGCGGCGAGCCGCCGGGCTGGTAGTCGTCCACCGGCCAGTAGCGCGAGGAGTCGGGTGTGAGCAGCTCGTCTATCAGGATCAGCTCGCTATCATCCAGCAGGCCGAACTCCATCTTCGTGTCGGCGATGATGATGCCGCGCTCCAGCGCATAGACGGCGGCGGCCTCGTAGATCGCGATGCTGACCTCGGCGATGCGCTGGCCCAGCTCTGCGCCTATCGTGGCCTGCATCTCCGCCAGCGAAATGTTGATGTCATGGCCCTCTTCGGCCTTGGTGGCGGGCGTGAAGATCGGCTGTGGCAGCCGGTCGGCCTGGCGCAACCCTTCCGGGAGCGTTATGCCGCAGACGGCGCCCGTGCGCTGGTAGTCGAGCCAGCCGCTGCCAGCCAGATAGCCGCGCACGACACACTCGAAGTCTAGCCGCCGGGCCTTCTTGACGATCATGAAGCGGCCCGCCAGCTCGTCGCGCTGGGCGCTGACGGCTTCAGGCAGATCGCTCACGTCCACACTCAACAGGTGGTTGGGAATGATGCCCGCCAGGCGGTGGAACCAGAAGGTGGAGAGCTGGGTCAGCACGCGGCCTTTGCCGGGGATGCCATTGGGCAGGATGCAATCGAACGCCGACATGCGGTCGGTGGCCACCATCAGCAGGCGGTCGCCCAGGTCATACGTGTCGCGCACCTTGCCGACGCTGAATACGGGCAGCGGGAGGTTGGCGTTGGTCATCACCGGCGATGGCATGGCATCTCCTCAAAACTGATTGGAACGTAACGGATTTGCTGGCGTGGCCGTCTCACCCCTGCCTCCGCTCCTGAGAGGAGCGGAGGAACCGATCAGACGCGGGAGGGCGCGTCCCCTCCATTAAGCCACACGTTGACGACGCGCGCGAAGTCCACAGGCCGCTCGGCGAAGGGGGAGTGACCGCAATGGGTGAAGGCGACCAGCCGCCCATGTGTGATGCGCCTGCGCGCTTTCAGCGCGTCGGCGTAGGGGGTGATCCGGTCGCGCTCGCCCCAGAGGATCAGGGTGGGCTGCTCCAGATCGCCCAGGCGGTCGAACAGATCGAAGTGGACGCCCGTAAGATTGACCCAGCGGTCGAAGGCGCGCCCTCCAGATGGGATGACGTCCGGCTGGTTAGCCACAGCCCAGGCGAAGTCGAATGTCTCGTCGCGCAGCGTGCGGTAGCGCGCGTCGTCCTGTGCAAGCGCCCACGCCATGAAGCGCTGGCCGAGCAAGGGAAACAGCCGCTCAGGCTTCAGCCAGAAGAAGAGCCGCACATCGAGCGGCGTAGTCCGCCCAAGACCGCCAGAGTCTACCAGGATCAAGCGGCTGACGCGGGCGGGATGGTCAAGCGCGAGTCCGAGCGCAGTCAGGCCGCCCATCGAGTGGCCCAGCACGTCCACCTGATCGAGGCCCAGCGCATCCAGCAGGGCAAGCGCGCCTCCCATCCAGACATCCAGTGCGTCGTGCGCGTGGTGCCCAGTAAAAAGCGGCTTGTCGGAGAGACCCCAGCCAGGTAGGTCCAGCGCGATCACCCTCCGCTGGACCGCAAGCGGCGCGAAGAGCGGCGCGAAGAGCGCAGCCGCGTTCCCGCGTCCGTGCAGCATCAACAGCGGCTCGCCCTCGCCGCAGGTGAGATAATGCAGCCGCACGCCCTCTGGAGTCGTGACCTCGCCGCGCTCGATCGCGCTATCTGGCGCGACGGCGCGCAGCAGCGCGTCCTCCGCGGCGAGCAGCGCGGCGCGGCGGTCGGCGGGTGTAGCGCGGGACGACTGCTCGTGGACTCCTGATGTGATGGTCATTAGTGTGATCCATCCTCTCTTGCTGGTGGCGCGTCCTGGCGCGTCAGCCAGCTTCAGTATATCCTGTCCATCAAGCGTGGTGTGGCTGATTCTCGAAGGCGCGCCGCCGCTATACAAGCTATACAATAGGTACATGCCAAAGCAGCCGGAGCATCCCAAGACCAACGCGATGCGAGCGCTCGATCAGCGCCACATCGCCTATACCCCTTTCTATTACCCCGATACCATCCACTCCGCGCAGGAGGTGGCGGAGCTCCTTAGCGTCCCGCCCGGCCACGTTTTCAAGACGCTGGTTGCGGTGGCCAGCGATGGGCGGCAGCTGCTCATCATGGTCCCTGGCGACCGCGAGCTGGATCTCCGGCTGACCGCGCGCGGCGTCGGCGCAAAGTCGGTGCGGATGGCGCTCCAGCGCGACGCGGAGCGGCTGACGGGCCTGCGCGTGGGCGGCATTTCGCCGCTCGCCCTGCTGGGCCGCCGCTTCGAGGTCTACCTGGACGCGCCCGGAGCCGCGCTGGAAGGACTCTACCTCAATGGCGGCCAGCGCGGCGTCAATGTGCGCCTGCGCGTGGCCGACCTGCTGGCGGTCACCGGCGCGCACGTGATCGAGGCCAGCGTGGCAGATGCGGCTCCCTAACGTGTGGCCGCTCGCGCGCTCGCGTGTATCGCGTATGCTGTCTATATCCAGCCGCGGACAAACACGCGCGGGTGGAACTTTCGCGGGCCAGCGAGCGTCATCACTCAGGATGGATGATTGGCGCCATGATGGCTGGGAACGGCGCTTTGAGAGCGCCTCAGGAGACAAGAGGCGTTGGCATGAGAAGGCTGGGACACTCGCTGCTGGGCGCGGCGATCCTGCTTGCCCTGGCCCTGGCGGGCTGCGGCGATCTGCGAGCGGGAAGCGCGGTGAACACGAGCGAGTCAACCATCACCACCGGGCCGGTGACCATCGCGACCGACCACAGCGCCTATGCGCCCACCGACACGATGAACGTCACCATCGTGAACCACCTTGCGCAAGCGATCTACGCCGTCGACACGCAGGCGAGCTGCTCGATCCTGAGCCTGGAGGTCCAGCAGGCGGGGCAGTGGGGGAGCTCCGATGCGCTGCATTGCCCGCTCGGGCGCGCCGCGATGATCGTCAAGATCGAGCCGGGGGCAACGTACACGGTGAGCGTCGGCGCGGGAGTGATGAGCATCGGGAAGAGCCACGCGCTGCCCAACGGGGCCTATCGCCTGGTATTGCGCTACTACACGACCCCGCCATCAGGCGCCACACAGCCGACGGCCACAGCGATCAATTCCGCCACGCTCACCGTGAACGGATCGGTACCATCCAGTGAGGGCACGATTCCATCGGCTACCAGCATGGCGCAGCCTTCGAAATAGGGCGCAAAATGACGGCGCGCGCCGCGAAGCCGGACGGTTCGGGCAGGGACGCCCACCGCCCGGCTTCACCGTCTACGTCCCAGGCATAGCGCGGGCCGAAACGCCGCGACCCGTCCTCGCCATGCCACACGCGCCACTTGAACGCCCTTCCGGCGCGCCCGCGTTGACATCTGGCATGGCGCCGCCTGAAAGGCGCTTCCGGCTCAAGAATTGGCCTCGGCGCGTTCCCATGCCGCTCAACATCGCGGAAGCGGCGCGCGCGGCGCCATGGCGCCGCGCCAGCCAGGTGATACGTGGCGCTTCAGGCCGGAAGCGGGAGGGGGCTGGATGGACGCTCGCGGCTCTCGCTCAGCTCAGGGAGGTGAAGAGGGCGAGCACGCCAGCCACCAGCACGTTGATGCCGAAGATGGTATAGGCGATGACTTCGAGCGTGGCGTCACCCTGCGTCGCGGTGAAGATCGAGGCGCCCCACAGCGCGACCGCGTGCACCAGCACAGAGAAGAAGAACAGCCCCGTCCCCTGGAGGCCACGTCGCATGCCGTTCAGACGCCCTCGGCGGTAAGCCGGCCTGGTGAGCGCCTGGCCTCCCAGGAGCGCGAACAGCGCGACGACCGCGAGCCAGCCTCCAGCCAGCCTGACCATGAGCGATGAGGGCAGCGCGCCGTGGTTCATCAGCGCGATGATTCCCAGCGAGAGCGCGGCGAAGCCCCAGATGGTCTCGAGCGCCGCCAGCGCGAGCATCCACTTGCCAAACGTCGTCAGTGGCGTCTCGCCGAAGCGGATCCATGCGCGCTGATCTATGGCGGGCGTAGCGGCGGCCGGCTTGGCGGCGGGACGAACAGCGGCGCCTTTGGCCGATGGGCTAGCCCGACCCTCGCGCTCCGCGACGGCTGTCGCGACGGCCGCGGCGCCCGCCGCGCCTACCAGTGCGCGCGCATTTAAGTCTTTGGCCTCCAGCACGGGAGACTGCGCGCGCCCCGCTCCCGCAAGCGCCTGGGGCGAAACCGCGGCATGCTTGCCACTGCTACGGGCCGCCGCCTCCTGGTGCGATTTCAAGAGCGTGCGTCGCTGCGCGGTATCCTCGACGCCCACCGCCGCCTGCTTGGTGGTCTGCGGCGCGGCGGCCACCGCCGCCTGCTGCTCGGTCCGCTGATCCACCTTCGCGACGGGCTGCCGCGCGGTCCGCTGGCCAGCCATCGCCGCCACGACCTGCCCCATGATGCCTGATCCGGCGGGACTGGGAACCACAGGCGCCACCGGGCGTGGCGCGGGCGGCGACGCGGCCGGTCTGGCCGCGGCTCGCTTGGCGCTCTGCTGATCGGGCTTGGCTGGCTGGGGCGCCAGGTTCGGCGGCATGACCTGCGTGGATGCTTGCGTAATGCCGGGTTGCAGCGCCTGAAGCGCCTTGCGCAACTCATCGCGCAGGTCGCGCGCGGTCTGCTGGCGCTTGGCTGGCGCGAGCTCCAGCGCCTTGAGGATCACCCGCTCGGTGGCGGAGGAGATGTGCGAATTGAGCTTGCGCGGCGGGTCCAGCGGAGAGCCATGGCTGACACCGGTCTGCGCCAGCAGGCGCGCCGGGGCCTCCGCCGGGTCTTTGCCAGTGAGGCAGGCGTAGAGCGTCGCCCCTACCCCATAGATATCTGTGCGCGCGTCCGTCCGGCCTTTCGCCATGTACTGCTCGGGGGGGGCGAAGCCGGGGGAGACGCCTTGCGCCGCCGTCTGGGTCTGCTTGGCCCGCTCCTGCCTCTTCGCCAGTCCGAAGTCAATCAAGACGGGATGGCCCTGTGGCGTGATCTTGATATTCGCGGGCTTGATGTCGCGGTGGATGATCGGCGTCGGCATGCTGTGCAGTTGGGTCAGCGCGTCGCAAATCTCGATCGCCCACTGGAGCGTCTGCGCCTCATCCAGCGCGCGATGGCGCTGCACCAGACTATCGTTGAGCAACTCTTCGAGGTCTTTGCCTTGCACAAAATCCATCACGAAGTAGATGCGCCTGCCATTGGTGAAGACGTTATAGCCACGCGGCACATTGGGGCTCTGGATGTTCACCAGCACATCGGCTTCCAGCCGGAACTGTCTGGCGGCGCCGTCGTCAGGCGCGATGACTTCTTTGATCGCGCGCTCATATCCATACTGCTGGTCAATCGCTTTATATACACTGGCGTAACCGCCTGTGCCAATCACCTCGAGAATACGATACCGGCCACCATCCAGAAGTGTCCCAGGCGCGAGCGTCTCATGTGAGGGGGGTTGTGGCACGTCGCGCTCCTTAAAAACTACCACAGCAGTAATAGGTAGGGACCGACGAAGACGCTCCGCGGTCGCGAAACGCCTTGCGGCAGAGTGAGAGCGGGCAAGCGTGAGCCTGACAGGCTGGCGCCAGCGGTAAACGCAGCATATCCCGACAAACGCTCAGCCGTCAACGCCTGCGTACCAACGGGCCTGGCGCCACCCACCATGGAGCATGAAGCGGGCGGCGCCAGGCCATCGGCGGATGGGCGCGAGTCGGGGACAGCGCGCTGTCAGCGCGCTCAGGCGCCGAGATAGGCTGAGCGCACCAGGTCGTTGTTACGCAGATTGCTCGCGCTGTCGGTCAGCACGATCTGCCCCTGCTGCAGCACATAGCCCCGGTCGGCCACGTTGAGCGCCATGTTGGCATTCTGTTCCACCAGGAAGACGGTGACGCCCTGCTTGCGAATTTCCTGGATAGTGTCAAACACCGTCTGCACCAGGATCGGTGAGAGGCCCATCGAGGGCTCATCCATGCAGATGAGCTGCGGGCGGGCCATCAGCGCGCGGCCCATCGCCAGCATCTGCTGCTCGCCACCCGAGAGCGTGCCCGCAACCTGCTTCGCGCGCTCCTTCAGGCGTGGGAAGAGCGTATAGACGCGCTCCAGGTCCCGCGCCGCCGCCTCGCGGTCGGTCCCCAGGAAGGCGCCCATCTCCAGGTTCTCGTAGACCGACATGCGCGGGAAGACGCGCCTACCCTCCGGCACGAGCGCCAGACCGCGCATGATGATCTGGTCAGTGCCGATGGTGTCAATGCGCTGCCCCTTGAACATGACAGCGCCAGCGCGCGGCTTGACAATGCCAAAGATCGTCTTCATGGTAGTTGTCTTGCCAGCGGCGTTGGCGCCAAGCAAGGCGACGATCTCACCTTGCTTCACCTCGATCGTCAACCCGCGCAGCACGTGGTTCGGCCCGTAATAGGCGTCAACATTCTGTAATTCGAGCATCCCGCATCACCCCGCTGTCGAGGCGCGGCCCAGGTACGCCTCGATGACCCGCTCATCATGCGCCACCTCGGCGGGCGCGCCCTCAGCGATCTTCTTCCCATAATCCAGGACTGCGATGCGATCCGAGATGCCCATCGTCACCTGGAGCTTGTGCTCGATGAGCAGGATGGTCAGGCCGAACTCTCTGCGCAGCCGCTGGATATAGGTGATCGCCTCCGCCGTCTCCGAGTCGTTCATGCCAGCAGTCGGCTCATCGAGCAGCATGAGCTTGGGACCAGATCCCAGTGCGCGGGCGATCTCGACTCGCCGCCGCTCGGCATACGAGAGGCTAGAGGCGTATTCATCTTTCTTCGCGACGAGCGCATCGCCAAAGAAACCGAGCAGTTCGACCGCGCGCTGCTCGGCCCGGCGCTCGGCGCTTGTATAGTAGGGCAAGCGGAACAGCGCCGAGATGACATCGCCAGGCATCTTCGTATGCTGGCCAACTAACACGTTCTCCAGCACCGTCATGTTGTTGAACAGGCGGATGTTCTGGAACGTGCGCGCGATGCCCCGGCGCAGCACCTGATCGGGGCGCTTACCTGTAATGGGCTGGCCATCGAAGATGATATCGCCCGCGCTCGGCTTGTAAATGCCGGTGATGAGGTTGAAGACGGTCGTCTTGCCCGCGCCGTTTGGGCCGATGACGCTGAAGATCTGGCCCGACTGGATGTCCAGGTCCACGTTGTCAACCGCGGTCAGGCCACCGAAGGTCTGCGTGAGACTCCGTGCCTGCAGGAGTGGTTGCGCTTGCGCCATGCTAGCTATCCCTCCCTTGCGCGTCGGAGCCTTCGCCCGCGTAGGCGGTCTGGTCGAGGTTGTCCAGCGCGGGGATATCGGCGCCAGCCTCTTCCGCCTCGAACAGGCCCACCGCGGACATGTCTTCCGGCGCCGCACCGATGCCCTTCAACTCGCGCCGCCGGCGCGCGTCAGGGATAATGCCCTGCGGCCGCAGCAGGATCATGATCACCAGCACAATGCCGTAGATCAGATACTTCATGACGTTGAAGTCCACATTCGCCAGGAAGTGCAGCGGCGCGGTCGCGGGCGCCACCAGTGCGCTCTGGTGAATCGGGTCATTGATCAACCCAAGAATGTAGACATCGAAGAGGCGCAGGATGATCGCGCCGACGATCACACCTGGGATACTGCCGATGCCGCCCAGCACCACCATGATGAGGATTGTGATCGAGACGTTGAAATTGAAATTGACCGGCAGGATGGACGGCACAAAGGCGGTATTGATCACGCCGCCAATGCCGCCGACGAACGCGCCCAAGGCGAACGCCAGCAGCTTGGTCCGCGTCAGGTTCACGCCTGAGGTCTCCGCCGCGGTCTCATCCTCACGGATTGCGACCCATGCGCGCCCCACGCTGGAATCACGCAGCGCCGCGACACCCAGCGTGATCAACACGACCAGCCCCAGCGCGAGATAGTAGAAGGGCGCGTTATTCAGCGGGTCCGTGAATGTGATTTGCCCGAACGGGGTGTCAATCGGGGCGGGCTGAGTCGCGCTCATGCCCAGGTTGCCAAAGAAGGTCGGCAGGTTCTGGAAGACGATTGGCACGATCTCGCCGAAGCCCAGCGTCACGATCGCCAGATAGTCGCCGCGCAGGCGCAGCGTTGGCGCGCCGAGGAGAATGCCAAAGAAACCCGCGAGCAACGCGCCGATGGGTATCAGCCAGATCATCGGGAACGTGGGGACAGGGAACACGCCACCGCCTGTCCAGTCATGCAACTGGCCAAATGTTCCGGCGGCAAAGGTATAGGAGCCGATCACGAAGAACGCGACATAGCCAAGATCGAGCAGGCCAGCGTAGCCCACGACGATATTGAGGCCGAGCGCCAGCATGACATAGATCCAGACTGTGGTCATCGCGACGACAAGGCTCTGGATGCCGGGATAGACGTCATAGGGAACCAGCGGCAGCAGGATCGTCAGGATCAGCGCGATGAGCGCGAAGCGCCAGCCGGTCACGTACCAGATCACCGGACGTCCAGCGATCATCGTCTCGCTGGCCCAGGAGCGCATGCGGTCCACCCGGGAAGGGGTCGCCTGCTTCGGCGTCGTTTGCGTAGCCATAGAGCGACCTCCCACTCAAACCTTGTTAGGCACTTGCTGGCCAAGCAAGCCAGAAGGCCTGAGGACCAGGATCAGCACGAGGATGCCAAACACGACCGCCAGAGCCCAGCTCGAGCCATTGGGCAGATATTGGGTAGCGAGCGCTTCGACAATGCCGATCACGAAGCCGCCCAGCACCGCGCCGTAGATATTGCCGATGCCGCCCAGCACCGCGGCGGTGAACGCAATCAAGCCCAACTGGAAGCCCGTCAGGTACCACACCTGGCCGACGTACAGGTTATAGAACATTGCCGCCGCGCCCGCCAGCGCGCCGCCGATCAGGAAGGTGAGGCCGATCGTGCGGTTGACATTGACGCCCATCAGCGACGCCGCCTCTGGGTCTTGCGCCGTCGCGCGCATCGCTTTGCCGATCTTCGTCATGCGGATGAAGCGGTCCAGCAGGATCATCAGGCCAACGGCCATAAAGACGATGAATGCGTCGAGCACCGGGATTCGCAGCGAGCCAATGGAGACGCCGGACGGGGGGAAGATGTCCGGGAAGGCGTAAGAACCGCTCCCGCGCCAGATTTGCGCGACCGTCTCCAGGATGAACGATGCGCCGACCGCCGCGATGAGCGGCGCTAGACGCGGCGCCCGCCGCAAGCGCCGGTAGATGAAGCGCTCGAGCCCGAAATTGAGCGACCCGGAAACTACCATGCCCACCGCCATCAGCAGCAGGAGCAGTCCGATCAGGGCGAAGAAGTTGGATGGCGGCGCCGCGATATGCATCGCGTTGACAACCACGAGCATAATGACTGTCGCCCACATGAAGATATCGCCGTGAGCGAAGTTGATCAGCTCGATGATGCCGTACACTAATGTGTACCCCAGCGCTACCAGCGCGTACATCGCCCCGAGCGTCACGCCAATCTCGATCTGCTGGAATAAGATGGGCAGCCCATCAGTTGACGCCGCGCTCAGGACAGTGGCGAGCGTTAGCATGCGCGTCACTCCTCACAGGACAAGGGTGATGCCGAACAAGGTTGACTAATCGAAACGAGACTGGCGCCCATTGAAACAAGAAAGGCGCCGATCGCGAGGCGACGTCCGCACGAGCGTAGCCGCTCTTCCAGGCGGGGAAATGTGTCACACATTGTAACGCACAGAGCAGGCTCCGTGTGAAGCCTGCTCCGTGCGTCACTGGAAATCGCCTCTCATGGAGCAAGCCCATGAGAGGCGACACCCGGAAATTAGGCTGTAACCTCTTTGCTGAAGACCCAGGTGGAGGCGCCAGGGTTGATGGCGTAGATGCTGAAGACCTTGTCACCAGCATTGTCGCCATTCTGGTCGAAGCTGATGTTGCCAATGATCGTTGGGAAGGTGTTGCCGGCGATGTAGTCGCGGACAGCGGCGCGGGTCGGCGCCTTGCCGGACTTGATGACCGCCTTGATGGCGGCGATCTCAATCGTCGCGCAGGCGTACGCCGCGGCGCTGTACGGCAGCAGGTCACTGTCCGACTTACCCTGGGCGAACGCGGCGTAGTCGGTCTTGAACTTGGCCGCGTCACCCGACGTCAGCGACGCGGGGTCTGGAGCCGCGACCGTTCCGTAGGTGTTGGCAGACGCGTTCGCGCCAGCCGTAGTGATCCACGACGGGTCGTCCGCGATGCCGTCACCACCCACCAGCGGGCCAGTGTAGCCACCCGCGACGAGCGCCCTCTTCAGCGCGCCGCCGCCCTGGCTGGTGACGCCGCCATAGAAGACGACATCAGGCTTGGCGGCGATAATGGTCGCGGCGAGCGAGTTCAGGCTCGAGACTTCCTGCGGGGTGATCGAGTGGCTGCCAGCGACGGTGCCACCACCCGAGGTGAAGTTCGTCTTGAAGAAGTCCGCGAGGCCCGCGCCGTAGGTCGTGCTGTCGTCAACGACGAAGGCGGTCTTGGCGTTGATCGGATCGCCAGCGGCGATCTGCGCGTCTACTTTGCCCTGCACGTCGTCAGTCGCCGGAACGCGGAAGTAGTATTCCTTCGAACCTGCCGGGTGCAACTGGGCGAAGTTGATGCCGCGAGCGGCAGCGTACTGCTCTTTGGTCAGGCCAGGATTCGTGTTCGCCGGTGAAATCAGCACCAGGCCGCCGGTGTTGGCGACCGGGATCTCAGCGACCGCCACGCCAGAGTTGAACGGCCCGACAACCGCCATCACCTGCGGGTCGGCCAGCAGCGCGCGAATGTTCGCAGCGCCAATTGTGGGGTCAGCGCCGGTTGTGCCCTCGTCGTTCTTGTGAACGACCTGGAGCGTATAGCCACCGCCGAGATCCTGGTTCTGGGAAATCGCCAGGTCGGCGCCGTACTGGGTCGGCAGCCCAACCGACGCGTCAGTGCCAGAGACTGGGAGATCGGTGGCGATCTTGATGACACCACCACTGGAGCTGCCGGTACCGCCGCAGGCGGCCAAGCTCAGGGACAGCACAAACATCGCTGCGACTGAGCCCTTCGTAATCGCGCTTAGGGGACGTTGTAGACGCATCTGCGTCACACCTCCAAAAGAACTGAGGACGACTCCACGCTTGCCGGTCGCGGTCGCATGCGCGCAGAGGGCGCCCCTCCGCTCGACGAGCGGCGCCCCGCAGGTCTACGCCTGCCAGTTCATCGCGTCCGCGCACATCAGCGCCTCAAACCGCACAGTTTCCGGCCATACGCGCTGACTTACAAAGGTATACGCCCAAAATTGTGTAAATCTCACACAAGATCAGCGTCGCGATACACAATACACGACAGCGGCCGCATGTCAAGGGGAAGAGATTGCCGCCCACGTCGCGGCCCTGATGACGCCTGAGCGGCCCGCGCTCCAGGCTTTTGAGATGGGCCGCCCCAGGCGGACCGCTTCAGAGGCTCCCCCGAGCGCGCGAGCGCCTACTTCTTGCCCAGATGCCTGTCTAGCTCATAGACCGCGAAGCCAGCCAGCGCGGCGGTGATCACCGGATGCGCCATGACCACGCCGAACACATTGGGCAGATGCTTCGCGGTATGGTCGTGCAACTCGGCGAGCTGGTCAGCCGTCACCGTGGTGACATCAACGTGGGAATACTTCTCGTAGGCCTCGTGATTGTCTTTCTTCATCTCCTCCAGGAAGTGCGTCGCCAGCTCGGTGCGCTGCTCCTGGCTGAGCTGCCCGTACGCCTCCACGGGCGTCTGCTGATCGGCCATGTCCAGGTGGTCTCCTTTCGCATCGGCTTTCGCCTGCCTGGCTACCTCTGCTGTAGCCGCTGAGCAGTATAGCACCGCCGCCAGCCCGCCGGAGCACAAGATGACTACGCCATGTTACTGAGACACTGTCCTGAGGCGACATGCCCGCCGCGCCTACTCCTCGGGCATGTCGCGCAGATTGCTGGCGTAGAGACGGGCGCCCACGATCGCGATCGCGCATCCAGCAATCAACGCTGGCGCGCCGACCATCAGCAGCGCGGGGCCTATACGCTCGTTCAGCGCCGTGGACAGCGCGCCAACGGCGGTCGGAGCCCAGATGTCGCCCAGGATGTGCGAGAGCAGCATTGTCACCGCCACCGCCGTCGCCCGCAGGCTGGGTGGCGCGACATCCTGCGTGATGGCTGTGAGTGGGCCGGTGGGGAGATAGAGCGCCAGCACCGCCAGCAGGCCCGCGAGGGCGAAGACCGGCAGATGCGTCGTGAGCAGCATGGCGGCGAAGCAAGGCAGCGCGAGCAGGAATCCTACCCCCACCGCCAGCACCCGCCCGCCGCCGCTCCGGCGCGTCAACAGGTCCGCCAGCGGGCCGCCGAGAAGCGCGCCGAGGACGCCGCCCACGACGACGATGATCCCCGTGAGGAAGGCCGCGTGCGCCGGGCTGAGATGGAATGGCCCCTCGTTGGCGCTCACGTAGATCGGCAGGAATGTGATCGCGGGTGTGGAGATGATGAAGATGATCGCCTGCAAGGCGACGACCACCCAGATCGTCGGGATGCGCAGCGCGGCGGAGATTTGCCCGATGAGCGCGCGCGCCTGCTGCCTGGCGGATGGCGGGCTGGCGGAGCTATCCAGCGCGGAAGAGACAGGCGCGCGGCGCGGGTCGGCGACGAGCCACATCAGCGCTGCCAGGGCCAGCCCCGGAATCGCCGAGACGAGGAAGGCCACTCGCCAGGCGATATGCGCGGGCAGCAGCGCGAAGAGCGCGCCGGAGAGCCCAAACGCCAGCAGGATGCCAACCATCTGGCCTGTCTGCCAGCGCCCCATGATGCGCGCCCGCGCCGCGCGCGGATAATAGTCACTCAGGAGCGCGGCGCCAGCGGGATAGTAGCTGGCCTCGCCTACGCCGACTAGCGCCCGGGTGACGACGAGCGAGCCGAAGCTACGCGCCAGCGCCGTTAGCCCGCTGAAGACACTCCAGAAGCCAACGCCCAGCGCCACCACCCGCGCTCGCGAGCGCGCCCGGTCGGCCAGCGCCCCCAGCGGTAGCGCCGAGACGGTATAGATCAGCACAAACGCGCTACTGAGAATGCCAATTGCGCGGGCGTTCAGTTGAAACTCCACTTTGAGCGCCGGCCCAACGGCGACCGCGATCATCCGGTCGAGGTAATTGAACAGGTTGATGGCGAACATCAGCCAGAAGACCCCTGGCGGCCGCGAGATGACGAACGCGCGCCGCGCTGGCGTGGGCGTGACGCCCTCCTGCGCCACGCCCCCCACGTCAGCGTGCTCGTCCGGTCGCGCCCGCGCCATGTCATGCCTTCCTCTCTCTGCTCCACCGCCACCACTCCACATCATCCCCACGCGTGTGTGAGCGCCTGGCTCCGCATAGTCATATCACCGCACACCCGCCCGCTGGATAGTCCATTACTCGCGTGTGGGAGGGACGACATCAGCCGCCGGGCGCGGTGTGGATCTCGATGTAGCGGTCCCAGCCCGCATAGTCGGCCCCCACGCGCAGCGTCGCCGCTGGGAAGGCCTGGCGCGCCAGCGCCTCCACCGCCGCACGCTGGTCATAGCCGAACTCCAGATAGAGCGCGCCGCCGGGCCGCAGCCGCCCCGGCGTCTGTTCCAGCAGGCGGCGGATATGAGCGAGGCCACGCTCAGGGCTATAGAGCGCCAACTGCGGCTCATACCCGCGAACCGACGGCGCGACGTTCGCGTCATCCGGCGCGATATAGGGAAGGTTGGCAAGGATGATGTCTACCGGCTCCGGCAGTGGTTCCAGCAAATCACCCGCCATGGCGATGACCCGCGCGGCGACGCCCAGCGCGTCGGTGTTCTCAGCGGCCAGCGCCAGCGCGTCGGATGAGATGTCCACCGCGTAGACGCGGGCCAGGCGCGTTTCCAGCGCGGCCAGCGCGACGGCGATGGCGCCGCTGCCAGTCCCGATGTCGGCGGCGATGGGCGCGGGCCGCGCAAGATCGCTCAATCGCTGGCGAATCTCGCCCAGCGCGGCCTCGACCAGCAGCTCGGTCTCAGGGCGAGGAATCAGCGCGCGGCGGTCGGTATGAAACTCCAGGCCCATGAATTCGCGGCGCCCGGTCAGGTAGGCGACCGGCTCGTGCGCCACCCGCCGAGCGACTAGATCGGCGTACGTCGCCGCCTGCTCAGGCGTGAGGGCGCGCTCTGGGTAGGCCAGCAACGTCGCCCGCGCCGAGCCCACGACGTGCGCCAGTAGCGCCTGCGCGTCCAGCGCGGGGGTCTCGGAGCCCGCCTCGCGCAGCCAAGACCCTGCCAGGCCCAGCGCCTCGCCGAGCGTGCGCGCCGCCGCCAGCCACGCATGCTGGGGGTCAAGGGAGCCTGGCATGAATGTACATACCCTCATCGGTCATAGGAGCTTCGCGCCCTGATGGCGCTCGATGGGCATGGTCGCGGTTGCGCCATAGACTGACAGCATACGACATCTACGCGAGCGCTCTAGCGAGCGACATACCCAACTGGAGCCGCGGCGCCCCGAACGGAGTGTGGCCATAGCCGCGCGCTGGGCGCTTGCTCGGCGGCGCCCCGCAGGCTCGCGCGACTGGAGTTCACCGCGGCGACCAACCGCAGCGCTATGGCCCCTGGCGGGCGAGCGCGCAATTCTGCCGCGTAGTGCGGGCTGCCGCCTTGGTTTGCTCGTGAGCGCGCAATCATGCCCTATTGGCGGGCGCCTCACGTGCCGGAAGTCAGTCGCGGCGAGATCAGCGCATATTTCTGGTGACCAACGCGCGTGAAGTCATGTGTGGTGACGAGGGCGGTGATGGCGCTGGCGATTTTGGCGCCGCCATTAGCGGACGGCTCGATGGGGTTGGCGTAGTCGGCGGGATCGGAGCAGATCGTACGCAGATCGAGCGCCGGGATATCACGCTCGAAAGCGCTGCGGAGGATGACGTCGTCCCACATGGCCACGCTGAGGGTGATAACGCGCTGGTACGCGGGATCAGGGAAGGCCCCATTGTAGATAGTGCAAACAGTGGTGGGGAGGTTGCGGGCGAGGACGGCGTCGAGCATGCGGCGGTAGGACTGCTCGAACTGGTCATGGATGGCGGCAAGCTGGGTGAGCGCCTGGGTGACGGAGGTGGCGGGCGCGGTGAGGACGCCGAGATGGCCGAGGGCGTCGTTGCCGCCAACGCTGATGACCAGGTGCGTGGCGTCCGAGGGGAGGGACGCGAGCTGGCGGGGAATGCTGGAGATGATGCTGCCGTCTACGGCGAGGAGTGTAGCGGCCCAGCCATCGGGGAGGCGCGCGCGTAGCTGGTGAATGACATCGGGCTCGCCAGGCCGGACATACGATTGGTTGTCGAAGATGGAATCGCCGAGCAGAACGACGTGCGGCATAGCTCTTCTCCCCGGGTGGCTCGGATTCAACAAAACAGCACGAACGCCCCGGTCGCGCTCATGGAAGATGACGCGACCGGGGCGGGCTATTGCGTAGTAGGGATATATGGGTTTGGTGGAGGGGAGCCGATGGAGGGATTTGAACCCTCGACCTACGGTTTACGAAACCGTTGCGCTACCGCTGCGCCACATCGGCCTGGTCGCTGAAGGTCAGCGATGCTGATCATTTCCGGCTTTTCCCGCCACGCCGGTTGCCTAGCTGGCGGCGATGATTTGGTCGCACACTCATTGTCTGCGACCCCTCATCCGTTGCTGTGCGCCGGAGAGGACAGCAAGAGTGTACCACCGCCGCCCCCTGCCC
>DASTKI010000215.1:0-24745 GCA_035716045.1 Ktedonobacterales bacterium
GTTACTCTCCGACTCAGACCCGGCAATCCCGCGGCGCCCACAGAGATCCACTTACCGCTGCTTCGTTCCCGATCTGACGGGGTTCGCAGACATGTGCCGCGCGGGGACCGGACCCTCATAATCATCAAGCACGAACGGAACTGGGTCGACACAACTCTCGGGCAGGAATTCAGCCTTGCCTACGGAGCGTTTCAAGTACAGGGAAGCCCCAACTCCCCACCTAGCGCGACCTCAATCCAGTGTACCCCAGCCGCATACACTCGTCAAACCTGGCGTGACCGCCAGGCCGCTAGACCGCGCATGCGGCGCCCGCGAGTTGTTCCAGAGAATCGCGGCGCGCCCGCGCGGGCCACCCCAGATTTTGGAGCGATCCGCGCAGGCGCGCAAATGGAGGTGTGCGCTGAAAACGCGCTAGGCGCCCAGCGGGAACACCGGCAGATTCCACTTGCCGCCCGACACAGCGGACAGGATACCCGCCAGGGCGACATACCACGCCAGGATGGCGGTCACGATGCCCAGATAGCCACCAAGCTGCGACATGCTCGAGCTGGCGGTCAGCGCGCCAATCGTCAGCAGCAGGAAGGTGATGAACAGCGCGACAAACACGAGCACCAGTCCACCATTGATGCGGAAGGTACCAAGCATCATAAGGCCGGTGAAGATCGTCCAACCCAGCAGATAGAGGCCGACGCCAAGGTCCGTGGGGCCCTTTTCAGTGCCGATGCCGACACCAAAGCCAGGAATGAGCAGCGCCGCAAAGGAGAGCCAGAAGGCGCCGTAGGAGGTAAACGCGGTGGCTCCGAAGGTATTACCGGTGCGAAACTCCCACATGCCAGCGGCGAACTGCGCGATGCCGCCATAGAACACGGCCAGGCCAAGGACGACGGCTTCTTCGTTTGCCTTGAAAAGGCCCGCGTTGACGCAGCTGAGGACGAAGGTGGTCAACGCGAAGCCACAGAGACCGAGGGGACCAGGATTTGCGATCTTGACTTCGGACACGATGATGACTCCTCTCGGGGACGGGAAACAACACTGTTCCCATGCCGTACTGAGCGAAACCGGCACACGCTATGTCGCCGGTCTCTGCGCGAGAGTCAGGCGCAGGCTCGTTCCTGCGCGTCCACCAAGCGCGCGGGGGATTCGCCGCGCATCCCTCCTTTCACGAGAGCATGCCTGCGGTGATGAGTCCGCGTAATTTATGGCCACAGCCGCCCGAGCATGTTCGCCCGCACGGCTGGCGCCGCCTGGCTCGAGTGTCAGGAAGCCCGGCGCTTCCCGACGGTCATGAATGAGCGCTTACCTCACGTCGTGATATAATCCGCTACACATCTGGAATTGAGAGAGGCAAGCGACAATACGCTGGTCTGACGCAAGTGTAACATAAGAAAGTCAGTGACGGAATAGCACCTCACGCATTGTGACATAAAATCTGGTAGAATGCATCCGACGAGCGCGCCACAGTAGCGCGCCCTCGCTATTGCCGTCACTGTACGTCAAGCGGCGACGCCAACGAAGGCAAGCGCCGCGCCAGTGCGAAAGGGGCAGAAATGTCAGCTCCTCAGGGATCTTCCGGGCAGTCATCCACCATTGATGCGCTGCTTCAAGAACACCGGCGGTTCCCGCCATCTGCGGAATTCACGGCGAACGCAAACGTGCGCGATCCATCCGTCTACCAGCGGGCCAAAGATGATCCCGAGGGGTTCTGGGCGGAAGCTGCGAACCGGCTGGACTGGTTCCAGCGCTGGGAAAAGGTCCTCGAATGGGACGCGCCCTGGGCGAAGTGGTTTGTGGGCGGCAAGCTGAACGCCTCCTACAACGCCGTTGACCGGCATGTGAAGACCTGGCGCCGCAACAAGGCCGCCATCATCTGGGAAGGCGAGCCAGGCGACACCCGCGTCCTCACCTACCGCGACCTCTACCGGGAAGTCAACACCTTCGCCGCCGTGCTCAAAGGGCTGGGCGTCGCCAAGGGTGATCGCGTCGCCTTCTACATGCCCATGATCCCAGAGCTGGCGATCGGCCTGTTGGCTTGCGCCCGCATCGGTGCGCCGCACACCGTCATCTTTGGCGGCTTCAGCGCCGAGGCCCTGCGCGACCGCTGCAACGACTCCGGCGCGAAGGTCGTTGTCACCGCCGACGGCGGCTGGCGGCGCGGCAACGTGGTCCCGCTCAAGGACACGACCGACGCGGCGGTCGCCGAAGCGCCGACCGTCGAGCATGTGCTGGTCATTCAGCGGGTTGGCCCCTCCGTACGCGATGTGGCTATGAAAGACGGGCGCGACCACTGGTATCACGATCTGGCCACGAACGCCAAGGGCAAGACCGTCGAGCCAGAGCCAGTGGACAGCGAGCACCCGCTCTACATCATGTACACCTCTGGCACGACGGGCAAACCCAAAGGCCAGATGCACACCACCGGCGGCTACCTCGTCGGCACCTCACTGACGCACGAGTGGATCTTCGATCTCAAAGAGGATGACATCTACTGGTGCACCGCGGACATCGGCTGGGTGACTGGACACAGCTACATCGTCTACGGCCCACTCACCAACGGCGCGACGGTCGTGATGTACGAGGGCGCCCCAGACTACCCCGATAAGGACCGCTTCTGGGACCTGATCGAGAAGTACGCGATCACCATCCTCTACACCGCGCCCACCTCGATCCGCACGTTCATGCGCTGGGGCGACCAGTATCCAGCGATGCACGATCTTTCTTCGCTGCGGCTGCTCGGCACCGTTGGTGAGCCGATCAACCCCGAAGCGTGGATCTGGTACAACGAGCACATCGGCCACGGCAAGAGCCCAATCGTGGACACCTGGTGGCAGACCGAAACTGGCATGATCATGATCTCGCCGCTGCCTGGCATCGTCGCCACCAAGCCCGGCTCCGCGACCAGGCCATTCCCCGGCATCGAGGCCGATATCCTCGACGAGGCCGGAAATAGCGTTCCCGCCAACACCGGCGGCAACCTGGTCATCAAGCGCCCATGGCCCGCCATGTCGCGCACGATCTGGGGTGACAAGGACCGCTATTTCCGCACGTACTGGGAGCGCTATCCTGGCGTCTATCTGACTGGCGATGGCGCCCGGCGCGACGAGGATGGCTACTTCTGGCTGCTGGGTCGCGTGGATGACGTCGTCAACGTCTCCGGCCACCGCCTCGGCACGATGGAGGTCGAGAGCGCGCTCGTCAGCCACCCAGCGGTGGCGGAGGCCGCGGTCATCGGCGCCAGCGACCCGATTACCGGCCAGGCGATCGTCGCGTTCGTCACGCCACGCGCGGGGAACGCGCCCAACGACGCGCTCACCGCCGACCTGAAAGAGCATGTCGTTCAGCACATCGGCGCGCTGGCCCGGCCCAAGAAGATCTACTTCACGACCGAGCTGCCCAAGACCCGCAGCGCCAAGATCATGCGCCGCCTGCTGCGCGACATCGCCGAAGGGCGCGTGCTGGGTGACACCACCACCCTGCTCGACCCGAACATCGTCGCGCAGATCAAAGGCCAGTACGAGTCCTCCGAGGGCTAGAGCGACGCCCAACGGCTGACCTCAAGCCCCGGCTACGGCTCGTTCAGCGCCCGGATGCGATGGTGAGGCATAGCGCCTCGCTGACGCCTCCGGGCGCGTTTCCGTGCGCCCTGCTAGGTCCCTGGGTCTGGCATGAATCGCTAGCCGATAAGCCGAGAGAGGATCGCGCGCGACGTGCGGGCCCCCTGATTATCACGCTGGGGCGCTTCCCTCGAATGGCGTCATCTCCTCGATCAACAGCGCGCCATTCCCTGTCTGGATGAGCGCGCCCGCCACGGTCGTCAGGATGATCTCGCCAGGGTTGACCCCGCTGGTGGCGATCTCCGGCGCGGGCCGCGCGCGGTGAATCAGCCGCTCCTCACCGCCAACCAGCCCCAGCGCGCCCGAGCCGAAGCAGGCGCGAATCTGGTTGTGGATCTGCTCCGCTGTGCGCGTCCAGTCCACATGCCGCTCACGCTCACCGGGAATCGGCGCGTAGCTCGCGCGCGCTGGGTCTTGCGGCTCACCAGGATCGCCCGTGATGACCTTCTCCAGCGCCGTGATCATCAGCGGCGGGGCGATCTCGAACAGCCTGGGGAAGACATCGTCGGGCGTCTCGTCGGGGCCGATGGGAGTAGAGCCTTGGGCGAGGATGGTCCCCGTATCGAACGTGCTGTCCATGCGGTGAATCGTCAGGCCAAGCTCTGACTCGCCGTTATAGAACTGCCAGAAGATCGGGTCTGGCCCGCGATAGGCCGGCAGCGGCGCGGGATGGACATTGACACAGCCCAGCCGCGGCAGCGCCAAGACCTCCGGCGGCAGCAGGCGCGGGAAACCCGTCACAAGAATCAGGTCAGGCTCCAGGCCAGAAAGCAGACTGGGAAGCTGCGCCATCTTGCTGGTAATCAGCAGACTGGCTGGCAATGGCGGGTTGGCTGTGACATCCTGATAGGCGAAGCTGGGACGGCGCGCCGTGCCGGGCGTCATCACCACCAACTCGACGTCGTGGCCTAACTGGCGCAGCAGCCCGGTGACTATGCCTGTGCCTGTGGCGCCCTGCGACGAGAAATACACAATCCGCAGCGATGGCTCGCTCATAGGGCGCTCCTTCATTACATCACACCCAGGCGCGAAGCCCGCGCGCAGCATGCGGCCCCGGCCTTCCCAAGAAAGGATACCACCCTGACACAGCGTGACTCACACGCAGCGCGCGCAAAAAGCGAGGACACCGCAACGTCTGTCCCAATCTACAATATCGTGGGCGACAAGGTGGCGTTGGGACCAGGCGAGCGCGAACAAACCATCGCCAGCTATTACGCACACGACAATGACTTTGAGATTACCATGCTGGCTGGTGATCCGCCGCTCTGGCCCCGCACGCGAGCGGAGATTGAAGCGGAACACGACGAGGACGCGAAAAAGCGCGATCGGCGCTGGGTGGGCTTCACGATCTACGACCGAGCGACCACAACGCCGATCGGCGATCTTGGCCTACGCGACATTGACTGGGTGACCGGTTGCGCAACGCTTGGCATCAGTATCTATCGCAAGGACTACTGGGGCAAGGGCTACGGCACGGAAGCGATGATACTTCTGCTGGATTATGCGTTTACCGTGCTCGGCCTATACAACATCATGCTGGATACCTTCGCCTATAATGAGCGCGCACTCGCCTCCTACCGCAAGGTGGGCTTCAAGGAGATTGGACGACGGCGCGAAGCGCAGCGCCTGGGCGACAGACGCTATGACATCGTGTACATGGACATTCTGCGGGCCGAATTCCACGGTCCACTCAAGCCGGTCATCACGCTCCCCTGACGCCACGCGCGGGCGGTCTACACCGCGCTGGGGCTGGGCATCCCGCCCCGCGCGGCGACCGCCTCCTCGATGGCGCGCATCGCCGCCAGCGCCACATGCTCGCGCCACGGGCGCGCCACCACCTGCGCCACCAACGGCAGCCCGGCGCTGCCCTCCTCCGCCCGCCGCGCGGCCCGCAGCGCCACATCGCCCGCGCGCTTGCGCGGCTGTTCCTCATCGGGACGCACCGTCGAGACCGGCACGATGCCTGTCGGGTAACCCAGCACGTTGTAGAGCGTCGCGTAGGCCCCAGCAGTCACCAGGTCGCGGCTGTCGCCATGGCGGATGGCGGGCAGCGCGGCGGCGGGGCAGATGACGACATCGAACGGCCCGCCATCGTCGGAGTCCAACGCCTGCTGGAAGCGTCGCTGATACTCCATCTGCGCCTCGACCAGCCGCCAGTAGCGCAGCGTATCTTTGTAGCCGAAGTTGCGCGCGACGGCGGCGAGCGAGCGCTGGCCCAATACCTTCAGCGCGCCGCTCGCCGTCGCTATGATTGGGCGCGGCAGGCCTGCCAGCATGACGAGCTGGGCGATGCGCGGGTCGCGCGGGTCGCGCCCCATGAACTCGCGCGCGCCGCGCCCGCCATCGGCGCTGAGCACGCCATAGAAGATATCCGCCGCGCGGGCGACATCGGGCGGGCGCCACTCCGTGACCTGCGCGCCTCGGCCCGCCAGGAATCCCGCCGCCTCGGTGACGGCGCGGCTCACGCTACGCGCGGGCGGCAGGATGCCGTCATCGGTATAGTACGCGACGCGCAGCGTGGCGATATCCACCGCCTCCGGATCGCCAAGTGGCATTGGCGGCTCAACGGCGGGCCCGCGCCCACCGTTGATGATCTCCAGCGCCAGCGCCACATCGTCCACCGTCCGCGCCAGCGGCCCCACCTGACTGACGATGGCACGCTGGCCCAGCGAAATGCCGAACGCGGCGAAGTCGGGCATGCGTCCCGCCGTCGGCTTCATTCCAACAACGCCACAGAACGCCGAGGGCACGCGGATGCTGCCGCCGATGTCAGTGCCCAGCCCCAACGGGGAGCCGCCCGCCGCGATGATCGCCGCCTGCCCGCCGCTGCTGCCTCCAGTTGACCGCTCCAGGTTCCAGGGGTTGTTGGCGCGGCCATACAATGGATTGTCACTCTCGATGTAGAGCAGCAATTGCGGGACGTTGGTCTTACCGAGGATGATCGCCCCCGCCTCGCGCAGCCGCCGCACGTAGAGGTCATCCTCAGCCGCCAGGGTCGTCGCCCGCGAGGGCAGGCCATACGTCGAGGGCGTGCCAGCCACGTCCAGCGCCTCTTTGATCGTCACTGGCACGCCGTGCAACGGCCCCAGCGGCTCGCCACGCGCGCGTCGCTCGTCCGCCGCCTGGGCCTCCGAGCGCGCCTCATCGTAGCGCTTGACCACCACCGCGTTGAGCTTGGAGTTGACCGCCTCGATACGGGCGATATGCGCCTCGACCGCCTCGACCGCCGAGATCTGGCCTGACGCGATCGCCCGCGCTAGCTCCACGGCGGACATCGTGAGCAACTGGCTCCCTACCGTCGCGCTCATGATTCCATTCACCGCCCCGCTATTATAGAGAACAACACGCCGCGCCTCGCTAGCTGAACGCCGCCAGCGCGATGCCGGGGACGCGGCCTACCGATGGCCGGTATTCCAGGTCGGCGAGCTGGCGGAAGACGGCGGGCGCGGCCTTCGCGCGCGTAATGAACCATGGCGGAACCGGCAGCATACGGAAATTCGCCCGCATCACCGACTTCTGCGGCTGGTCGAACATGAGCGCGTTATGCACCACGCCGGTCCCAGAGCGGATGTTGTCCAGCGAGTGGCCGGGGAACGCGCCCCAGGGAGTGACGCCCAGCGCGAAGCTGACGCCGGCCCAGTAGTTGACGCCAATCGAGCCGTAGCGCAGATCCGTTATGGCGCGCTCGACAGCGGCGGCGACCTTGGGATCGCGCAGCGAGGCGGGATGCACGATCAGCGTCGCGTTCAGCGTGCCCCAGACCTGCTCGTTGCAGAACTCCACCGCGCGATCTACGTAGTCCGCGGCGCTAGCGGCATCGAGGGCGGTTTCGGAGAAGAGCGAGCAGAACGCCTCAGTCGTGAAGCAGATATCGTCGCTGGCGTTAGGGTCCACGCCGGTGATCAGTGTCCAGGGAAGGTTGGCGCCGTCGGCTGAGCCATAGCGCTCAGCCTCGGGGTGGGCCTGAATGAACGCCTCGTAGCGGCCATGCGCGCCAGGATAATACGCCGGACGGCTCGGCGCGGCCTTGAGGATACCGCGCATGGCGTCCAGCAGACGCTGGCGCTGTCCCCAGCCGCCATGCTGCAAGATGACACGCGTCGCGTTGCAGTTGAAGCCAGCGTTGTTCGTCAGCATGCTGGCGAGATGCGCCGCCTGGTACTGGATGTCGGCCTCAGTCCATGGTCCCGGCACGACAATCACCGGGCTGACGTTGCCAAGCTCGCCGGTGATCTTCTTCGTCAGCAGCGGCGTCCCCGCCGCCTTGCGCGCCTGCGCCTCCGGCCCAACGCCCCAGACGATCGCGTCGAAGGTCTTGTCGGAGCCAGTGATATGCACCTCATCCACGCCAGCGTGATTGCACAGATACGCGCCCTCCGCCGCGCCACCGTAGACGATGCGCAGGTAGCCGCCCTCGATAAGCGAACGGAACGCCTGCTCCATGATCGGGCCGGCATAGGCGTTAACGGGATTGGCCTTGAAGACGACAACCTGGTTCTCGACGAACAGCTTGTAGAGCGCGTCGAGCGCGCCGATACTGGCAACGTTTCCCGCGCCTAGCACCAGCGCGACATTGCCCGCTGGCTTCTGGCGGTAGGCGACAGCCATCGTCTGCGGCAGCGCCTCCACGCTTACGCCGGGCTTCATCCAGACCTCAGCGGTAAGGCCGGAATAGAAGACCTTGTCATAGCCCGTATGCGGGAAGACGCCCGCCGCCACCTGCCCGTTCGGCAGCGTGCGCACGCCACCGGGAATGCGTGGCGAGCCGTAGCGCTCGATATCGAGCAGGCTCATCCGCAGCTGACGCAGATGCTTGAGCGTCGCGTACGGCCCTGTCGCCCACTCCTCGCCCACCGCTGGGGAGTCTGGGCCAACGCCCTTGGCTTCCAGGCAGGCGGCGACCCACCGGTCCTTGAGCGCGTGGAAATCAGCCATCACGCGATCAATCAGCGCGACACGCTCGCGAATCGGGACCGCCACCCAGGCGTCTTTGCGCGCCTGGAGCGTCCGCACCGCCTCATCCATCACCGTCTGGTCGGTCGGAGGGATCGCGCCAGTGGCTGTGGGAAACTGGAACGAGCCTTTCTCAAGCATCGTCGTCATCGGAATCCACGCCTCCTTTGGCGTCTTGAGGCCTGGCGCCTCCGCGCTGGACACTCGCTCACCCATCTCGCGCAGTGGGCGCGATAAAATCTGAAGGGCGGCTCACTTTGCGGCAAACTATACCATAGATACGGCTATGAGATACAGCGATGCTGGCGGCCCGCCACGCCATGATATACTGCGACCGTTGGCGTGGCGACCGGTCGTTTCGGCGTAGATCCAAAGGCGAATGAGAGCAGGAGCAGGCGGTATGGATCCCATTTCGCAGCAGTACGCGGCGACCCAGGCGGGCACGCTCGCCCCAGAGCGCGAGGCGTGGCTGAAGGGCTTCATTCGCAGCTTGCCAGATTTTCCGCAGCCTGGCATCCTCTTCCGCGACATCACGCCGCTGCTGCAAAACACCGACCCCCTGCGCTTCACGCTGGAGACCATCGCCGCGCGCTACCGCAACGCGGGCATCCAGAAGGTAGTCGGCATCGAGTCGCGCGGGTTCATCTTCGGCGTGCCAATCGCGTACCTGCTCGGCGTCGGCTTCGCGCCGGTGCGCAAGCAAGGCAAGCTACCCGCGGAGACGATGGCCATTGAATACAGCCTGGAATATGGCTCCAGCGCGCTGGAGATCCATAAGGACGCGCTCAATCCGGGCGAGCGCGCGCTGATCGTGGATGATCTGCTGGCCACCGGCGGTACCGCCGCGGCGACGCGCCAGCTCGTCGAGCGGTTGGGAGGCGTGGCCGTCTCGCTGGCGTTCGTCATCGAGCTGACCGGGTTGAAGGGCCGCGAGCGGCTTCCCGGCATTGACGTGTTCAGCTTGCTGTCCTATTAGCGCGGAGCGGGAGCGATGGCCATACTGCTGCATCCAATGCGCGCGACTCGCGACCTGCCGCGCCCCGGAATCCGCCGTGGCGACCGCATGTACCACCTGCTCTCCGACCTCATCGGGCCGGAAGGCTCGCGTGAGCTGCTCGACGCGGCGCGCGCCTGCGGCATGCCCACCCGCTTCATCCAATACGCGGGCGTCTACCGCGAGCACTTCGACGTGCATGGGACGATGGTGGAGATCCTGCTCGCGCGTGGCGCGCGTATCGCCACCAACCGCGAAGTCGGCGAGCTGCTGCGCCTCAAGCGCGAGGCGACCTGGGGCCTGGCGGAGGCCGCCGAATAAGCGCGACTGACTCCCCTGAAGTTGGCAATGGATATGCGCGTTCTTGCTGGCCATCGTAGGTCGGCTCGCGCAGCTGTGCCCCACGCCCGAAAACGCTACCAGCGACGCTGGTTGGCTCCGATGCCACGCGCGGAATGGTCAGCGGCCGGGACGCGACAATGAAGAGCGCCCCCGTGAATAAAGAGCGCTCCCGTGATTTTGACGGTCATGAGGCGCGTCCGACTTACGCTCGGAAAGCGCCGCAGCCGCACACACGGGCGAGGCGTACAAAGCCAATAGAGCCTGCAATAGATCCAAAGGAAGGAGGCTACGATGCACGGGGACGTTACCTCACCAAACCATGTCCGGACAGCTCAGCGCGTACGCACCCGGGAGCGCGCTTCATTTGACTCGCTGGCGGCGCGAATCACCCGCGCTGCGAGCAGGCAGACGTACTACACCGCACGCTTTCTGGCAGATCGCGACCGCACGCTCGACTTCTATCGAGCCTATGCGTATTTCCGCTGGGCAGACGACCAACTTGACCTGCACGAATCGGAGCGCGTGCAACAACTGTCCTTCGTGGCGCGGCAGAGCAAGCTGGTGGACCGTGTCTACCAGGGTGAGCGGCTGGGCGGCCTGACCGACGAGGAGCAACTCCTGGTTGACTTGATCCATCACGACGATGAAGACAATAGCGGCTTGCAATCCTATATCCGCAACATGATGGCCGTGTTGGAGTTCGACGCCAACCGTCGCGGCAGGCTGATTACCGAGGCCGAGCTGGCCGCATACACCCTGCATGTGTCCAAAGCAGTCACGGACGCGCTGCACTATTTCATTGGCCATGCGAACGCGACGCCAGCCAGCGAGTCTCGCTATCTGCCCGCAATGGCAGCGCACATCACACACCTGCTGCGTGACACCTTTGAGGACGTTGAAGCAGGCTATTTCAACGTGCCACGCGAACTACTGGAATCCAATGGTATCACCCCAAGTGACGTCGACAGCGCGACCTACAGAGAGTGGGTCAGAAGCCGGGTGGAGCGGGCTCGCGCATACTTTCGGGCAGGCGCGCGCTATCTCCATCAGGTGAAGAGCCTGCGCTGTCGAATAGCAGGCTTCGCATATACGGCCCGGTTTACCGGGATACTCGACGCCATAGAGCGCGAGGGGTACCAGCTCCGGCCCGCGTATCCGGACGTAACCGGGATACGCTATGGGCTGCGCATGGCTGGTTCTGTTGGTATCCACGCCTTGCGTCGAGGTAGCGTGTGAACACAACAAACGCGCCAACTGTCGCAGACATTGGCGCGGACATCGACCGAATCGCCACTGCGGCCCGCCTGGCAATTCCCCGCAAGCGCTCTATAACCCGTACTCGGTTGGAGCCAGCGCTGACTCCGGCGCAGCGGAGCCGACCGCGTTGGTCTGCGCGTCTGGCCGCCAGACTAGTCATACCGTGTCGCGCCATACCGTTGCAGTTTGTTGCTCCGCCAAGCCGCAAGCAGGCCACGGAAGCCGAGAGCCATTCTCCAACGGTATGGTGCGACCGCGTATCATGGGTGAGATGAGGGAAACGCCTTCGAAAGCGCCACTGGCAAAATCACCTATCTGACCTGGTGGCGCCACGCCCAAAAGCGCCAATACCACACCAGAAGAACCGAGTTGCCGTCCTGCCGCCCCGGTGGCTCTCGTCCGCAGCGAGTAAGCTCACCTCAGTTCTCCCACGCGGGAAGCGTGCAGGCGCAATCCTGCTGGTCGGCGTAGGATAGCTCGCGCAGCGCGGCGTCCACGTCGGGAGCCGCGCCCGGTCCTGAAGCGGGCAGCAAAGCCGCGAGCGAGTTGTAGCGATCAATCACCGCCAGCGCGGGCAGCGCCGCCCCATCGCCCAGATATGCCGCCAGCGTCGCGCCATCCTCATCCGCCAGCAGCGGGACCGGCGCGTCCACCTCGCCCAACAGTCGCCGCGCCTCGGGTTCCGGCGCTATCGCCAGCGTGACCGCTTCATAGAACGCCAGATCGTCCGCACGCTCAGCCAGCGTCCGCAGCCAGCTCGCGTTTTGCGCGGATGCGTGTGCCGGCAACAACGCCAGCAGCACAGGCTTCCGCTGCCGCCACGTGCGCAGCCGCGCGGATGGGGCGTCAGCCGGCCGCGCCACATCCTTCAGCGTGAAATCAGGCGCCAACACGCCGCATGTGGCGCCCTGCTCCGATGTCGTGTTCGCCATTGCCATGGCCTCATCCCAGTCCGCTCAATCGCTCAATACCAAGCGCCTACCCAGCGCTCGTACACTTCACAGTGTATGCGCCCGCGGCATGCGCCGACAACCAGCGAAACACTCGCTTCACACAGCGCGCGGGAAAGAGTAGGATAGGGGCCACAGCCGCGCCCATGCGATGACGTTGATGGCGCGCGATTTCGGCGGGGAGGCGCGCATGCGTGCGGATGAGCGGCCACTGAGGCGGGTGGATGTGGCAGTGGTGGGCGCTGGGCTGGCGGGATTGGCGGCGGCGCGCGCGCTCGTGGCAGCAGGCGCCGAGCCGCTTGTGCTGGAAGCGCGCGACCGCGTTGGCGGCAGGACGCTGACCCAAACCACTCCGGAGGGCGTGGCGCTCGACCTCGGCGCGCACTGGGTCGGCCCGACGCAGCGGCGGATGCTGGCGCTTGGCGAGGCGCTCGGCGTCGCCACATCGAAAACCTGGGACACCGGTCTCAACATCCAGATACGCGGTGGAGCGCGCCAGACCTATTCCGGCGCCATCCCGACCGCCGACCCGCTGGTGGCCGCCGAGGCTGTGCAGGCGATCTTGACGCTCAACATGCTCGCCATGCAAGTCCCACTCGACGCGCCGTGGCGGGCGCCAGAGGCGGCGGCGTGGGACGCGCAGACCTGCGCCACCTGGATCGAAGCCAACGTCGAGCCCGGCGCGCGCCCGCTGATGGAGCTGGCGATCCAGGCGGTCTTCTCTGTCGAGCCGCGCGACCTCTCGTTACTGCATGTCCTGTTCTACATCCACTCAGCCGGTGGCCTCCGCGACCTGCTTGGCGTCACGGGGGCCGCACAGGAGAGCCGGTTTGTTGGCGGCTCGCAGCAAATCGCCGAGCGTATGGCGCGTGAACTCGGCGAGCGTGTCATCCTCGGCGCGCCAGTTACAGGTGTCGCCTGGTCGGCGGATGGCGTCCGCGTGATGAGCGACGCGGGCGTAGTCGAGGCGCGCCAGGCGATCATCGCCATCGCGCCCACCCTGGGGGGGCGCATCCGCTACGCGCCTGGGCTACCCAGCCACCGCGACCAGCTGACCCAGCGCATGCCGATGGGCACAGTCATCAAGGTTTTGTGCGTCTACCCCGACGCCTTCTGGCGACGCGATGGGCTGACCGGCCAGGTTTCGAGCGACGCGGGCGCGATCCGTATCACCTTCGACATCTCTCCCGATGGCGGCGCGCCCGGCGTCCTGGTGGGCTTCATCGAGGGCGACGAGGGCCGCCGCTGGGGGCGCGTCAGCGCGGAAGAGCGGCGCGCCGCCGCGCTGGCCTCCCTGCGCGCCTACTTCGGCGATCAGGCGGCGATGCCGCTGCGCTACGTCGAGCAGGCCTGGGCCGAGGAGGAGTGGACGCGCGGCTGCTACGCGGGCTACATGCCTCCCGGCGTCTGGACGACTTACGGCGAGGCGCTGCGCGCGCCCATCGGCCCGCTCCACTGGGCAGGGACCGAGACCGCGACGGAGTGGATGGGCTATATGGAGGGCGCCGTCCAGTCGGGCGAGCGCGCGGCGGCTGAGGCGCTGGCCGCCCTCGGGCGATAGGCCAGCGAGCGCAATACGGTCTTTGAGCGAGGGAAGTGAAGGCAGACGATGGCGACCAAAGAGGAGCTGCGCGAGGCACTCGACGACTACGCGCGCCGGGCAGAGGCCAGTGAGCGGGTGCGCAAGACCCTTAAAGGCTGGAACTGCCTGATGCGGCTGGAAGCGCCTGACATTGGCGCCATCTACACGCTGCGCATCAGCGATGGCCAGCTGACCGAGGTCACGGAGGGCGGCGAGGGCGCGGTAGACCTCATCATCCAGGGCAGCGGTGAGGACCTGACCAACATCTTTTGGGGCGATGAGAACCCCGCCTCGAACTACATGCAGGGCGCCATCACCACGCGCGGCTCGCAGGAAGACGTGATGCGGCTGGACGCGATGGCGATGTTCCTCTATCTGGAGGCGGAGGGTAAGTAGCATGGCGACGCAGCTACGGCGCGCGATTGGCCTGCGTACAGTAGTCAGCGCCTCAACCGGGCTGGCGTTCGCCGCTGTCGAATTCCTGGCGGCGGCTGGGCTGGTCGCCTATGTCGCGGGCGACGCCGCCTGGCTGGCGGTCGCCGTCGCGGGCGGATTGCTGCTGCTCGTCTGGGGCTACTTCAGCGAGCTGAACGGACTGTTCCCAACCGCGGCCGCCATCCGCCTCTACATGGCCAAAGCGATGGATGACCGCGCCGCGCTGACGATCACTTTCACCTACCTGCTGACCATCGTGCTGGTCGTCTCCGCCGACGCCTACATTATCGGCAGCGCCATCACCTATGTCTTCGATCAGGCGTCATGGGTGGCCGTCGTCTATATCGCGCTGCTGCTGGTCACCGCAACGCTCGCCAATCTGCGTGGAGTGCGGGTGGCGGGCGCCGTGCAAGACATCGCGACCTACACCGTGCTGGCTGGCGTCGTCGTCATCTGCGTGATCGGCCTTGCGCGCGACGGCTTCGCTCTGCGTACGCCTTTCAATCCCGTGGATGCTGGCCATCCCATCACCAGCTTCATCTCCGCCGTGGCGCTGGCTATCTTCCTCTACAGCGCCTTCGAGTGGGTCACCACCAACGCCGAGGAGGTCCGCGATCCGCGCCTGATCCACCGTGGCATGCTGATCTCGCTGGGCGTCCTGTTCGTCGTCTGCGCGCTCATTACTCTGGCGATGAGTCATCTGCTCACCAGCGCCGAGCTGGCCACCGCCTACCCGCAACTGTACCTCGCCCAGCGCGCGGCGGGCTCCATCGGCCTGATCGCGATGCTAGCGGTTACGGCGCTCACGGCGCTCAACACCTTCAACGGCGCGTTCCTGACCGCTTCGCGCTTCATGTACGCCACCGCCCGCGAAGGAAACTTGCCGCCCGTCTTCTCGCGGCTCAACGACAAGGCCGCGCCCTGGGCGCCCATCGTGGCGCTCGGCGCGGCCTCGCTGGTTTGCGCGACGCTGGTCGCGGTCACGGGCGCGTGGCAGGCGCTCGTGGCGACCGGCGCGGCGCTCGAATCCATGATCTACGCGGCGGCGGCCTATTGCGTCATTCGCCTGCGCGGACGGCTGAAAGATACGCCGCGTCCCTTCCGCATGGCGCTGGCGCCCCTGCTGGCGCCGGTCGGGCTGGTGATCTTTACCGCGCTGGCAGTCCTCGCCAGTATTACCGTCGGTCCCGACCTCAACGTCACGCCGCTGGCCATCATCCTCGTCACGGGAACACTCTCGGCAGCATATACGCTGCTCGTCATCCCTGAACTGAAGCGGCGTGACGCGGCGCGCCGGGCCGCGCGCGGGCGTCGGCGGCCCCAGCGAGCGCCCACAGCGGAGGCGTCCCAGGAAGTCGAATCCGCTCCTGTCGAAAGTGGAATGGGTCCCGCGCCGGGAGAATAGCGCGATGTCGGCATCACTCACCGCCCCCGCGTGACGCCTGCCGGGTGTCTGAGCAACCGATTGTCCGCGTCTCTGGCGCCAACTTGCGCTTGACGTATCGCTTGACACCACTGGTACTCTTGTCTATACTGCCACAGGACGCCGTCAGGCAGACCTGGACAACGCCAGTCGGAGTGCGACATTCCTTGACTCCCGGCGCTGCCATTCCCCACATGATTTGACCACGACGCTGTACCTGTGTAACGATGCGTTAACGCGTCCGAGCCGGTCACGTGTGGGCGGGGCGACGTGTAGAGAGGCCCCACACGTGGGCTGGAGGGAATCCCCCGGCCCTTCGGGAAGCGGAGGTTTAACAGCAATGGATTTGAGCGTCGAAGGGAAGTCAGAACGTATTCCGCCCGGATCACATATCCTGCAGCTCTATAACAAGGTCGGTGAGATCTGCGGCGTAACGGCCAAGCTCCTAGAGGCGGGAGTCGCCGCCCAGGAAAAGCTTCTCTTCGCCGGGTCGCCTGCCTCCGTCAAGGAGATGGAAGAGGCGCTGACGAAGTCTGGTGTGGACGTCGCGGCGGCGGTTCAGTCGGGCCAGCTCGTGTTCCTCTCCGATCGTGACTCGCTGCTCGTCGGCAAGCGCTTTGATCCGTATCACTTGCTCTCGACCCACCAGACATTCATCGCGCAGGCGCTGCGCGAAGGGTGGCGAGCGGTGCGAATCTCGATGGACATGACCTGGCTTACCCACGAGGTCGCTACGCCTGAGCAGATCCTCAAGTATGAAGCCGCATCGGACGCCGTCTTTACCTTCCAGAACGCCCCCATTATCGCCCTCATGCATTACGACTATTCCAAGCTCCCCGGCATGCTCGTCGTTGAGCTGCTCAAGCTCCACCCTATCGCGGTCGTCGGCAAGTTCATCAAGCGCAACCCCTACTACCTTAACTCCGAGCAGTACCTGCTCAAGATCTTGCGCGTCAGCCGCGAGAAGAACCGCGGCGCCCCCTCGCTGCTCAGTGATAACCCGATCGAGCGACTCGCCGAGCGGGCGCGCTAACCTTCGGGGACAGAGAGCGGGCGCGGGCGTCGCCCGCTCTTTTCGTGCGCCTGAGACAGGCCCGAATTGTGCGAAGCCCTCCGCCGGTATTCGCCCGACACGGGGCGCGCTCGCGCCCACCGGTCCGAGATGGACGCTGATATGAGCAAGCGCATCGTCACCTACGCGTTTTCGGCGGGAGGCGTCGTCTTCCGCCAACCAACCGCCTCAGGCGACATCGAGGTCGTCCTCGTGGGTCGCCAGGGCATCTGGACGCTGCCCAAAGGCACACCCGCTCTGGGCGAGACGCGCGAGATGACCGCGCTGCGCGAGGTGCGTGAAGAGACCGGCCTGGATGTGCGCATCGTCAATGAGATTGGGACGATCGAATACGTCTTCACGCGCAAGGGACGCCTCGTGAAGAAGCAGGTGTTCCATTACCTGATGATCGCCGTTGGGGGAAGTGTCGAAGCGCACGACCATGAATACGATGAGGCGCGCTGGTTTCCGCTGGAAGAGGCGTTGCGCAATCTGTCCTACGACAATGAGCAGGACATCGTGCGTCAGGCGGAGCCGTTCATCCGCGCATGGCTGGCGAAGCCGCCCGCTGAGCGTAACGGCGACTGAGCGGACAGCGGTTGAACAGGAACAGGTGGTAGCGCATCGCATGCCGCGCTACCAGGGAGACCGATCCAACGAGGCAGCGGGGCTGGGGACGCTAGCGGCTACCGGCGCCGGCGAGGACCTGATCGCCCATGAGATTCTGGATCTCACGGAGGCGGCGCTCGGCGAGCTCGACATTCTCCAGCGCCTGCGCGAGGATACGCTCCTCGAGTGTCGGGAACGACCGCTCGATCTCAGGATCGAAGTGATGGTCGAGCAGATCAAGCGCGCGCGCCAGCCGGTCCGCCTCATTCAACACGCCAGCCATCGTCCAGTTACCTCAACCTCTTGCGCACACCCTGTGCGCTACTTCCGAGTTATAGGCGTTCATTTCAGGATTGTTATCCAATCGCACGCATGGCGCCAGATTGGCCCGACTCCGGCAGTAGAGCGCCCTGCCTGTATTGGATACGAACCGGGCGCGCGCGCCCTCACATAGTGGGCCATCCGGCTAGCCCATAAGCCCGCCCGCTTTCCCCATAAGTGTACCAGCGCGACGCCAACCCGGCAAGCGCGAAGGTTGCGTGCGCCGCCACCCATGTGCTACACTCCCTCTGCGCCACGCGTGAGCCCCCATAGCTCAGTGGATAGAGCACCGGCCTCCGGAGCCGGGTGCGGGCGTTCGAGTCGCCCTGGGGGCACCCAAGAAGCCCGATGGACCGCACGGTCTATCGGGCTTCATTTCATGAGTTTGCCACCCGCAATCACGTTCGACTCCCAGGTGTTCAGATCCGGCCCGCCGATCGCAATGCTGTGAGCTCAGCGCCGAGTTTCTCTTCAAGATCACGGATGCCGCTATACATGATGCGCTTGTGCCCTCTTACATCGAAGGCTACTTCTCCTTCACTAATGTCGGCAACTAATAAGACAGGCCGATCTTTTCCCCAAGCATAGCCAACTTCCAAATAGACACTGGGGTTTGCGCCAGTTAGGTCGGCGACGATCACTGACGCAGACGCGATACGTTCTCTGAGACGTTGCACGATATCGCCAGTGAAGGATTCGTAATCCATTCGCTCACAGATCAGCCCAGCATCTCTGATCGGTCCTTGAATGCCGTAGTAAAAGACATCCTTCATCCTATCGCTAAACGGCATCGCCACAAACGCGTGTCCACGCTTCGCAGTGGCGCTGGCTTGGCGAGAAGTCGCATTCGATATCTCGGGAATATCCAACACGAATACACCATTCGTCTGTTGGCGCGCTCCCACTCGCGCATCGGACTTCTTCACACGCTTACCCAACGCATCGCGAAGACGCGTAACACGCTCGCTATTAAGCGCAACCAGCGTAATCCTGCGAATTCCGCTCAGTTGCGGCCCAACTCGCCCGTCGAGCAGCGCATCCAAACATCCCTCAAACTGCGAGAGGCATGACTCCACTTCATCGAGTCCATACCCCGTGCCGTGGGGCGTCATCGCGATCTCGCGGGCGCCCGGAACTTCTCGCATCGTGATAGTCAGCGCATCACGCGCAAAGGCTCGAATCTGTTCATACCGAAAGGTCCCCAGGGCGGAGACACCAATGAACAGCACGTGCGCCGCGCCGACAGCGTCATTGCCTCTCACGAGCGCGCTGGAGCCTTCCTCTGGCTGCATACGTGAGACTGATATTCCGACGGATTCTAACTTTTGTGACACCGCCTTGTCAGCTCCGTGGAACGCCCGCGCGTATTTCAGCGCCAACACATCAGCGACAAAGGTTGTCGCATTACCTTGCGTGATCACATATTCGACCTGTCGCATCGAGCTACCCTATCCCACCATCAAGAGTTCATTAAGCCATCCGCCAAACTTTCTCTTGTTGGCATTATTGGCGAGCCAGCAGCGCCCGTCGAGGCAGCATTTAGCCCTCCTTCTCCGCTCACTCGGTGGCCCTCGGCCCGCGCCTGGGGTATAATCCGACACTGGAGCGCTCGCGCCCATGCTCCGAGTGATCGGTACGGCTGGCGCGACGCGACTCACCCGCACTTCTCTCCGCCGCCCGCGTTTTCAGCGGGACGGCGCCCAGGCGCGCGCGGCAGCGCCGGAAAGGAACAGGCGAGTGAACGCATACGAGCAACTCGTGGCCATTCGCGACCGGCTCGAGCAGAATGGGGCCAGTGAAGACAGCGTCGCCTTCGTCGAGCGGTTCATCAAGCGCGCCGAGCCTGAGCGCGATATGGATATGTCTGTCACGCAAAGTACGATGATCCGACACCTGCTCCGCCAGCGCGAGGCGATAGACAACTATGCCATCTACGATGACCTGCAGGAGCTGGTCAGTGAAATGGAAAACCGTCGCGGCACGCGCGACGAGGACGCTGTGCGCCCAGCCTGGGAGGAGGAGCGCGCCCCCCGGCCCAAGAGCTATTACAAGGCGCTCAAGGATCGCGACCAGCAGCGCTAGCGTCCGCGCGGCTGCGCTGGGCCTGTCCCGCTGAGAATCGGCTGAGAGCCGCCGCCTGTACTCCCAACGGCGGCTCCGCTCCTGTCACGGCGCCACTATTGCGCGCGCTGAAACGTAGAGTATGGGCGGGAGGCCAAACGGGGCCTCTCACCGCTACTATCCTTCCGCGTTATCCCACGCGATTGAACAACGCTGGCCCTTCGCCCTGCCCGGGCGCCGCCAGTCAGGAGTGACGAAATGGCCACTTCGGGACGCCCAACCTGGTACAAGCCAGACATCGGCCTGTCCATGCGCATGGTCCTCACCATGTTCCTGCTCGGCCTCGTCTATGTCGTGTTCGGCTTCATCCTCTACCAGGTGGACATGCCACTGGGTTTCTTGATCGTGATCGCGGGCGCCATCGCCTTTACCCAGTTCTTCTTCGCCGACAAGATCGCCCTGATGGCCATGCGCGCGCGCGAGGTAAGCGAGGCCGAGGCCCCGCAGCTGCATGAGATGATCGGGCGGCTCGCGGCGCAATCCAACCTGCCCAAGCCCAGGGTCGCCATCGTGGACACCAGCCTGCCTAACGCCTTCGCTACCGGGCGCAGCAAGAACCACGCGGTCGTCGCCGTCACCACCGGCATCCTCAACAAGCTCTCCGCGCAGGAGCTGGAGGCTGTGCTAGCCCACGAGCTGACGCACATCATCAACCGCGACATGCTAGTGATGACGATCGCCACCTTCTTCTCGATGGTGGCTGGGCTACTGGCGCGTAACTTCTTCTGGTTCGGCGGCGGCTACGGCTATGGCCGGCGCGACAGCAACGATAACGGGGCGGGGGTGCTCATCGCCTTGCTCGCCTCGGTGGTCGTCTATATCGTCAGCTTCGTGCTGATTCGCACGCTCTCGCGCTACCGCGAGCTGGCCGCTGATCGCGGCGCTGCGCTCATCACTGGCGCGCCCGCCAACCTGGCCTCGGCCCTGCTGCGCATCAGCGACGTCAATCAGCGCATTCCCCAGCGCGACGCGCGCGAAGCTGCAGCGCTGATGTCACCCGTCAGCGCCCTGTGCTTCGTCCCGGCGAGCAACCTGCGTGGCGAAGATGTCATGACGCTCTTCTCATCTCACCCCTCTACCGAGGAGCGGGTGCGCCGCCTCCAGGAAATGCAGGCGCAGATGGAGCAGAGCCAGCGCTTCTAATGCGATGGAGTCTGGTAGCCAGAACGGCGCCCCGCCAGCCTTTCCCGCGAGGGAGTGGACGCTCGGCGGGGCGTCCGGTATCGCCCAGCGAGCCACGACAAGGAGTCCCCAGCCGTGAGTTTCTTCGACACGCTCTTTGGGCGGCAAAAGCCCACCCCCGCTGGCCCTGACAAGATCTTCGCGATGTCTACCGCGCAGGTCACGCTCCAGACCGAGCAGAACCTGGCTCCTACCGGCTCGGCGGCCATGTGCTTCAAGGGCATGACTTCCGGACCATTCTCCGAGATCCAGAAAGAGCTGGAGCAGTTGCTCGCGCTCGCCAGCCGCGAAGACCACCTCACGATCAAACCGGATGAAGACAACTTGGGCTACCGCTGGTTCGTCTTTTCCAGCTCCGACTTCCAGGCCCTCGTCACCGCTATCCACATGGCCAGCTCCACCCTGCTGGATCGCGGCTATGGCAGCCAGCTGCTCTTCGCCATCTTCCCCTTCAAGAATGAGCGCGGCAGAGAGATGTACTGGATCTACAACTACAAACGCAGCTCATTCTATCCCTTCGTTCCCATGCGCGACGCCAGCGATCCCGCCCGCGCCCGCGATAACGCCGAAGAGCTGCGGCTGAGCGCGGCGCTCGGCAAGGAAATGCCGCTGGAGCCTGAGCTGGAGCGCTGGTTCGCCGTCTGGAATCCACCACTCTAGCGCCACGTTCCCATCCGCGGACCCGGCGCGAGGGCGTATAATGCCCCCGCGAATGGTCGGCGCGGCGCGCTCAAGGCTCAGGCGGATCGAGAGCGGGCGCGCCCGTGGCTGAGAGGGAGGAGGCCAGGCTGATGGCGGAGCGCTACGCGGTCGGCGTAGACATTGGCGGCACCAAGATGTACGCAGGGGTCATTGACCTCAAGTCTGGCAGAGTCGTCGGCGCCTACCGCAAGCGCACACATCCCGAGCGCGGAGCGGACTTCTTCACCAAGCGCCTGTACGATGTCATTGGCGGGGCCATCGCCGCCGCCAGCCTGCCTAAGGGCGCTACGCCGCTTGGGATCGGCGTCGGCATCGCTGGTCAGGTGGACCGCGCGCGCGGCTTGCTGCTCACCGGCCCCAACCTGGGCTCAGGCCTCGACAACTTGCCCATTCGCAGGCTGCTGGAAGACCAATTCAAGCTTCCAGCGTTCCTGGGCAACGATGTCGAGGTCGCGACGTATGGCGAGCATCAGTACGGCGCGGGCCGCGACTGCGACGACTTCGTCTGCATCTTCGTCGGCACCGGCATCGGCGCCGGCATCATCCAGCATGGCGCGCTGCGACGCGGAGTGAGTGGCACCGCGGGTGAGATTGGGCACACCATCGTCCAGTACGGCGGGCGCCTCTGCGGCTGCGGCGGGCGCGGCCACCTGGAAGCCTACGCCTCACGCACCGCCATCACCCGCGTCCTGCTCGCCGAGCTCAGGCGCGGGCGCGAGTCGAAGCTGCGCGACCTCATCAGCCCGGAAGATATCATCATCCGCTCCAAGATGATCGCCCGCTGTATCGAAGAGGGCGACCAGTTGGTGATTGACACCGTGGCCGAAGCAGCGGACTATCTCGGCGCGGGTATCAGCTCGCTCGCCACCTTCTACAACCCCAACCGCATCATCCTCGGCGGCGGCCTGATAGACGCCACCACGCTGCTCTTCGAGCGCGCCGCGCTGCGCACGCATGAGTCCACTCTGCCCGCCGCCACGCGTACCTTGGAGGTGCGTCGCGCCGCGCTCGGCGACGACTCTGGCATCATCGGCGGCGCCTGGATGGCTGAGGCCACCATCTTGCGCACCCTGGAATAACCGCCCGCTCACTAGCGTCACACAGGAGGTTTCCCGCATGGCGTCGCCCTCCCCGCTCGATGGCCTGCGCGTCGTTGATCTGTCCCGCGCCCTCAGCGGCCCGCTGTGCGCCATGCTGCTCGGCGATCTGGGCGCGGATGTCATCAAGGTCGAGGAGCCAGGGACCGGCGATGATAGTCGCCACTGGGGTCCGCCGTTCCAGAACGGCGAGAGCGCGTACTTTCTCAGCTGCAATCGCAACAAGCGCGGCATCACGCTGAATCTCAAGCGCGAGGGTGGGCGCGAGGCGCTCTGGCGGCTCATCGAGCGCGCCGATGTCCTCATCGAGAACTTCCGCCCCGGCCTGATGGAGACGCTTGGCTTCGGCTATGAAGCCGTCCATGCCCGCAACCCACGCCTGGTCTACTGTTCCATCTCCGCCTATGGCCAGGACGGGCCGGAGGCCACCCGCCCTGGGTATGACATCATCATGCAGGGGACGACTGGCGCGACCAGCGTCACCGGCGACCCCAACGGCGACCCCTATCGCAGCGGCTTGCCCGTTTGCGACGTGATCTCCGGCCTGATGGCCTCGCAGTCCATTCTCGGCGCGCTGCTGGCCCGCGAGCGCAGTGGCCAGGGCCAGCGGGTGGAGGCCACACTGCTCGGCGCGACCGTCGCCGCGCTGGGCAATTTCGCCTCCAGCTATCTTGTCTCCGGCGTCGCGCCCCGCCGCGTTGGCAACAGCCATCCGCAGATCGCGCCCTACGATCTGCTGCGCGCCGCCGACGGCTACATCAACATCGCGGGCGGCAACGACGGCATCTTCCGCCGCCTGTGCGCCGCGCTCGACCTGCCAGCGTTGGCGGACGACCCGCGTTTTGCAGCCAACGCCAGCCGCGTGGCGAACCGCGCCGCGCTCCTCGCCGCCTTGGAGGCGCGCACAAGCCAGACGCCCGTAGACATCCTGCTCGCCACGCTCGAAGCCGCCAAAGTCCCCGCCGGGCCGATCCGCGATATGGGGCAAGTCCTCAATAGCCCGCAAGCCCAGCATATCGGGCTCGTGCGCGAGATCGAGCACCCCACTACCGGAGCGGTGCGTATGGTAGATACCCCACTTCGCCTCTCCGATACTCCCGCCACCCTGCGCCTGCCTCCACCCACACTCGGCCAGCACACCGCGGAAGTCCTGCGCGAGCTGGGCTACGACGACGCGACCATCGCCGCCTGGCGCGCCGACGGCGTAGCCATCTGATATCAAACGCGCACTCACACGCTCAACTTGCGCTGTCATGCACGAAGCGCATCGCGGGCCGCTCAGGGCGCCGGGGCGGCGTTGATGGAGCTGAACGCGCCCGTCAGGAACACGATACCGACGACTACCACGAGGAACGCCAGCAGCGCCGCCACGCTGACGACAACGGCGCCGGTGACTCCGCCAGCCCGCGCGCCCGCGGGCGCTCCATGCCATGTGCGGCTGGCTCTCAGCCAGCCACCAAGCATGCCACCGAGCGCGGCAAGCCCGACACCCAGAAGAATCTCGGCCACAAAGAATGGCGCGAAGAGCAGCATCACGAGCGGTATCGGGATCGGAGGGCCCGGCACAGCGGCCATGAGCGGCGGCGTAGCGCTCTGCGCTGCGGGATGTAACGGCGATCCTGCCGCATTGTGCAGATTCATGACGAAGACGACCGCCGCAATCAGTATGGCCACGACAGCGCCGCCACTACCAGCGAGGACGCCAACCAGCGATCCCCTAGCGCGGGCCTGCGCCGGATCGAGCCCTCCTGTCGCACAAAGCGCGCCCAGCCCGGCGATCGCGAGATAGACAGCGGGGCGCCGACAAGCCAGTACCAGGGCGATACCACCCGCGCTGAGCGCTGCCAAACTGGCCTGCGCGAGCGGAAGCAGGATGGCGCAGAGCATGACGCCGAGCGCCAGCTGGCGTCGCGATGGACCGCGCGCCGCGGGCAAAGCCATATACGCGCCACTCCCTTTTGAAGCGAGAGCCTCGCAACGCCAGACGCATATGTCAGCATGCGTCATCTGAGGCTCACACGTGCTGCACGCTCGCCCCGGCCAAACATCTCACTCTCGCGTCATGCTTGCGTTATGCGTCGCATCCCTGATCACGGCTACGCGCTCTGATTACCG
>DASTKI010000216.1:0-4141 GCA_035716045.1 Ktedonobacterales bacterium
CGCTGGTTGACGCCTTCGCTGCCGAGCAACCCTACCCTCTCGACGACTTCCAGATCGAATCGGCCCAGCACCTGGCGGAGGGGCGCTCCGCGCTCGTGGCCGCGCCGACGGGAACTGGAAAAACGGTCGTGGCGGAGTTCGGCATTTGGCTGGCGCGGCGCGATGGCAAGCGCGCGATCTATACCGCGCCCATCAAGGCGCTCTCCAATCAAAAGTTCCGCGACCTGCGCGCGCGCTACGGCGCCGACGAGGTCGGCCTGCTCACTGGCGATATCGTGGAGAACCCCAGCGCGCGCATCGTCGTCATGACCACCGAGATCTACCGCAACATGTTGCTGGAGGGCCTGCGCGCGGCCCACGTCACCCCGCAGGAGGAGGCTGGCGCGCTGCTCGCGGGAGTGGACGCCCGCCATGGCGCGCCGCGTGGCGCCGAGCCGCCGGGCGCGGCGGATGTCGCCGAGATGGCCCGCCGCGCACGGCTGGACGAGGAGCTATCCAGCGTTGGCTGCGTGATCTTCGATGAGTTGCACTATCTCAACGATCCTCAGCGTGGCCCTGTGTGGGAGGAGGCGATCATCCACTCGCCGCCACACGTAGCGTTCGTTGGCCTCTCCGCCACCGTCAGCAATGCCCGCGAGCTGCGCCGCTGGATCGAAGAGGTCCACGGCCCCATCGCGCTGGTCTATCACACCGAGCGCGCCGTGCCGCTGGAGAGCTACTACTACCTGGATGGCAAGTTGCATCTGACGCGCGACGCCAGCGGGCAGCGGGTCGCGCGCTTCCCTAACATTGGCGGTGAGGCAAAGCTGGCGCGCATGCGTGGCCGCGCCCGCCGCTACACCTTCGAGGGCGGCGAGCGCCCGCGTGTGGAGTCCGTGCCCGCCACGCCGTCACTCGCCGATATGCTTCGCGGGCAGGCGGGCGAGGCCGAGGAAGAGGCGCCGGAGCGGCAGGCGCCAGAGCCAGGCGAGGTTCTGACCGCGCTGCGCGACGCGGGCCTGCTGCCCTGCCTCTACTTCCTGCCAGGCCGCCGCGCTGTGGAGGAGGCCGCCGAGCGGGCCGCCGTCCACCTCTTCACGACGCCAGAGCAGCGCGCCCGGCTGGTGGCCGAGACGCGCGAGTGGGTCCGCGCCCTGCCGCCCGAAGACCAGAAGCTAGACCAGGCGCGCAAGCTGCTCAACCTCCTGCCGCGCGGGCTGGCGTTCCACCACGCCGGCCTGCTCCCCGGCCTCAAGATGATGGTTGAGACGCTCTTCCAGCGCGGCGAGCTGAAAGCCGTCTTCGCCACTGATACGCTCGCCCTGGGCATCAACATGCCCGCGCGCGCCGTCGTGCTCGGCAGCGTCAGCAAGTTCGACGGCCAGCAGATGCGCCTGATGACACCCAACGAATACCAGCAGGTGACCGGCCGCGCGGGCCGCCGTGGCATGGACGAGAACGGCGCCGCCGTGATGCTCTACTCGCCGTGGGACGCCTTCGAGCCGGCCTTCGCCGCGCTGACCGGGCCGCTGCTGCCCGTCACCAGCGCGTTCACCGTACGCTACAACACCGTGCTGAACCTCTGGCGCCCGGGCGATCAAGGGCGGCTGCGGCGGGCGGTGGCCGCCAGCCTGCGCGAGTTCCAGCGGCGTGGCGTCCGCGTCACCCGCGCCGGACGACGCCGCCCGCGCCCCGACGAGGAGCGCGAGGAGCGCGAGGACGTGCGCGCCGACTACGAGCCAGAGCCAGCGGCAGGCGCGCGGCCCACCCCGCGCCTCAGCCGCGCCGCGCTGGCCGAGCTGAACGCGACGATCTACGTCCTGCGGGCGCTCAACTACATCGGCGAGGACGACGCGCTAACCCCGCGCGGGCGCCTGCTGCGCGCCATCTTCCATCCCGCCGGGATTATCATCTGCGAGCTGCTGCTCTCCGGCGCGCTGGGTGAGCTCAGCCCGGCGGAGCTGGCTGAAGTGATGAGCTGGTTTACCTTCGACAGCGACCGCTCGCTGAAGAACACGTTCATCATGCCGTCGCAGATCGTCCAGGCCCGCCGCGCGGCGCAGCGCACGCTGCGCTTCGTGCGTGAGTTCGAGTACGACGAGGGGCTAGACATGAGCCCCGGCATAGTGGATTCCTTCCACGGTATCGCGCTGACCTGGGCGCGTGGCGCGCCGCTCGCCGCGCTGCTGCGCCGCATTGACCTCGCGGAGGGCGACCTGCTCGTCACGCTCAACCAGACGATTGACCTGCTCCAGCAGGTCCAGGGCGCCATCACCCAGGCGCTGGGCGTCCGCGACATCTGGCGCGCGACCGGCCCCGACGCCCGCCAGCGCCAGCCCGCGCTCGATCAGGCCCGCGAGCGCCTCGAAGCGATCGTTCCTCGCCTGGCCGAGGGCTGGCGCGTCATGTTGCGCGGCAGCGTCGCCATGAGCCGCGCGATTCCCGAGATGGCTACGCCGCTTGCCGGGGAAGAGGCGGAGGGCGCGTTGCCACCGCTAGCGATGGCCGAGGATGAAGACCCAGGCGAGTCCGCCGCCGACCGCGCCGAAGAGCCGCCGGATGCTGGCGCTGAGGGCGGCGCGCCCACGACGAGGTAAGCGGCGCCGCGCGGCGAGAGGAGGTATCCATATCATGGATGGCGCGCCCAACGAGGCCCCGGTGCAGCCCTCCCAGCGGGAGGACCAGTCCCCGGCGGAGCCGCAGCGCCCTGCCAGCGACCGCCGTCTCGCTGATCACCTTGCCAACGAGCGCACCCTGCTCGCCTGGAACCGTACTGGTATCGCGATCATCGCGCTGGGTTTCGTCGTCGCGCGCTTCGGCCTCCTGTTCCGCGATCTGGCTGGGGCCGCCCCAGCGCCAGCAGCCGCGAATGCATCAGGCGTTATCGGCATCGTGCTCACCATCTTTGGCGCGGTCATCACCGCACTCTCGCTCGCGCGCTACCTCCAAGTCGCGCGCGGCATCGAGCGGGGCGATCCTCCGGCTATGTCCCGCCTGGGCATCGCCCTGGCCGCCGGGCTCACGCTCACTGGCCTGGCGCTCGCGGGCTATCTGGCGTTCACCCGCTGAGCCGTTGTATCATCCTGGCCATATCACCGCGCGCTGGCTCACCGTGTGGATGTCCAGGGCGTGCGGCCGGATGACGCGCCGCCCGTCGCGCCTATGACGCCAGTTGTGGCCGCGCCCATCACGCGGGTCATCGCCCGCCGCGCCGCTGGCCGGACATCCTGGTGTTTTGCCTGCTCGCCGATCTCCTCCCGGAGACCAGCATCACCACCGGCGCGTCCATCCTCAAGATCGCCGGCAATACATAGGTCGGAGCTGGGCAGTCTCGCTGACCGTCTTCCACATCGTTATCAGCGCCTTCCCGTCGATCTATCTTGTTTGGTGGCGCTCTCTGGCTCAGATAGGACTGAACAGCCGACTGTTTAACTCGGCCATCTCGTTGACATTCGTGACCACTTCAACTGAGTCCAACCCCTTCGCCGCTTTCCGCCAGCCGTCTATCGCAAGATTGGCAGACGCCTTATAGGCGAGCAAGTTGGCAATCGCGATGACTTTCTGGTGTAGCGTGTTCTCCCGGTCAGCAAGGTTATCAGTGCGCTCGTGCAGATTAGTTTGCAGTTGAGGCGCCTCGTAGCATAGATCTTCAATTCTTCAACAATGGATGCATGGACACTTGCCACAACGCCGCGCGATCGAAGTCCGCGCCACAGGCGGAGTAGCGCGGAGGCGTCCAGTGCGCTTCCTTATTTCTTTTTGGTCATTGATTACGCCTGTATGCTATTATCACTTCGTCATAGTGTGATGTATTGAAACCACCAGTGAAACAAAGGGGGGCGACTTCACCTTTACAGCAAGTCTGTCAGCGACATTTTGAGCCGCGCAACTCGTGTGTAATGCTGCTTGGTGTGCACAATCGTTTGCTTGTCGGAAAGGAGAAGCGACGCAGCGTTCCGGAAGACGCCTTTCGGTTCCTGCGCCGTACACATATGCTCGTACGCAACTACAAGAGTGTGGCAGCCTACCAGAAAGATGCTTTAGTCCTGGCTGCACAGGGCTGGCAAGTCGCCAGCGTTACTGAGAGCCACCCGCGCGCCGGATGCGCGCGTATCTTCTTGCTCGGTATCTTCGCGTTGGTATTCCCTCCCAAACCTCAGCT
>DASTKI010000217.1:0-16765 GCA_035716045.1 Ktedonobacterales bacterium
CTCCGATAGCGTCGCCCGCGTCGCGGCGGGAGACCTCGCGATCCTCATACCATGCGCCGTTTATGCCAATCTGCGGCGCTCGGGACAGAAGTATATGCCGAGGGCGCCTTCCACGCCCGCCGCGCCTGCCTCATGCGGCGATACGCGGCGCCATGAGGCGAATGGAGCTCGCCCATTCTTCGACCCGCGCTATCTGCTCTACAGACGATGACAGCGCGCCGCGCCGCTCGCATGTGGCTTAATGGCTGGCGGAACGCGCTGAGCGCGGTGTGACGATATGCAATGGCAAGGAGATCAACGTGGCAGATAGCATGGCGAGTGGCCTTGACTTCTATCAGGGGTGGGAGCGGTATCAGGACCTCCTGATTCAGGCTATCAGTGACTTGACGCCAGAACAACTCAATTATCGTACCGCGGACCACTTGCGCAGCATTGGAGAGACCGTCCGGCACATCATCGGCGCCCGGGCGCGCTGGCTCCACTTCGTCCTGGGTTTTGATGGTCCTGCCCTGGTTGAGCTGGGGCGATGGGATCGCGACGACATGCCTGAGCGCACGTCACAGGAGCTCACTGAGGGTCTGCGCTCATCGTGGGCTGTGCTGCGGGATGCCCTGGCTGGCTGGACGTCGGCCGATCTCGCGGTCATGGTCCCCAACGTGGACCCCGATCCCGGCGAGCCGGAAGAGTTCACGCGCCAGTGGGTCATCTGGCATCTAATCGAACACGACCTCCACCACGGCGGCGAGATCACCCAGACCCTTGGAACCCAGGGGCTATCCGGAGCGGATATCTAGCGGGAAGCGAAGCCACCGCAGGACGGCGCGCAGATTCTGGGCGTGGCGCTCCTTATAAGCCGTCATCGCCCTGGTTGTGCAGGCTGGTTAATTTTGCTTGTCACTTGAAGAGATGAAAGCCGCCCGCTTCATGCGGGCGGCTTTCACGGTTGTCGGGCGCAAATGCTGATACCGTTCCCAATCACTCGCGTCGCCGCTACCCCCGGCGGCCGGTGCGGCGGCTGACGCGCTCGCCAGCGGCGGGCAGGCGCGCAGGCGCGCGGCGCTCCACCAGCAGTCCCTGCTCCTCGGCGTCGTCAATCGTGTAGCGATAGCCCTGCTCGGTCAGGAAGAGTTGACGGTTCGAGGAGAACTCCTGGTCGCGGGTGTCGCGGGTGACGATGCTGTAGAAGTGCGCCGGGCGTCCATCCTGCTTGGGCCGCAGCAGGCGCCCCAGGCGCTGCGCCTCTTCCTGGCGCGAGCCGAACGTGCCGGAGACCTGGATGGCGACGTTGGCGTCGGGCAGATCAATGGCGAAGTTGGCCACCTTGCTGACCACCAACCGCTTGATCTTGCCCTGGCGGAACTGGTCGTAGAGCTTCTCGCGCTGCGCGTTATTCGTGCGGCCCGTCAGCAGCGGCGCCCCAAGCAACTGCGCCAGTTCCTTCAGCTGGTCGAGATACTGGCCAATGATGAGCACCTGATCGTCGGCATGGCGCTCCAGCAGCTCGCGCGTGACGGTGACCTTGGTGGGGTTTTCCGCCGCCATGCGGTACTTCTCGCGCTCCTCGGCGACGGCATAGCTCATCCGGTCGTCATCGGGCAGGGCGACGCGGATCTCGTGGCACTCCGCCGTCGCGATCCAGCCCTGCCGCTCTAGCTCGCGCCAGGGGACGTCGAAGCGCTTGGGGCCGATCAGGCCGAAGACGTCGGCCTCGCGGCCATCCTCGCGCACCAGCGTCGCCGTCAGCCCCAGCCGCCGCCGCGCCTGAATCTCCGCCGTGATGCGGAAGATCGGCGCGGGCAGCAAATGCACCTCGTCATAGATGATCAGGCCCCAGTCGTGGCCGGTCATCAGGCTGAAGTGCGGGAAGACGCCGTCCTCGCTGGCGCGGTAGGTCAGCATCTGGTAGGTCGTGACCGTCACCGGGCGGATGTCTTTGCGCTCGCCAGTGTATTCGCCCACCTGATCGGCGGTCAGGCTCGTGCGCTCGATCAGCTCACTCATCCACTGGCGCACGGCGATGGTGTTGGGCGAGAGGATCAGCGTCGAGCGGCCAATGGCGGCCATCGCGCCGATGCCAACGACCGTTTTGCCCGCGCCGCAGGGCAGCACGACCACGCCACTGCCGCCGCTTGGCGCCCCATCGGCATGGAAGGCGCGCACGGCGTCCACCTGATACTGGCGCATCTGGAATGGCTCGCCGGAACTGGTGATGTCGCGCAGCGCGATGGGCAGGGCGGCGCCATCGGTGTAGCCCGCGAGGTCTTCCGCCGGGTAGCCAATCGAGATCAGCGCCTGCTTGACGTGCCCGCGGCGGGCGGGATCAATCACCAGCGTACGCTCGTCGTGGCGCTCGATGACGAAGGCTTCCGTGCGCTTATGGCGGGCCACCTCGGCGATCAGCGCCGCGTCATCCGAGCGCAAGACCAGATCGGCGCCATCGCGCAGCAACTTGAGCCGGCCATAGCGCCCGATATAGTCGCGGATATCGGCCAGCACATTCGGCGGCAGATCGTAGCGGCTGTAGCGCGTCAGCGATTCAATCACCGCCGCCGCGCTCAGCCCGGCGGCGGCGGCGTTCCAGAGCGATAGGGGCGTCAGCCGGTAGGTATGGATATGCTCTGGCGACTTCTCCAGCTCGGCGAACTGCGCCAGCGCGTCGCGCGCCTCGGCGTAGAGCGGATGGTCCACCTCGAGCAATAGCGTTCGGTCGCCTTGTACAACAATCGGGTTTGATGCGGTTGTCACAGTTGCGCTCTCACCTGCTACTGGCCCGTGGCCACCATCTTCCTGATGACGTGTGACGCTTCGACGCGCGCCCTGGCGGCCCGCCGCGCGGGTGGCCTGGTGCGACGCCGCTGGCCTCCCTCCACAGGGCCAGCGGCTCACGTGAGCCTACAGCCTACACACCGGGCGTCGCGGCCCAGCGTACCAGATAGTGTACAACAGCCTGGGAAGCCGTCGTCTCATACCCGCGCATGAGGTGCCGCGCGCCTGAGAGGACTTTGAATCCACGCGCGGGCAGCCGGTCGAGCAACGGCTCGAGCTTGTGGCGCGGCGCGACCTCATCGAATTCGCCGGTGATGAAGAGCTTGGGCCGTTCGAACGCGCCCAGATCCGGCGCGAACCGGAAGATGGGCGGGCTGATGGCCACGACCGTCTTGACGCGCGGATCGTGCGCGGCGTAGACCAGCGCCACCCAGGCGCCGAAGGCATGCCCCACCAGGCAGAGCTTCTCGCGGTCCACCCCCGGCTCGGCCAGCGCGAATTCGACCGCGCCCGCTACGTCCAGCGGCTCCAGACGGCCATCCGTCTGCTGGCCCTCGCTGGCGCCCACACCACGGAAGTTGAAGCGCAGCGTGACGAAGCCCACGGCGGCCAGATCGGCGGCGACGCGCTCGATGAGGGGGTCATCCATCGAGCTGGTCAGTGGCTGCGGATGGAGCAGGATAGCGACGGGGGCCGGCGCCGCGCCCGCCACGGGGAAAGCGGGCAGCGTGAGCGCCCCTTCGAGCAGCGGCGCGGGGCGTCCCGCGCTTGGGAAGGTGACCCGCCTGGACAGCACGTTAGACATCTTGCCTCGCGCTGTGTCGCCGCGCTCGCGCTCTGTCAAATGCCACCAGACGCCGCGCCCCACTCTCTGGCCCGGGCGTCAGACGTAGGGGATCCAGCCGGCGCCGCCGGGCTCGGATTCCAGGGCGCCCTCTTGCTCGCCGTCCGGCCCACGCAGACGCGTCAGGCGCTCCACCTCATCGCGACTATAGAGCCGCTTGCGCTTGATTCCCTGCCGATAGCTGTTGAGCATCCCGCGACTGACGTAGGCGTAGAGCGTGGCAGGCTTAATGCCGAGCAGCGCGCAGGCTTCTTCCGCGGTCAGGAACTCCTGACCTTCCATCAGAACCATGCCAGCCTCCGTGTGTCGCGGGCCGTGCGCCGTCGCCGTATCCCGGTAAGGGGGGCGCGGCGCCTGCCAGCGGGGCAGGCGGCCCGTCGCGTCCTCACGATGTTGCGTGTCGCAAGCCAGTATACGGTGTCCTGTCAGGGCGCGTCAACCGCGCCGGGGTAAATCGCCGCTTGCTTAGGGCGCCTCAAATCAGCAGCGTCGCGTCGCCAAAGCTATAGAAACGATACTCCCGCGCGATGGCTTCAGCATACGCGCGCAGGATCAGCTCTCGCCCGGCGAAGGCGCTGACCAGCGCCAGCAGCGTCGAGCGCGGCAGGTGGAAGTTCGTGATGAGCGCGTCCACCGCGCGGAACTGGTAGCCCGGCGTGATGAACAGCGCCGTGCGCCCCTGATAGGGGATGATGACCTCGCCCGGCGGGGCGCCGCGCTCCGCCGCCAATCCCGCGACGGCCTCCAGCGTGCGCGTGGAGGTCGTGCCAACGGCGATGATCCGCCCGCCCGCCGCGCGTGTGGCATTGACGCGCCGGGCGGTCTCCTCGCTGACCTCGATCCACTCGCTATGCATGATGTGGTCGGTGAGATCGTCTTTCTCGACTGGGCGGAAGGTATCGAGGCCGATGTGCAGGGTCACATAGGCGACACCCACCCCCAGCGTCTCCACGCGCTCCAGCAATTCGCGGGTGAAGTGCAGGCCGGCGGTCGGCGCGGCGGCTGAGCCTGGCTCGCGCGCGTAGACGGTCTGGTAGCGCTCTGGGTCGGTCAGCTTCTCGTGGATGTAAGGCGGCAGCGGCGTCGCGCCCACTCGCGCCACGGCCTCCGCCACAGGCCCATCGCGCGGGACCAGCCGCACGATGCGCCCGCCGGATGGAGCGTCGCCCTCGACCTCGGCGGTGAGCGCGCCCTCGCCAAAGGTCAGCCGGTGGCCAGCGTGGATGCGCTTGCCTGGCCGCGCCAGCGCCTCCCAGCGGTCGGGGCCGAGGTCGGCGCGCGCCGCCAGCAGCAGCAGCTCCACCCGCCCGCCAGAGCCCTGCTTGACGCCCAGCAGGCGCGCGGGCAGCACCCGGCTCTGGTTCGCCACCAGCAGATCGCCAGGGCGCAGATACTCGATGATGTCGCGGAAGACGCGATGCTCCAGCGCGCCCGTATCGCGATGGATGACGAGCAGCCGGGCGCTGTCGCGCGGCTCGATGGGCGTCTGCGCGATGCGCTCAGGCGGCAGGGTATAGTCGAAATCGCTAACGCGCATGTGGTCCTACGCTACTTGCGGCTTCATCCGATGAGACACCCGCCCCGCTGGCGCGTCGCGTCCCCGCCACCTCCCGATGGAAGCGGCGGGGACGCCCAATGAAGCCCCAGACAGTGTATCCCGCCTGGCGGCGGCGCGTCGAGCGGGCAGGCCACGCGAGACGCGCACGCGCGATGGCGGAGATCGGCAAGGCGGGGACTGGCGTCCCGCCTTGCCGATCCATGCGCCCCAGCGCAGTCCCCGGCGCCATCACACGAGGTGAACCGGGCTACTGCCCAGCGCTTCGACCTTGATGCCGAGCACATCGCCATCGTTGGTCTGCGGCGCGAGTGCGCAGACCGTCCAGGCTCCGCCGGTGTAGTTGCTCGGCACGGTTACTTGAATGTCAGTCCAAAGCCCGTTGTAGATCAGGTCGCCATTGCTCGAGCCCAACAACCCGGTAAGCGCCTTGAAGGCGGTGGTATTGGTCCGCTGGTTATAGGGGAAGGCGAAACTGCCGGACGCGAAACCCGCCGCGTTCAATTGGGAGGTCGTGACCGTGCAGGGGTCGGACGCCGCGGTCGGCGGCGAGACGGCGTACACCGTATTGCCTTTCGCGCTGGTGTTCGTGCCGCTCAAGTCCCCCATGTCATAGAGGTGGATATCCAGCGTGCGCCCGGCGAACTCCGGCCCGACCACGCCGAGTGGATACTCCGTGATCTGCGAGCTGCCGGTACCATTACCTGGGAAGGAGAAGAGCGCGTCGCTCAGCGTCCATCCGGTGAGAACCGATTTCTGAGGGGGCGTGCAGGTCTGCACGCCAGACTGCGTTGTTCCCGTGGGGCAGAGCTTCAGGCTATAGGCGTGGCCGCCATAGCCCGCGTTGTAGTCGTTCGGGTCGCCATAGTCCGAAACGACCACCATCACGCGATACTGCCCGGTGGGCAGGAGTACGACGCTTCCGTCGGGAGTGGCGGCGCCGATGTCACCCATTTGATTGTTCAACGCGCACCACTTGACTACGCAGGTGGGATTGGCGGATGTCTGGCATCCTGCCGTAACGCCGTTGGCGCTCATGTAATTCGAATAGACCGAGGAGGTGGGAGGGGGCAGCCAGTAGTTGCAGCCGTGGTCGTTTACTTCGTACGGCCAGGTAGTGAAGGATGCCTTGAGGCTCCCAGCTGGGTCGGCGGGACCGTTGATGGAGTAGATCGAGTAGGTGACGCTGAAGTACAGCTTGGGGTCCGTACAGGTGTAGGGGCTGTTGTTGGGGACGGCGCTCGCCGTCCCGCAGGTCGTGTGCGGATAAGCGGTATAGGGCAAGCTGGAGCTGCCGCCGCAGTTGTAGAAGTAGAAGACATCGTACGACGTCTGGTTGTTGCCTCCCGCGCGCCCGTTGCAGCTACTCGTCGCTGAGGGTGAGAACGGCGCGTTCCAGATCCAGAGGTTCTGGGCTGATCCACCCTGGCTCGTGTCCGGGATGCTGACGTAGAAGGCGTAGCCCTGCCGCTGCACACTGGACCCTTTATAGAGTGGCCCCGTAAAGGCGTTCGTCGCGTCAGGATTTGTGCAATTTGACGGAACGGTTCCTGTGACCGCGGGCTGCCATTGCGGGTGATTGGTTGGCATGCCTACGAATGTATTGTAGGGCCCGCCGGTGTCTCTGGATCCATACGGCAGGCTGGGATCGAGGCCGCTCGGCCCTTCTTCACAGGTCACCAGCGGGTCGCCCTGCTCTTTGAGCTCGCCCGGCCCATTGATGTTGCCGGCCCAGTTGCGTGTGCCGCTGCCCGTGCAGGCCGAAGAAGCGCCCGAGCATTCGCCGAACGTGCCCCAGCTTCCCGTGCCAGCGGTCGCCCCTGGGTCGAGCGCCACATCCACTGGCGGGATGTACTCCGCCTGCGCGCTGACGGTCAGGGTGAGCGGGCCAACGCCTAGCGCGCTGAGGAAGATGACGCTGATCGTTTCAGTGACATAGACTCGCAGGTCATGCGGCAATCCCCCTACCGGACAGACTGCCACCTCCACCGAGGAGGGCGGCGTGGGGCAGAGGGTATTGAGGTTGCTGGGCTGGTTGAGGGGGTCGCAGTACGTGCCGAACGTGTTCTTCGACGTTTCCTGCAACGCCCGGCAGACGGCGTTGTCGAAGGGGGACTTGGTGATATTAGTGAGATAGTGGTCGGGCATGTAGATCACTCCCGCCAGCGCGCCAGACTCCGCCGCTCGCTGCATGCGGGCATAGAGGTCATAGACGCGCACGCTATCAATCGCCAGGCCCATGAACCCAACGAGCCCGGTGAAGAGCAGCACGAAAATGATCAATGTCTGCCCGCGATTGCGCCACTTCGTGGTGGGGCTGGGTTTGCGCGCCGCCCGCGCGATGACGCGCTCCACTGCCCGCGCTGTCCGCCCACTGACGCCTGCTTGCCGCATAATCTCACCACTTCCCTATATATCGGGCGCTTGCTATATCTGGCCTCGATCGCGCCACATGGCGCGTTCCCCATGATCCCAATGCGCGCATCTCAACGGATGACTGGTCCGCTGCCGCCGCGGTTCGTACCGCCCCTAGGGGGTCGGCGTGGGTGTCGCGTTCTGGTTGATGACGACCTCGATCGGCATGACCGCATAGTCGCTGGACGTGAAGGTCCCGCCGCCGAGGGGGGTGAACTCGAACTGGTAGGTGTAGTCCAGCTTGACGCCAATGGACTGCTCGGTGAAGGGCGTCGCATCGCGGCAGGCGGGGCAGGCGCCACCCGGCGGCCAGTTGGCGACGGTCGCGGACACGCTGATCGTCCCGCTGCTCGGACTGGTAGAGACACACATCGCTGAGCCGGGATACACGTCCTCAAGTGGCTGACTGGAACCGTTGGTGGCGATAGCGCCAGTCTTGGTAGCTTGATAGATGGTGATCTGGTTCAGCGTGACGTCGCGGTTGCTGGCCAGCGCGGCCTGAACGGCCCCGATGATCGCGCAGTCGGCGTACTGGTTGTTCCCCATCACCGAGCCGACGCGCGCCGCCGCGCGGGCGGCGTAGACGATGGCGAGGTGGTCGTCGAGCAAGGTCGAGATGTCAGTCGAGCCGACCACCATGAAGACCAGCAATGGGAAGAAGAGCATCAGTTCGACCAGCGCCTGCCCGCGGCTTTTCCGCCGTCGGGCGCATGGATTCTTCATGATTGGCGCTCCTTTTCACCGGTCTCGCTGGCGCGCCACATCGCCACGGCGCGCGCCATCAGGAACGCCCAGAGCGGGGCGAGCGCCCCCATGTCTACGATCGCGTCCAGCGACGGCGCGGCGGGTGTGGCGGGCGCAAGCGCCGCGATTGCGGGCCCCGCTTTCGGCGTGGGGGAGTGGCGGAGCTCCTGCGGCTCGATGCGCTGCACGGAATCCGCGTTCAAGGTGATCGTCGCGCCGAGCGAGCTGAAGAAGGCCGTCACGTAGGTATAGTGGTAGATGATATGGACGCCCAGATAGTCCTGTGAGACGAGCCGGTCGTTACGGCATGGCGGTGTTGGACAGGCGGTACCAGGCTGCCAGTTCGCCGAGATCAGGCTCCATCGCGGATCGGAAGGACAGGCGCTCCCACCAGCCGTGTAGGAGTATTTGTCCTGCAGCGCGGTGGACGAGTAGGTTCCGGACTCCGTCGCTTCGAAAATGTCCACCTCAACGGGCTTCGCGGCGACGACGCCCACCACGTGGGACTCGATGATTTGTAACATCTTGCAGTCCGCGCCGCTCTCCGTCGGCCCGACGATCGCGCCATGGCGCGCGGCGTCTTTCGCGCCAAAGTTGTACGCGCCGACAGCGGAGTTGATGAGCGAGTATTCGATCACGGCGAAGACGAGCAGGAGAAATATCGGCGCGACCATCGCGAATTCGACAAGCGACTGCCCGCGCGCCGGGCGCGCCCGATGCGCCGTCCGCCACCAGCGAGCCCCCACACTGGCGCCTGGCGCTCCACCCACTGGTCCCACAGATCCCCCTTCTCGCACGCTATCCGAGTATGATCGCAGAGACCGCTCGATGTCGTTCATTGCTTGCGCTTCGTAACCATAGACGACCCGAGGCGCCCTCTGACGTACCCAACGCGAGAGGCGCCCGGCGCATAACAGCGGCTTCTTGGCTGATTGACGCGGAGAAGCGTCCTATATACTAGCAAACGTCAGACTGACTGATCTGGTATGCGACGCCACAAGCGTTCCCCCATTTGGATAATCCAACAACGCATGGCGGCGCGGATGTGGAGCGGAGAGGGAGATGGCTCATCCTGACGCCACGCAGACGATCGTGGAGGCGCCCGTGATGGCGCGCGCCAGCGCGCCAGCGGGAGAGCGCAAGCGCTCAGACCTGCTGGCGGCGTTGGCGTTGGCCTTGATGATCGTCATCGCGCTCGCGCCGCAGCGGCCTGGCGTCACGACGCTCCTGGACGCCGCCGCCAGCCAGCGCGCCGCGTATCGCTACGACCGCGCGCTGGCGCTGTATGCTGAGGCGCGTGTGGAGGCTCCCAGTGACCCGCGCCCAGCCTGCGCCGAGGGCGAGACGCTCACCCTCCAGCGCGAGATTGCGGCGGCGGTGGCGGCATATCAGGCCTGCGTGACACTCGCGCCGGGCGCCACGGGCGCCTGGCTGGCGCTAGGGGATGCGCTGGCGGCGACGGGCGTCGCGAGCGATGAAGCGCAGGGCGCGGCGGCATGGCGCCGCGCCGCCCTGCTGGGCTCAGAGGATGCCTGGGCGCGGCTGGCCCTGCGCGCTGAGCGGCTGGGCCAGCTCGACGACGCCACACGTGACTGGGCGCAGACGCTCACCAGGGGCACGCAGGGCCAGATAGGTGACCTGGGAGAGGTCGCGGCGGCGCATCTGGGGCTGCTGGCGCTGGCGCGCGGAGACATGGCCGCGGCGCGCGGCCACCTCGCGGGGGTGGAGCGCTCCACCTCAGATCTGGCGACCAGGATGCGCAACACGGGCGTGTTTCTCTTCGATCAGCGCTCGCCCACCAGCGCGCTCGATTGGGAGGGCATCGGGCATGCGCTGCTCGCGCTGGGGCTGCCGGCGCTGGCGCTGGGGCCGTTCCAGCGGGCCGTCGCGCTGGCGCCCCACGATGGCGTCGCCCACGCCTATTACGGCTATATCCTATGGACGCTCGGCCAGCGCGACGCCGCCCGCCCACAGATCGCCGCCGGGCTGACCGACCCGCCCACGGTCTCCTTCGCCTACTACGCCGCTGGGCAAGTAGCGCTGGCCGATGGCAAAAGCGCGCTGGCGCTGGCGTATTTTCAGGCGGGCCTGCGGCTCGATGCCCATAATCCCGCGCTCTGGAGCGCGGCGGGCGACGCCGCGCTCGCGTCGGAAGATTACCTCACCGCCCAGCTATCCTACCAGAACGCCGCCCAATACAGCGATGCGCCCAGCGCGACGATCATCTTGATCACCTTCTATCTGGCGCATGGAATCGGCCTGGACGACGGGACGGCGCTGCAGATGGCGCGCGATGGAATGCTCCGGTTTCCTCACAGCGAGCCACTGCTGTATCTGTTAGGCCGCATCTATGACAAGCTCGGCCAGTTTGACTTCGCCCAGAGCGCGTTCGAGTTGGCGCGAGGTCTCGACCCGACCGATCCAGGGCCGTGGCTCTATCTCGGGCGCTACGCCGCCGCCAGCGGTGATACCATCCCCGCGGTGGTGGACCTGCGCACGGCGCTCGCGCTGCAACCCAACGGGCCATACGCCGCCAAGGCTCGCGCGACGCTCGCGCAGTTGCCCACAGCCACGCTGTAGCGCGCCGCAAGGCCGCGAGTAGGCCGAGTGTGAGAGACGGGCGGACAGCATGGGCGCAGCGTGATAGAATGAGACCCTGAGCAAGCCAGTCCGAAGCGCTGCGCGCGAACGGAACATCTGCGCTCGCGTTCTATGCAGTATGCGAAATACGCGCGCATGCGTTGTATCCAATAGAGACGCATGCGTTGTGTTGAAGACGCCCACACACGTTCGGGTGGCCCTACGATACAGGAATGACGCCGGGCGCCCACTGACTGGCTCGACTAGCCCATGCGGCGATGGAGGGGGAGCATGACCAGGCATCCCGGCGACCAGGGAGGGAATCCACCCGCCCCACGGGACCCACGGGACCCACGGGACCCGCGCGGAGCCTTTCCTGGCCAGTCCTACGCGCAGGGACAGCTACCCCAGCCCGGCGGTCCCACGGTCCAGCCCATGCATCCTACCCCAGCGGGGCGCTCCGGTTATGGCGACGAAGAGACGGCGGGCTTTCATGACCGCGGGCAATACCAGCTCGCGCCTGGCACGCAGTTGCAGAATGGGCGCTACGTGATCGAAGCGGTCGTTGGCAAGGGCGGGATGGGCCACGTCTATCGTGGGCGGGATACGCGCCTGGACCGTGTGCGCGCCATCAAAGAAATGATCCCGCAGATGGGCGACCCGGAGGCCGGCCTCATCAACTATAAGCGCGAGGCGAGAGTGATGCTCGATCTGGACCATCCGAGCATCCCTGAGGTCTTCGACACCTTCGTCGAGGGACGCCGCGCCTATATCGTCATTCAGTTCGTCGAAGGGGATAACCTGGAGCAGCGCTATGATCGCACGCCAGGCTTTCTGACCCAGGAGCAGGTCGGCGACTGGATGCTCCAGCTTTGCCAGATCGTCGGCTATCTGCACGCCCAAAAACCGCCGATCATCTTCCGCGACATCAAGCCCAGCAACATCATCGTCACGCCCGAGAACCGGATCGTGCTGGTGGACTTCGGCATCGCCAAGGCGTTCCACGAGGGCCAGGAGCACACGAACGTCGGCACCAACGGGTACGCCGCCAAAGAACAGTACATGCGCCAGGCCGAGCCACGCTCCGATGTCTATTCAATCGGCGCGACGATGCACCACCTGTTGACGCGCAGCGACCCGCGCATCAATCCACCCTTCTCCTTCGCGGAGCGGCCGCCGCGCAAGCTGAATCCCGCCATCTCCGAGGCGATGGAAGCGGTCATCATGAAAGCCGTCTCCATCGAGAAAGAGGATCGCTACCAGACCACCGAGGACCTGGCGCGGGCGATCGAGAGCGCCCTCGGCCTGGCTCCGGTAGATGACACCGGCGTGTACCGCGCAACGCGCGCCCCAGCGCGGTCTCGCCCCTCATGGTCGCCGGCCCTCGGCCCGACCGGCTCGCTCCACCAACTGGGCGCGGAGGTGCTGTGGGCCATCCCGACCGGCGATGAGGTCCGCGCGACGCCCCTGCTCACCGCCGATACGCTCTACATCGGCTCCTATGACAACCACCTCTACGCGCTCGACCGCCGGAGCGGCGCCGTGAAATGGAAGTTCGCCGCGGCTGACGGCATCTGCGGGCGGGCGGCGATCTGGCGCGACCTGGTGATCATCGGCTCTGAGGACGCGAATGTCTACGCGCTCAATGCCCAGACCGGAGCGCAGGTCTGGAGCTTCGCTACCTCGCGGCATGTGCGATCGTCGCCGCAAGTGTTCGACGATCGCCTCTATGTCGGCTCGGATGACGGCAGCATGTACGCGCTGGACCCCCGTTCGGGCGCACTGATCTGGCGCTATACCACCTACCGCGAGGTCGTCTCCTCGGCGGCGCACGCGCATGGCGTCATCTATTTCGGCTCGCGCGATGATTATGTGTATGCGGTGGACACGCAAACGGGCGAGAAGAAGTGGTCCTTTCGCACAAGCGGCGGCGTCATCTCCACACCCTGGGTGGATGACGACCATGTCTATATTGGCTCCTCTGATTTCACCATCTACTGTCTGGAGGCGAAGTCGGGCTGGCGCGCATGGGAGGAGCGCACCGACAAGTTCGTAATCTCCTCACCGGCGATCGCGGGCGATTATCTCTATATTGGCTCGACCGATAACCATTTGTACTGCCTCAACCGGCGCACAGGCCGCCGTCAGTGGCGCTACCGCTCGGGGCATCAGATCAACTCGACGCCTTTCGTCGCGGGCGGTGTCGTCTATTTCGGCAGCATAGACCGCTCGGTCTATGGGCTGGACGCGGCCACCGGAGCCCTGCGCTGGCGCTTCGAGACGGATGGTATGGTGCCAGGCTCGCCTGTGGTTGATCAGGGCGTTGTCTACTTTGGCAGCGCTGATCGGCATGTCTACGCGGTGCGGGCCGCCACGCCATAACGCATAACGCTCGCGGGGGACTATATGACTCGGCCGGGGGATAGTGGATGGTGGTGGATGGTGGCATGTGGTACGACATGTACGACGTAGTACGACGTTGCGGGACGGGTAGGCGCTCCGGTGGCGCGCCTCCGGCGGCTCCTGAGGTCCCTATGCGTATAGCGAGAAGTAGAGAAAGCGTCAGGTATGGATCCAATGGATGTGGATGAAGGGCGCGCCCTAGTTCCGGACGTGGAGGGCGCTGATGGCCCCACGTCCCAGGATGACGCCCCGCTGGCGGCGGAGATGTCCGATAGCTCCGCAAGCAAGGAGCGCACGGAGCGGCCCGCTGAGAGCTCATCGCCAGATGCGACGCCAGCAGCGACGCCAGTAGAGATGCTGGAAGCGACGCCGCCTGAGACGCCGGAAGCGACGCCGGAAGCGACGCCGGAAGCGACGCCGCCTGAGATGCTGGAAGCGACGCCAGTCAGGCCACTAGAGGAGCTCGCGGTGACCGTCCCGCTCAAGGCGATCAGCGCGACCGGGGTCGAGGCGTTCGGCGATGAGAAGTCCGCATCGGGAGACGCCGAGCCGGACGAGCGTGACGAGCCAGACATAGACCCGCTCACGCCAGGGGCCGCGCTGGCCGGATATACCATCGAGCGTCTCCTGCGCGAGGAGCCCGAGGGGCCAGTCTACCTGGCGACGCCTCCCGCGCCCAGCGCGCCAGATGGCGCGACCGACGAGGCCGCCAAAGCCAGCGAGCCGAACCAGCCCCCACCAGATGACGAGCCGCCCCCCTGGCGCTACATCGTGCGCGAGGTAACGGAGAGCGACGCCGAGCGCCTGGAGCATGTGGTGGCGGCGGAGATGCGGGGACCAGGATTGCTGGCGCCGGTCAGCGTGGCGCGCGCCGCGGGGCGCGCGTTCCTCATCGGCGTCGAGCTGCCAGGCTCAGGCGAGCAAGCGGACCAGCCCGCGCCCGCGCTGAGTCCAGGCGAGCGGCTGCGGCCCGTGGACGCGCTGGTGGCCTGCGCTCAGCTCGCCACCGCGCTCGCGGCGCTCCATCGCGCCGGGCTGGCGCACCTGCGCGTCTCGCCAGATCGGGTCGCGCTCTACGATGGGCGGGTCTATCTTTCGGGTGTGGAGGGCGCGACGCCAGTCACCGATCCTGAGGAGGCGCAGGCGCTCTACGCCCGCGACGCCAACTTCCTGGCGCGCACGATTGGGACCCTGGGCGGCGCTGGCGATGTGACGCTGTGGGACCACGACTCCAGCGCGCAGCGCAGCCTGCGCGAGATCGCCACGCGCGGCGAGGCGGGCAGCTTCACCAGCGCCGATGAGGTGGCCGAAGCGAGCTCGCTGGCGCTGCAGACGCTGATGGTGGCAGGCGCGCGCATGGGATCCGATATCCGCGCGGTGCGGCTGCGGATCAGTTCGGGCGCCGCGACCAGCGTGGGGCGGGTGCGCTCGGAGAATCAGGACGCCTGGGCCGCGGCGGTCTTCAACATTCGCGATGACGCCGCCGCCGATGCGCCGCTCGGCGTATTCCTGGTGGCCGATGGCATGGGCGGCGAGGCGCATGGCGAGGTCGCCAGCCGGCTGGTGGCGCGCATCGTCGCCGCCGAGATGGCGCGCCGCTTCCTGGAGCCGCAGATGGCGTGGCCGGCGATTGCGATCTTCACCGCCGCCGCCGATGACGCCCAGAGCGCGCCACAGACACCACTGGCGCAGGCTCTGGAGCAGGCCGTGAAGGAAGCCAACCGGCGCACGCGCGCGTTCGGCGCGAAACTGAACGCGACCACCGGCTCGACGGTCACCGCCTTGGCGGTCTCCGGCGCGCGAGCGGCGCTGGCGCATCTAGGGGACAGTCGGGCCTATCTCCTGCGTGACGGCCAGCTCATCCAGCTCACCGAGGATCACTCGCTGATCGCGCGGATGCAGGCTATGAACCATCCACTGCTCGAAGACCCCAGCTTCATGGCGCCGCGCAGCGTGCTCTACCGCTCGGTCGGGCAGGAAGACGACGCCACGCCCGACATGCTGCAGTTCGTCCTGGCGCCAGGCGATCGCATCGTGCTGTGCAGCGACGGGCTCTGGGATGAAGTGCCGCCGGAGCGTGTGGGGCAGGCGATGGGCGAGGCCACTGATCCCGGCTCCTGCGCCTCCGAGTTGGTGGCGCTCGCGAATGCGGGTGGCGGCCATGACAATAGTACGGCGGTGGCTGTGTTCGTAGAAGCGGAGGTGGCGGACACTCCCTTCGATGACGTGGAGTTGGATCGCGCGGGCGCAGCCGAGGGCATGAGCGAGGTAGCGAGCGGTCAGGAGGAGGGCCAGCCTGACGGCGAAGCGGCTCATACTGGGACTGATGCGTCGTGAAAGCTCATCCCAGTCGCTGGTAAAGCCAGCCGCGACGCAATCCGAGTGTGGATGAGCCGAAGGGAGCGATGCGCGAGATGCGCGAGATGCCGCAAGACCTCTATGCCTTGATCGGGGTCGCTCCCAACGCTACCCAGGAGGAGATACGCCATGCGTATGAGGCGCTCGTGCGGCGCCTCTCCACCTATCCCGACGCCGAGCCGCTTCGCCAGGTGTCGGAAGCCTATCGTGTGCTGGCCTCGACGGCGATGCGCGCGCAGTACGACGCGCAGCGGCGCCTCTCCGGAGTGTACAGAGAGCCCGCGCGGCCAACGGGCCGTCCAGCCATGCCCACCAACGCGCACATGCAGGGAGGCTGGATAGCGGCAGGCGCGCCCCTGGATGTTGTCCTCACGCTCGGCGCCCCGGTGAGCGCCTCGCTGGAAGAGCCAGAGCGCTTCTATCTCCTCGCCGAGCTTGGCGCGGTTGGGGCGCCTGTCGGTGCGCCACCCGCGCGGCTGAATCTGGCGCTGATGATCCCCCGCGCCATCTCCCAGCGCGATCCTCATCTGGAGGAGACCCGGCGCGCCCTGTGGACGCTCACTGGGCAGTTGCGCCCGGATGACCGGCTGACGCTCGTCGCCTTCGACGACGAAGCCGATGTGCTGCTCGATGGCGAATCCGTCGCTGGGCGCGCAGGCGTCGAGACACTGCTGAATGGCGCGCCGCCGCGCGGCGCCTCGCGCCTCTCCGCCGCGTTGGGCGTAACGCTCGAGCGGCTGGCGGCGCACATCGAGCCGTCCAGCGTCTCGACGCTGGCGCTGATCATGGACGGCGCCGCTGGTGGTGACGACGGGGCCCTGCTCGATCTGGCGGAGCAGGCGCAACAGCTTGGCGTCGCGATCGTCGCGCTGGGGATCGGACTGAACTGGGACCGCGACCTGCTCGATCAAATGGCGGACGTGAGCGGTGGAACATGCGTGTTCGTGGATGATCCACGCGGCCTCACGCCGACACTGGCCGAGCTCGTGGAGCGCCTGCGGGCCACCCTGGCCTCGCGCCTGCGCCTGACGCTGGAGCCATCACCGGGCGTCAGCGTCCTGCGCGCCGCCCAGATCGCTCCCGGGCTGGCCAGTGTGTTC
>DASTKI010000218.1:0-18299 GCA_035716045.1 Ktedonobacterales bacterium
ACCGCCTCGGCGACGGCGACCGCTTCGGCGTCAGAATCAGCCTTCAGCTCCAGGTTGAGCAGCCCGCCCCGCCGCCTGACGAGCGCCAGCGTCTCCTCCAGCGTCGGGATGCGCTGCGGCAGCCGCAGCAGGCGCCCCGCGTCGAGCGAGCGTAGCTCCTCGAAGGTCATCGCGCTCACCAGGCCACGCCCATTCGTCGTGCGGTTGACCGTGCTGTCATGGATGATGACGATCTGCCCATCGGCGCTCAGCTGCGCGTCGCACTCGATCCCCTCCGCGCCGAGATCGAACGCCAGGTCGAACGCCAGCAAGGTATTCTCAGGCGCATGCCCGCGCGCGCCACGGTGTCCAAAGCAGATCGGGCCGCCAGCCCAGTCGGCCGATTCTCGTGGCATCTCGGTGTCCTTCTTCGATTGGCAGCGGCATGGCGCAAGCCAGGCCCACCACCTCGAACAATCCTGGCCGCCGCTATGGTAGCACAGCCGCCAGGCGGCGCGGCCAGCGCCCTAGCTCCATCACAGAAACCAGGCGGCGGCGCCCGAGGTGGTACAATTCGCCAGGAATGGCCGCGACGCGTGTCTGCCGTCGCGGCGCCGCCACATCATGATTTGGGCTGAGAACGCCACAAATGAGAGAGAAACGACCATGCGAAGCAAAGTGACCGTCGTTGGAGCCGGGAACGTTGGCGCAACGCTGGGCCAGCGGGTCGCGGAACGCGATTATGCTGATGTCGTCCTGGTAGATGTGATCCCCGATATGCCACAGGGCAAGGCGCTCGATATCCTCGAGGCTGGCCCGGTAGTGGGTTATGATTCCCTGGTGATCGGCGCCAATGGCTACGAAGAGACCGCCGGGTCCGATGTCGTCGTCATCACATCAGGCATCCCGCGCAGGCCGGGTATGAGCCGTGATGACCTGATTCGCACCAATCAGGGCATCGTCACGCAGGTCACGCAGGAAATCGCCTCGCGCTCACCCAACGCGGTCATCATCTGCGTCACCAACCCGCTCGACGCCATGGTCCAGCTTGCCTGGAAGGTCAGTGGCTTCCCCAAGAACCGCGTCCTGGGCATGGCTGGCGTGCTCGATACCGCCCGCTTCCGCACGTTCATCGCGCAGGAGTTGGGCGTTTCTGTGCGCGATGTGCAGGCGTTCGTGCTGGGTGGCCACGGCGACACGATGGTGCCGCTGGCGCGCCTCTCTAGCGTCGCGGGCGTCCCGCTGCCCAATCTGATATCTGCTGAGCGGCTGGAGCAGATCGTCCAGCGTACCCGTGACGGTGGCGCCGAGATCGTCAACCTGCTCAAGGCTGGCAGCGCCTTTTACGCTCCCTCTGCCTCCGTGTTGCAGATGGTGGACTCGATCATCCTCGACAAGAAGATGATCATGCCCTGCTCTGTCTATCTAGAGGGTGAGTACGGTATCAATGGTCTCTTCGTCGGCGTGCCCGCCAAGCTGGGCGCGAACGGCGTCGAGGAGATCATCCAGTTGGACCTCACCGAATCCGAGCGCGCCGCCCTGCAGAAGTCCGCCGACGCGGTCAAGGAACTGATCGGCGTCATGGGCATCTAGCCAGCTTGGCTTCGCTCCATCTGACCGGGGAACATTTTGGCGGCGCCAGCGTCCCAAGAGCGCGGGCGCCGCTTCTTGTGTCTGGCGCTCCCGCTACCCTCGCGCTACAATCACTCGTGACAGGCGCGACCGGCTGACGCGCCTGACGCATCGCGCCAGGGGCCACTATGGCTTATCGCAGCGGAGGGAGCGGGCGATGGCGTCAGATGAGGGCACTGAGGTCAAGCTGCGCAAAGCGGAGCATGTGCAGGTCTCACTCGCGCATGACATCTCCGCGCCGCAGGCCGCTTCATGGGCTGACATCCGGCTCGTCCATCAGGCGCTGCCCGAGGTAGACCTGGATGCGATTGACATATCCACCGACTATCTCGGCAAAACGCTGCGCTACCCCATCTTCATCTCATCGCTGACTGGTGGTCACCCGGATGTGGCCATCATCAACGAGCGGCTCGCCATCATCGCCCAGGAATATGGTCTGGCGATGGGGGTGGGTAGCCAGCGCGCCGCGCTGGTGACGCCGGAGCTGGCGGCGACCTATAGCGTGACCCGTGCGAAGGCGCCCGACGCCTTCCTGATCGCCAATGTCGGCGCTCCGCAGTTCATTACGCAGCGAGGCAAGCCGGCATTTGGCGCTGAGGATGCGCGCGCCGCGGTGCGGATGATCGGCGCCGACGCGCTGGCGGCGCATCTCAACTATCTGCAAGAGGCCGCCCAGCCGGAGGGCGACCGCAAGGCGAAAGGCGCGCTCGCTGGACTGCGCGCGATTGTAGAAGAGGTCGGTGTCCCGGTCATCGCCAAGGAGACGGGCGCCGGCATCAGCTTCGAGCAGGCGGTGAAACTGGCTGCGCTGGGCGTCGCCGCGATTGATGTTGGCGGCGCGGGTGGCAGCAGCATGGCGGCCATGGAGGCGCAACGCGCGCAGGATCGCGGTGATCGGCGGGCGGGCGCTATCGGGGCTCTGTACCGCGACTGGGGCATTCCCACCCCGATCGCGGTCGTTGAGACGCATGCCGCCGCCCCTGATCTCCCTATCACGGCGACCGGCGGCGTGCGCTCCGGTCTGGACGCCGCGCGCGCCCTGGCGCTTGGGGCGACGCTTGTTGGCATGGGCTTCCCCTTCCTGAAGGCGGCCGCTGAGAGTGAGTCCGCCGTGCGTGAGTTTCTGGAGCAATTCCTCGCCGAGCTGCGTGTCGCCATGCAGCTGGCTGGCGCCGCTGCCATGGACGCCCTGCGCCGCGTTCCCGTGGTGGTGACTGGCGCCACCCGCGAGTGGCTGGAGCTGCGGGGTTTTGAACAGGCCCTGCAGGCGATGGCGCGCCGGGGTATGCGCGATTGAGCGTCCATCGCAGCCCTCGCTGAGTGGCGTGGATGCTCAGCGTGTTCGGTGTCGAGCGGCGTGAGGATTCCGGCGCCGCGCAGTGAGCTTATGAGCCTTTTGCTCCGGCGGTATGGACGAGTTTTGGCGGGATTGAGCCAGGTGTAGCCACATCTGGCAGTGCGGCTGAGTTTTTGGCGCCACATATGCGCCACAGCCGCGTCGTTGTAGAGGCCTCCTCGTATCAGCCGCGACAGCGGGCGTGAGGGCCTCACGCGCGCGGATCATCCTGGCGCGGCGCGCGAGCAGCTACATGATGTAGCCGCGCAGCCGGGTAGCGCGCCGCGCCAGCGGTGATTGCGGCGCCAGGGTTCCAGGCGGGAGCATCGTCTGGCTAGCGAACAGGAGAACGAGGTATGGGGGTGTTGCGAGTATTGTCGCATCACGGTGACGACACGACCGAGTGGAGCTACCCCGCCGTTCTAACGGGCGACGAGGAGGCGCAGCGGGCAGTCGAGGAGGCGGAGCGCATCTTCGCCGAGCAGCGCGCGCGTGGCTCAACCGCCGTGCGCGTCTCGTCGGGTCAGCCAGCCCAGCGCATTGACAGCTTCGACCCCACTGCGGAAGAGATCGTGATGATCCCCCGCGTGGTTGGCGGGTAGATTTGATCGGGCCGGTAACAATGAGCGCCAGTGTGGTGTTGGTATTCGTGTCGCTCATCGCGATGACTGTGGTGGGGTTCAAGATCATGGCGCTGATGACGATGAGCCCGTTCTTCCGGTCGCGGATCTGGCCATGGCTGCGCTCGCGCGGCTGGTGGCCCGCGCCGGCGGAGCGCGCCGCTGAGGCGCTCCTGCGCCGGTTGCTGACTGATCCCGAGTACGACACGCTCAGTCGCAATGGCTACCTCGACGTCCCCAGCCGGGAATACCCCGGACGCACCTATCGCGTTCCGCGAGGGCCGGGACAGGTGCTCGTCGTCGAGCGCGGCCGAGTGCTCGAGCGCCTCTGCGTCCAGCCAGCCTCGATGGGCTTGCCGGAGGCGGATATCGTGCTCATGCACAAGCTGTTGCTGGAAGCGGACGAGCGGCGCTACCTGATGACCGCGAACCACTTCCCGCGCGCGATCTGGTACTGACCGGTACTGAGCGCCGCCCAGCGCCCATATCGCCAGGGCGCGTGAGCCGCCTAGACGCGGCTCACGCGCCCTGGACGGCGCAGGCCCGGCGCGCCACAAAGCGCCCACCCCTTTGATGGGATGGGCGCTTTCTCGATATCCGTATGGCCGCGCAAGGCTTGGCGCTCAACGCTTGCCAGCGTGAATCTCATGCTGTGAGATGGCGCTCAAACCAGTCCAGAATCTCGTTCAGCCGGCACACGCGCGAGCGCGGGTGTCCGGTGCGCGACAGGTCGTGCGACTGCCCCTCGAAGATCACCATCTTCGTCTCACGCCCCAGATAGCTCAGCGCGCTGAAGAGTTGCTGGCTCTGCTCCAGTGGGCAGCGCAGGTCGTTGTCGCTGTGCAGGATCAGCAGCGGCGTGTGGATGTCCTGGACATACGTGATCGGCGAGAAGCGCATCAGCCGCTCCAGGTCCTCCCAGGGCGTCGCGCTCAGCTCGTCCACCGTCAGCGACCAGCCGATATCGCTCACTCCGAACATCGTTGCCATGTTGCTCACGCAGCGCATCGTCACGCCTGCCTTGAAGCGGTCGCTGTGGCTCACAGCCCAGTTGGTCATGAAGCCGCCATAGCTGCCGCCCGCCACGCCTAGCCGCTCGGTGTCAATGCCACCGCGCGCGATGGCGGCGTCGAGGCCCGCCATGATATCCTCGAAGTCCTTGCCACCCCAGTCATTAATCACCGCTCCTGAGAAAAAGCGCCCGTAGCCCGTGCTGCCGCGCGGGTTCACATACACGACGCTGTAGCCGCGCGCCGCCAGCAACTGGAACTCCAGGAAGAAGCTCCAGCCATACATCGCCGCCGGGCCGCCGTGAATCTCCAGGATGGTGGGCAGCTCTCGCTCAGGCGTGGCGCCAGCGGGACGCAGCGTCCATCCCTGGATCTCCCAGCCATCAGCCCCGGTGAACGTTATCTCTTCGGGCTCAGCCAGCGCTACGTCTTCCAGCCAGTCCGCATTTACCTGGGTCAGGCGTCGGGGCTGCCCGGCGCCCTCCTTCTTCGCATCGGATATATACAGATCGCCTGGGCTTGTCGGCGTCGAAATCGCCAGCGCGAGTATTTGGGCGCCCGTATTGGTCGAGTAGCCATAGACATGCAGCGCGCCCTCTGTCAACACGCGCGCCTCCGCCGACCCGTCTGCGCGCGCCGCGTAGACGTGCGTCGTTCCGTGCGAGGAGGCCAGGAAGAGTGCCTCATGACTGTCGGGCGTCCACGCGATGTGATGTGCGCCGTGTGAACTCCGCTGATCATCAATGCAGGTATCGGCACAGGTTGGGATGAACGTTTCCGTCAGCAGACGCTGCCCTGGCTCGCCAGCTTTCGCCTGCGTAACGTACAGATCAGTGTGGCCCACGCCCTGCCGCCTCGGCGATCCCAGGAACGCGACCGTCCGGCCATCCGGCGACCAGGATGGCCCTGATGCCCCCAACTCCTCGCCTGTCAGCCGCGCCACGGTTCCGTTGATCAGATCCACCGTCCACACCTGGGCCGCCGGCCATGTCCAGCGCTCCTCAGTGCGGTCAGATGTGAACGCCAGCCGCCGCCCATCGGGCGACCAGCAAGGCTCCTCGTCGTCCCACTCGCCATCGGTAATCTGGCGCGGCTCGCCGCCCGCCGCGGGGATCGTGAATAGATGTGAGCGCAGCTCGTAGGTGTAGCCCGCCCCGTCCAGCTTATGCCACAGTCGCGTCACCGTTCGTACGCGCGGTAGCGTCCGCCCTTCCAGCCCCGCGTCATCCACCTCGTGGTCGTCAGCCTCGCCGGTCGGGGCCGAGAAGGCGATGGTCGCGCCATCTGGCGACCAGACCGCCGGCCCCGCTCCATGACGCAACCGCGTCAACTGCTCCGGCTCGCCGCCGCGCATCGGCAGCAGCCATAGCTGCGGGCTACCTACCCCACGCTCGCGCTCCTCGCGCGTCTTGGGCTTCACACCGCTCGCTGGCCCGCGTATGAAGGCGATGGTCGCACCATCGGGGGACCAGCGTGGCGAGCTATCGCTGGGGCCATTAGTCAGCCGGCGCGACTCGCCGCCCTGCACTGGCGTCGCCCAGATGCTGCGCCGGTACTCGAGCGATTCGCGGTCCACCTCCATACGCACGAACGCCACCAGGACGCCATCAGGCGAGAGCTGCGGGTCATCGACATGCTGAATCGCGTAGAAGTCGTCGGGCGTGATCGGTCGTGTCACGAGAGCGGCGCCTTTCTGCTTAACGCTCAGGGTCCCTTCAGCGAGCGTTCGGCCTAATCTTCGGAGGTCTCGGCTACTGGCTTGCGGTAATTGCGGTCCACTTCGCGCAGCACCACCCCAGGGATGGCCCATGTCTGCGCGGTAAAGCTGTGGTATTCGCCATCGCAGGCGGGGACCGTTTCCGCACAGCGAATATGCGGCTTCAGGCGAAAACGGAGCTGGTCGCCAGCGACATCCACCCAGATGTGTCGGCGGGTAACGCCCGTGCCCCACTTGAAGATCACGCCCGAGTCATATTCCTCGAACCAGCCGCGACCTTGCAGGGCCTGCTTGTTCAACCTCTGAAGCATCTCCGCGACGCCACTCTCACGCAGCACACGCCGCGCGTTCTCACGGATGGCGCGGCGCCGGGCTTCCCCCTCTGGCGTATCGTCGGGGATAGGGGCGAGCGTTTCGGGGCGCTCCGCTGGCTGTGGCATACTGTCGCTCATATCTCCTGGAATTACTCGAAGATCTCCACTCAACTGAAAGCCATGGGAGCGCTGGACGCGCACGCTATCCGCCAGACCCTCGCTGATCAATGTACCATGCGTTGCCCAGCATGCCCTTCGCTACGCGCTTGACCTCAGCGGCGATGTGGCTGACCTCGGCTGGTGAGGTGATCGCGCGCCGCTCGTTCGTCACCACCCCGATGGAGAGGCTGACCAGTGGGTAGCTCTGCCGCTGGCCGCGCCGGTCCAGGGCGACCATGCCGCCGCGCGCCAGGTCCTCAGGAGAGTATAGCGCGCGGCTCTCGCGGCCCCAGCGCTCGATGATGCGCTGGCACAGGGGCGCGACGCGCTCAGGCGTCGTGATAATGATGAAATCGTCGCCTCCCACATGCCCGACGAAGTCGTCCGGGCCGCCCAACTCGCGGGCCGATTCGGACGCGATGCGCGCGAGCAGCCGGATCAGGTCATTGCCACGCAGGAAACCGTAGACATCGTTGTAGGCTTTGAAGGTGTCGAGGTCGAGATAGAGGATGGACCAGCGCTTCCCCGAGGCCAGCCGATCCTCGATAGCCCGCTCCACCCGCAGACCGCCAGGCAGATTGGTGAGCGCGGAGAGCTGGCTCTCGTGGGCGCGCCGCAACTGCGCCCCAACGCGCGCCATCAGCTCCGCGCCATCGAAGGGCTTCTTGATGTAATCGTCCACCCGCGATCCAAACGCGCGCAGGACGACGTCCGTGTCATGTCGGGCGCTGACGACCAGCACGGGGATGTGCGCCGTGCGCGCAGTCCCGCGGATGGCGTCAAGCGTCTCGAACCCATCAATGCCGGGAAGCATCAGATCCAGCAGGATCAACTGCGGGACCTCGCGCGTCGCCAGCGCGACGCCCTCCTCGCCCGTCCTGGCCACCAACGGGGTATATCCTTCGACCTCCAGCGTCTCCGCCAGCATGCGCGCCACCGCCGCATCATCCTCGATCACCAGGACCGTTGGCGGTGGCGCGGTAGGCGTCGCGACCTCGATCGCTCCCACCTCAGCCATGGGCGCCTCCTGTGATTCGGGATATAAAACAGGCGAGACAACAACGGCGCGGGCGCATAGACACCACACGCGCTATCGTTCATTTTACACGCCTGCGCGACGGTCTGGGATTGGCCTACAAGTACCAGCGCGCAAAGGGACCTTTGGCCGCGCTCACCTGGCCCTTGGCCCTTATTGGCGCGTCAGGAAGCGTTGGTCGTCTGCGGTCGGGGTCGTCTGCGCGCGCAGGATCGCCTCGGGCTGTCCCAGCGCCGCGTCGGTCACCCGCTGGCGATGCTTGGGTAGCGTGTCATCTGGCAACTGGTCAGGCCGGAACCAGCCTACCTCCGACACTTCATCGCTGACGCCTGGCTCCTGGTCACCGGTCAGCTTGCACAGGAAAGTCAGCACAACCTCGCGCTTTTGCGGCTTCGAATAGACGCCCACCAACCGTACCACGCGGATCGTGACGCCGATCTCCTCGCCAACTTCGCGCGCCAGCCCCTCCTCCACCGTCTCGCCCGGCTCAAGTCCACCGCCCGGCAGATTCCACAGCCCGATATCACGCCGCCGCGCCAGGAGATACTCCCCGCCGCGCTCGATCACCGCAAAGAGCCCCACGCGGAACGCCGCGCCCTTGCCATCGCTCCCGGCGCCAGAACCGTCCAATCCATGCCCTATCTTAGATCTGCCAGGCATCCACGCGTGTCCTTTCCACTGCCCGCCCGCTGTCAGCCGTAGGATAGTCTACCACGTGGCATGGAGGGCGTCGTGGATCTCAGCCCGGCTCAGATTTCGTAGTCCAGCAGGAAGTCGCCCTGGTCTGAGAGCATGGTGTCGAGCTCGGCCGCGCCACCGCGCGCTGTATGCATCTTCGCGGGCTGCGCCACGACGACGGATCGCGGCGGGATGTTCTCTAGCACCAGCGCCATCGCCCCGATCTTGCTGTCATGGCCGATGGTCACCGGGCCGAGTATGGAAGCGCCCACGCCAATCGTCACGTTGTCCTCAATCGTCGGGTGGCGCTTGGCCCGCCCGTCCTCGCGATGCTTCCACCACCCTGTAGCGCCCAGCGTCACCTGGTGGTAGAGCATCACGTTGTCGCCAATCTCGGCGGTCTCCCCGATCACGACGCCAGCGCCATGGTCAATGAAGAATCGCTCGCCGATGCGCGCGCCGGGATGAATCTCGATGCCGCCCGTCACGATGCGCGCCACCTGCGAGATGAGCCGGGGAACGAACGGAACGCGCCAGGTGTAGAGCTTGTGCGCTACGCGGTGCAGCAGCAGCGCATGCAGCCCCTGGTAGGTCAATACCTCGAGCACATTGCGCGCGGCTGGGTCCTTCTCGAAGATCACATCAATGTCATCTGGCCAGCGCGTGCGCTTGTAGAGCGGCGAGGGTAGCGGCGCCTGCGCGGCACGCGCCTCGTCCATATCCGAGAGTTCAGTCGTCGGAGGATCCGGCGCGCGCTGAGGCACCGCGTACAGTCCCGCGGCAGCCTTTTGTCTGGAGCTATGTTCCTCTGATGAAGGATGTTTGGAATACTTCGACTGCGCCATACTGGCATGCCTTCCGCACTATCTCCGCGACCCTGGCGAACACGTCTCCACCTGACGCCGCCACGCTGCCGCAGCCAAAGGTTTCTTTCTTGAAGTGTAGTGATTCAACCTGCTCCGCGTCAAGTTATGGAGCGCTGTCCGCGCCCCATGTGCGCGCTATCTTATACGCTCCCGCGGCAACCTGCGCGGCTCTCTCGCGCCAGCCTCGGCGTCCACCGCTTGCGGCCCGGCGGCAAGCGCGCTATGCTGTATCCCGCACGTGAGAGCCGCTGGTGGGTGGCTGTGGCTGACGGGGACGGAGGAGCGCAAGCGCATGAGCGCAGGTCGGGAGGCAATGGCGGGCCGCGAGATCGCCGGATACCGCCTGTTGCATGCGCTGGGGGCCGGGGGAGCTGGCGAGGTGTATCTCGCGCAGCGAGTAGACGACCCCGCCACGCTGGCTGCGATCAAGGTCCTGCGCCCGCTTCCCGGCGCCGATCCCGCGGTGGCCGCCGCGGCTGGAGCACGCTTCCTGCGCGAGGCGGAGGCGGCCCGGCGTCTGGACCACCCCAACATTCTGCCTGTGCTGGCCTATGGCCGCGAAGACGGCCTCGATTACATGCTTCTTCCCTTCATGCCAGGCGGCGCGCTCACAGCGCGCGTTAACGCCTTTACGCGCGGCATGCCCTTGCCGCTGGTGGCGGATTATCTCAATCAGATTGCCGCGGCGCTCGATTACGCGCACGAGCGCGGTGTGATCCATCGTGACGTGAAACCCGCCAATATCCTGGTGGACGCCGATGGGCGCCTGCTGCTGGCGGATTTTGGCGTCGCGCGCGTTTTCGAGACACCGGGCTATAGCGCGCTGTCGACGCTGACCGCCGAAGGGCAGATGCTCGGCACGCCCGCCTACATGGCTCCCGAGCAGCTCGACGGCCCGCGCGTCAGTCACCAGGCGGATATCTATGCGATGGGCGTGACGCTCTATCAGATGGTGACAGGCGCGCTGCCTTTCGACGCCGACACGCCCATCGCGCTGGCGATGAAGCGCCTACAGAGCGAGCCAGCGCCGCCACGCCGCGACCGCGCCGACCTGCCCGCGGCTGCCCAGGCGGCCATCTTGCGCGCGCTAGCCCGCCGCCCAGAGGACCGCTATCCCACGGCAGGCGCCCTTGCCCGCGCCTTCGACGCTGCCGTGCGAGGGCAACTGGCGCCCGGTGAGCCGTTCTCCGTGAGCGCAAGCGCCACCCCACCCGGCTCCAGCGCCTCGACCATAGCCGCGACTCCTTCACCAGCGGCGAGCTCTGTCGCCGCCACGTCCGACGCCGGATGGGTCTCGGCGGCTGCGCCACACGCCGCCGGGTCCGCCGCGGCGTCATGGGGCCACCAGAATGCGCCTACACAGCCCGACCCGCTCGTATATCGCCACAGCCGTGGAGCGCCCGCGCTGTGGATGCTGCTGGGCGTGGCTCTGGCGCTGGTGGCCATCGTGGCAGGCGTGGTCTTCAGCGGGGCGGCGCCGTTTGGGTTGGGCTTGAACCGTGACGGCTTTGGCCTGATCGGCGCCACCGCCACGGCTCCCGCCACTACCACACTCGCGATCGCTACGCCGACTATCGCCGCAACCGCGACGATCTCGCCCGCGGTTGCGGCCTGCCTGGCGGTCCCTGGCTATAGCAAGGCGACCTCGCCACCGAGGGCTGGAACCAAGTTCCCTGATATCCCATTCCCAGTGAACGCGGTCAGCTTCGTGTATTCGACGTTCTCCGATGGCGCCTATCGTTTCACTCTCCTCAGCGCCTGCGCGCCTGACGCCTCGCCCGCGAGTGTACGCGCGTTCTATGCCCAGGCGCTTCCGGCCAATGGCTGGAGCCCCAGCGCGACCTTTCCCTACTCCGGCCATCCTACCCGCGCATGCGGCGATTCGTATTGCTGGAAGAAGGGTTCATCGCCGCAGCGCTTTGTCTCTCTGGAGCGTGTCGCCGCCAGTGGAGCGCGGGTCATCTATCAACTCAGGCTCGGGCTGCTTCCATGAGAGGCCTCATGTCACGCGCCAGCGTATCAGCGCCCGCACGTCTAACGCCGCATGAACGCGCTGCGGTCCCGCGTTGCGTCCGCGCACGCTCGCGCGTAGAATAGTCAGAGTGGCCCTGCGCGCGTGGCGCGCAGTGGACGGGCCTCGCCAGAGGCTGGCGACGAAAGGAAGATAGGCCATGAGCCTTCACTTCGAGTTGGGCGACGCGGACCAACCGCGCGGCCACGCCATCCTCTACGCCCGTCTCGCCGGGGGCGGTGTGCGCTACGTCGCGACGTATTGCGTCATCCTGCCCATCTCGTTCTCCATCGGCAAGTTCCTGCCGCCGATTCTGGGTGGGCAGATCCCCATGGAGGAGCTGGGCGAGGCGGGCAGCGCCAGCCCGATGCCCATTCCACCCATGCTGGAGGATGTGGAGAGCGTCGCATCGCTCCGTATGCTCGCCGAGCGACGTGGCGATGACCTCTGCGACCTGGGTGTCCTGCTCATTACCGATGACACGCAGCGTCTGGCGTTCGCCGCCGAGGCCGCCGCCGAATATGGCCGCGCATACGCCACCTACGCAGCGCGCTGGCCGTCAGAGCCAGCGCCTGCCGCATCGGAGCCGATCCCGCTGACCGATGCGGACGCCCGCGATATGGTGGCGAGCCTGCTACCGGAGCGTGACCGCTTGGGCGACCTTGCCCGGCTGATCGGTCAGTCGCGCTATGCGATGGAGGTTCATGACCAGCGCCAGCTCGATGAGGTCGGCGCCCAGATGCGCCGCCTGGCCGCGACGCTGCCGGAGAAGTACCGCGCCGACCAGCTGGTCGCCGCCGCTTTGCGGTCTGACGCCGAGGGCGCGCAGCTCGCCGAGCTCTATCTGCAGCGGGCTTACAAGCTGCTAGACGAAGATTACATCAGCATTCCGCCCATCGAGCAGCGCATCCGTGAGTTGCGCGGGCCAGATGCGGCTGGCGGCCTATAACGCGGCCGCGCACGAGCGCGTATCTACCAAACACCATGACAGCGCCGCGCATGGCGCTGGCGTCAGATAACAGAGGAGCGATGAGAAGCGCATGACGATGATGCTCTATGCGGATACGACGCCCCTGGCACAAGCGATTGCGGCGGGTGTCGAGGCGCGGGTGATCGCCGAGACATTGAAGCTGCTCGGCCAGCGGAACCTGAAGCCATCCAAGGTCGCCGGCCGCGTCGGGATTGACGCGTTTTGGGGCGCAGGTGACCCTGCCGCCCTGGCGCCGCTGGCCTCGAGCGGGCGCCTAACCGACTGGATACGCGCCATCCCGCTCGGCCCTGAGCCGGGCGAGGAGCAGCGCGCCCAGCTCTCGCCCGCTACGCCGCTGGTCCAGGCGTTCATGACGGCGCAGGCCGCTGTGGCAAAGGGCATGCCCGACGAGAAGCCCGCGTTGCCTGATCCACTGGAGCCGATGGAGATTCCCGGCGGCAAGAGCGTCCACCAGGCGCTCACCGAAGCGTTCGACGCGCGCGATGTCACGACCATGCGCCGCGTCTTGCTTGGCCTCTTCGCCACGGGCGCGGATTACCGCGCCACTCTCGAGGCGCTCTACGTCGCCACCCGGTTCCGCTACGTCGGTGCGGGCGAGCCGCTGACCTGGATCGGCGCCGCTAGCGAGATCATGGATATGGCTGAGTGGGGCGGCAATAATCCCCCCTTCATCTACTGGATTACCAGCCTGCTCGCTGATGGGCGCCCCAACTCGGTCACCGGTGAGGCCGCCCGCGCGTACGCCGCCGATCCCCAGCACGATCTCTCATGGATGCGTACCCGCCTCTCCATCCCCAGGCATGAGGCGGCTGGCAAGAGTTTCCAAACTGGGCTAACCGCTGGCGACGCCGCCGCCGCATGCGATGCGACGCTCGCCGCCCTGCGCGCGGGCGCGACCGCGACCAGCATCGCGAGTGGCATGGCGCTGGCAGTCGCGGAGCGGGTAAACGCCACGCCAGCGGGCGATACCGACTCCCTGCTGGACGCCGGCCGCGTCCTGCGCTACATCCACGCCATCGCCACCGCCATGCGCCAGACACAGCACCATGACGTCTGGCCCATGCTCTACACCGCCGCTTGCGCCGTCAATGCTCTGGGCGCGCCGACCCCCGTGGGGCTGCCTTCGGTCCCGTCGATGCCCATTGGTGGGACGCTCGGCGGCGCGCTGCTGCGGACCATGGAGCAGCAGGTCGCCACCGGCGAGGCCGCCAATGCCATCACCGCCGCCCGCCGCTACATACAGATCGAGAACGCCCCGCGCTCTTTCGCTGGCGCTGTGAGCCTGGCTGTCGCGCAGACCGACCCCATGCCAGGAACGCCCGCCGCCGAGGCCGCGCCGCTCGTCGCCGCCGCTCTGGAGGAATACCTTGCCCTGCCGGCGGCGCTGGCGAACAATGGGCAAAACGCGCTGCTCGGCGCCGCCGTCCGCCTCGCGACCGATCTGCGGGGCGATCACGCTCGCGCAGACCGCATCAACGCCGCCATCGAGGAGGCCGTCGGAGCTGGCATGGGCCTGAACTAGCGGGCGGCGTCACCCGCCGTTCTCCACGAGCGCCTCAAAGCGCTGGCGTAAAAGCGCTGGCGTATGTTCACGTGCGTGCGAGGGCTGATCTGGGGCGTTGACGGACGAGATGCGAAGCTCGCTCATCTAGGTGGCCGTGGGGCGTGGCCCGACGAAGCAATGGCGCCACAACCACTGTCGCTCCCGGCAGCGCGCCCTGGCGCTAAGCGAGGTCACGAATGCTACGGCATCAGACGGCTACTACACGAGGCGCGCTGTTTCCTCGGGATCCTGCCCTGTGATGCTGGCTACAGTGTGTTGAACTGGCGGTCGCCCGCGTCGCCCAGGCCGGGGCGGATGTAGCCGCGCTCGTCCAGACGCTCGTCTACCGCCGCGACGATGATGGGCACATCGGGATGCGCCTGGCGCACAGCCACCAGGCCGTATGGCGCGGCGATCAGGGCTACCAGCCGCAGGCCGCGCGCATCGTAGCGCTTGAGCAGTCCCAGCGTCTCGACCGCTGAGCCGCCGGTGGCCAGCATCGGATCAAGGGTGAAGCAGGCCCGTATCGCGCTGCCGCGCTGGATATGGTCGAGGTTGTGATAGTAGGCGACCGGGCGCAGCGTGGCCTCATCCCGCCGCAAGCCGATATGCGCGACACGCGCCTCGGCCAGCGCCTGGCGGAAGCCCTCGGCCATGCCCAGCCCCGCGCGCAGGATGGGCGCGATCAGCACATCGCCCGCGATCCGCCGTCCGACCATCGGCTCGAGCGGCGTCTCCATGGGCGCTGGCTCCGTCTCCAGATCGGCCATCGCCTCATACGCCATCAGCGCGCCTAGCTCGCGCGTCAGCGCGGCGAATCGCTCCGGCGTCGTCGTTCGGTCCCGCAGCTCTGTGAGCTTGTGGGCGATGAGTGGATGTGACACCACTCGCACGTCATCCAGCGCCAGCGCTTCCTCGCGTGAGGGCTGCGCGACGCCGCGCATGGGCAACGCGGCCTCCGCTTCTCCGCCTGCCCCACCGGCTCTCTCAGTCATCGCGCTCGCTCTCCTTCACGAACACCTGGTTCACGCGTCAGGACGGCTCACGCGCGCCAGCCGGAACGAATACGTGGCTTCCATTGGCTCGGTCCAGCGAGCGCCGTAGCGCTCCCGCGCCCAGACTCCGAGCTTGCGTACCGACTCGGCGAAGATATCGTCGGGGACCTGCCAGGTCAGCGACCAGATTTTTTTGGCAACATACACATAGCCCTCTTCGGCGGTGTGCGTCGCCGTCCACTCTGCGATGGTCCACTCCTCGACCGCCAGTCCCCTGCTGCGCGCCTCAGCTAGAATGTCCGTAAAGGCCGGAGCGCCAGCGCGCTTCGGATAAAATCCCAGGCTGCGCACGATGTCGAGCCATTCATCCTGCAGCGGATGCGCGATCTGTGAGCCGTGGCTCATATCCTGCCCCAGCAGCAGCGGAGCGCCCGGCCGCAACACCCGTAGCGCCTCACTCAGCGCCCTGCGCCAGTCAGTGATCAGGTGCAGCACATGCACCGCGATTACCACATCGAAGCTGGCGTCCGCGAAGGGAAGCCGCACGCTATCCGCCAGGGCGATGGTCAGTTCGCCCCACGGAAGGTCAGGCCGCGCCGCCCGCCCAGCCTCATATTTCGCGCGCAGGCGCTCGGTCATCTGCTCCGAAATGTCCCCGCCCGTGACATTCACGCCGCGCTCGAGAAGCGGCAGGGCGATGCGTCCTGTGCCGATGCCGATCTCCAGCGCGGTGGCGCCAGGCGTGAGCGGCCCGTGACGCATCATGCCCTCGGCGATGGCTGCGCTTACCTCTTCCGGGTACCCACGTGTGCCGTCGTACAGATTCGCCACGCGGTCGAACGAGACTGATCCCGCTCCCAGCGGCGGCTGTTCGCGAGCTTGGGCGCCACCATTCGTCTGCGTCATGCGTCATCGCTCCTTCCATTCGCGCCATTCACATCCTGCGTGCTACCGCGCCGCTTCGCCAGGCGCGCCTGAGACAAGGTGTAGCCCCGGCTGCGATAGAGCCGGATGGCCGCGTCGTTGTCAAAGGAGGTCGTCACCAGAACGGTGCTGAAGTCGGACTCGTCCAGGAAATAACGCTCCGCCGCGTCCAGTAGCTCCATCGCCACGCCGCGACGGCGAAAAGCGGGATGGACGAGCAGTTCGTGGATGTACCCGGCGACTTCTTCGGCCTCAGCGTCCACCTGCGCCGTCGCCAGCAGCAGGCCCACCAGCATCTCTGCGCGCTCCTCACGCGCGACGGCGACCCAAAGGATGCCCTGATGCGCACGCAGCAACGTCTGGCTGGCGCGCCCGCGTCCGGTGGCGGGCGAGATTAGCTCTAGCGCGGCGGCGCGGTCGTCATCGGCGGCGCGGCGGACAATGATGGGCGGCTCTTCTCGGGCTGTCATGCGTTCCTCCGCAGTCGTCCAGGCCGTCGGCGTCTTTCATAACCTCACGCCTCACGGTAGCAGTATACGCGGCGAATCGCTGGGCTGTCGCTTGGCGCCGCCGTGACGCGGTTGACGGCGGGCGGCGGCTGTGCGCATCCTGCGGCGAGCGCGCGCGACAGAAAACGGTGAGGCGGTCGCGCCGCCAGTTTGAGGAGCGTAGCGCGCATGAGTGACAGTGACCAGGTGAACCAGGAGACTGGCCAGCCCGCCGCGAGCGCCCCGGCGCCGCTGAAGCTGGGGCTTATCGGCGATAGCCCCGTGTTCCCCGGCGACTGGAGCGCCATTTTAGATAGCGTTCGCCGGGCCGACGAGTTAGGCTATGACTCCGTTTGGTTGGGCGAGGCCTGGGGGTACGAGCTCTTCACGTCGCTGGCCGATCTCGTGCGCGTCACCAGCCGCATCAAGCTGGGGGCGGGCGTCGCCAACGTCTTCTCCCGCACCCCCGCTCTCATCGCCAGCACGATCGCCACGCTCGATGAACGCTCCGGCGGGCGCATGCTGCTGGGCCTGGGGACCTCCGGCCCGCAGGTGGTCGAGCACTGGCATGGCGTCCCCTACAAAAAGCCGCTGCGCCGCTTGCGTGAGTATACCGAGATCATCAACGCAATCATCGCCCGCCAGCCACTGGCCTACACTGGCGAGGTCTTCAGGCTAGAGCGCGGCTTCGCCCTCCGCTTTCATCCACCCCGAACACATGTCCCGATCTACATCGCCTCGCTCACGGATAAGAGCATTATCCAGACTGGCGCGATCGCCGATGGCGTCCTGCCGACCTACTGGCCGGCGCACGCCTATCCCGAGATGCGCCGCCTGCTCGATGAAGGCTCGGCCTCCGCTGGCCGGCCCGCTGGCTCGGTCAAGATCGCCTCATATATCATGAGCGAGATCCTGCTGGATGAGCGTGAGCGCGAGCCGGCCCGACGTCGCGCACGCGGCCCGATCGCCTTCTACATCGGGCGCATGGGGACGTTCTATGCTGAGATGCTGTCCGCGCACGGGTTCGCCTCCGATGTGGAGGCCGTGAAGAAGGGCTGGGCGTCGGGGCAGCAAGCGGCCATCGCCGCCGTCAGCGACGCGCTGTTGGACGCGACCGCCATCGTTGGCCTCCCCGATGAGATTTGCGCGCGGCTGCGTGAATGGACCGCCCTTGGCCTCGATGAGCCGCTCCTCTCGCTGCCCCAGGCGGATCCGGAGAGCGTCATGGAGCGGCTGGCGGCGCTGGCCAGGGCGGCTGGTCTCCCTGCTCTGTAGTCAATCAAACGGGTCAGTAGCCCTTGCCATATAGCGGGAGACCGTCGGCGGTCAGCGCTACTGACCCAGGCCCTCGACGTGACGGCGGACCTCCACCTCCTCATCGGCGGAGAGGTTGGCGATGCGGGCGATCTCATCTGGCGTGGCGGCGGAGGTCTGCTCCAGTTCGGCCTGGATCTGCCGCACGGCCTCGGCCATATCCATATCGGCTGGCACTTCCCGTTCCACCGTCTCCTCGCGCACGACCTGCCCCTCGACGACAATACGGTGCTTCACGCGAATCCGCTTCATCTTCGGCGCGGCGGGCGCGGGACCGGCGGGCTCGCTAGCCTCATGGGCCATGGCGCTGGCGGCGAGCGCGGCCCCGCCAGCGGCGGCCCCTGCCTCCGCCAGCTCAGCGAGCGTCTCGGGCGCGGTGGGTGTGGACGGGGCGGTCGGCTCCTCCCAGCTTGGCCGGTATGTCTCAGGCTGCGGTGCTGAAGCGCTGTAGACATCCGGCACCGGTGGCACATACGATTCCGCCGCTGGCTCAGGCGCGGGTGGAGGAGGCGCATACATCGGCGCAGGCTCTCCAGGCGTGAAGTAGACCGGAACCTCAGGCTCCAGCGTCGCCTCACCCATCGTCGCCGCGTCTGCCCCAGCATATGGTTCGCTGGCGCGATCGGGCTCGACAGTGGCGGACGCATGTGTCTCATCAGGCAGGGCGATATAGCTCGGAGATGAGC
>DASTKI010000219.1:0-12992 GCA_035716045.1 Ktedonobacterales bacterium
ATCGTAGCTTGCCTTGTTGTAGCGCGGCTTTTGGCGCGGCTGGGTTGTAGCGGGTAGGAATCGCCGCATGCCCTTCAGGAGAGAGGTGGCGGCGCGGGCGCTAAGTAGCTAACCATTGGAACTTTGCGGAAAACAGTCCGCTTTGTCGCAGCCGCTCAACGGGCGGGAGCGCCTCCAGCCAGGTGACCGCTTGCTCGGCGAGCGTCTGCACGCTGGGGTACACGCGATTGGCGGCGATCACCGCTTTGAGCAGGCGCCACAGATCTTCACACGGCATCAGTTCGGGGGCGCGGAAGGGTAACCAGGCGATGGTGATCTGCGCCGCGGCCGCCGCCGCTTGGACGCGCTTGGGGTGGTGCGGCGGCGCATTGTCCCAGATCAGCAGCTTGGGCACGCCGGGCCGCACCTGGCCCAGCGCCTCGACGAACGCGCGGCAATCGTCCTGGCGGCTGCGCTCGCGTACGAGCGTCACCCAGTCCCCGGTGGCGGCGTTGAGCGCGCCATGCAGCACCCGGCGGCTGTTGCGGCCACTGACCACCACCACCGCCTGGGCGCCACGGCGCGCCCAGGCGGCGCGCAGCGGCGGAAACTCGCGCAGCGTCGTCTCATCGCCAAACCAGACCTCGCCGCCCGCCGCGACCACGGCTGCCGCTTGCTCAGCGATGGCTTTTTTTCTCGGCATAGGCCGGATCAGGGCGGCCGAGCACGTACTTGGGTCGCTTCCAGCGCCAGCCCAGCCGGTCCAGGCTCCGGCGCACCGTGTGCAGGCTCGCGCGCCAGCCACGGCGCGCCAGTTCGGTCTGCAGCAACGACGCCGTCCAGCCGGTCGCCCGGTAGCCGTGCGCTTGGGGATCGTTGGCCTGCAGCAGGCGGGTCAGGGCCATCTCTCCGGCCGCATCCAGCCGGCGCGCCGCGCCGCGATGGACGCCTTCGTGGACGCCAGGCGCGCCCTGACGCCGATAGGCGGCCGTCCAGTTGTAGACGCTGGTCTCGGTGCAGCTCAGGGCTTGGGCCACCTGGGTAACAGTCAAGCCGTCTGCGCGCAGGAGGATCGCCTGATACCGCCGCCAGTGGCGCACGGAGCGGCTCTGGCCCTGGGCGGCGGTGAGCGCCTGACGTTCCGCAGGCGTCAGCGCGAAGGCCATGGCAGTCTCCTTCCTCGACCGCTAGCGGTCCTGGTCAGTCTACCACCTCAATGCTTCACTGGAGACCCACTTAGGTGAACCTGTCCGAAACCAATGCCCCACAAAACTGGCAAGAGGAAGAGCGCCATCATCGCAACGACTAGGGCGCGGGCCACCCCATACCGTCGCCACGCCTGATAGGTGTATATAGCCGACACACCAAACCATAGGACAAAGTTGAGCGTGAACCAGGCCACCACAGCTACCTGGCAGGGCAGATATGTGAGAGGCGCTAGTAAGAGTGCGAGCAGCGGTTGATAGGGATATGGAGATTGGGCGGAGAGCCGCATCCCCCATGAGCCAGCACCGTCGCAGAGAGCGTTTGCAGCGAATAGACGTCGCTATGTGGCGAGAAGCGGAGCGTTTCAGCGGCGGCGTAGTACATCCCAAAGTCGCCGCCGTTCGCATACTGTAGCAAGACTGCGTACACAATACTCATGGCAACCAGCCGATGACCATCCCCCACCCAATCGCCATCCCCGTCCGCCGCCACCGCGCTGACATGGTTACCTCCAACTAGCTACCGCCCACCACGACTGTGCGCTCTGTGCGCTAGTTCCGTTCTATTTGAGAAAGACGAATTGATCCCAGACCCGTCTTTAGGCGCCGCCAATTAGCGACAGATCCGTGCCGCGAAGGAACTCCTGGTCCCGTTGGCGCTGGACGCCAAGATCAACGCCGTCAGCGACGCAGCTGGCTCTTTATGTTCACGAAGTTCGTCAACGACTAGCGACTCAACGTTACCTGGCTGCTACACCGGCCGCTTCCGGGGATGCCGCGCTCTCCGGCTGCCGGAGCCACAGCCTCCGCCAGGTGGCGGAATCAGGGAGGCGCACACCCGCGCTCCATAGGTAGAGCGCGCCACATAGCAGCCACAGCAGAAGGGTTCCCGCAGCCATGTAACGATAGTTGACGACGCCGGGATAATACGCGGGAATAAGCATGAGGCTATAACTCAGCGCGATCACCACGAAAGGCCACATACGCGGCGCCGCCGATCGCCACTCGCGGCCATGATCCATCACCTTCGCGCGCTTGATAGAGACCTCCAGGCAGACCATGATCGCGGGCAGCAGCCACGTCAAGTAGAACCACCAGGTGAGAGGCGAGAGTATGAGCGCGGTAGTGATCGCCCAGCAAGCTCCCAATCGTTCATCCACAGGTCGTTTCATTGGCCCCCACCGCATCCATACGACAACCGAAACAAAGGCGGCCCCCGCCACATATGCAATAGCAACCCCAGCGAGCAGTGAGCTCATCCAGTGTCCGCCTTGAAACAGGGTGGCGTAATAGCGCACGTCGCTCTCTCCGGCGCCAATACTCTCTAGCAGTGTCCGTGGACCAACGATCAGCCCCTCCACGACGACCAGCGCAGTGGACACCGCCGCGGCGCCCGCGCCGACGCGCCAGCGTCCGCGAAGGAGATAGTAGAACATCAGGATCGCGGGCACATACTTGAGTACAGCGCCGAATCCGAGCGCCGCCCCACTGGCGAAATCATGGTCGCGGTCAGCCAATGCGATACCCGCCATCATACAAACAAGCACGATGAGGTGTGTTTGCCCGAGATGAATGCCTGAAAGGACCGGCGCAAAGAACAACACTGTCATCGCACCGAGCAGGGCCCGGCCCGATCCATTACGCCGCCACGCTTGAAAGCTCAACAGAGCGGCGATGCCAAACCATACGCCGAAATTGAGAAAGCGCCATAGGGCCGCGGCATCCTGACATGGCAGAAGCGTCAACGGCTCAAGCATCAGCGCGGCTAGCGGTTGATACGGGTAGGGCCAATCGAGTGTGGCTGCGCATCCGCCATGAGATAGGACGGTCGCAGCGAGTGTCTGAAGGGAATAGATGTTCGCGTGCGGCGAGTAGCGAAGCGTCTCAGCCGCGGCGTAATACATGCCAAAGTCGCCGCCATCGCTGAGGCGCAACGCGTTTGCGTACACAATGCTCATCGGCGTCCACCCGATGACAGCGCCCCATCCGATCGCCACTCCAACCCGTCGCCATCGTCCTGACATCGCCACCTCCACCGCCCACCTGTACAATCCTAGTATGAGACTGAGCCTGCTCCTTGCGCCTTGCCATCGAAGTGACCTCGCAAGCTGGCAGCATCCTATGCAGAGAAGTAGACTCAATTACATACAACGCAGTGAGACTGAATTGCGCACGCCAAGCAATCGCAGGTACTACATAGATCCTGGGTGGATACTGGCCATCTCCCGCTCACGGTCCACATACAGTGATAGACTAGCGGCGTGGCGCCACCATGGAGTACGCTAGTCAGACAGGCTGATCGTACACAGCGCGCGAGAAAGCGACTGGCATGCGGATAGACATCTTCACGTTGTTCCCTGATATGATGCGCGGGCCGCTGGACGCCAGCATCATCGCCCGCACGCGCGCCAAAGAAATCGTCGAGATCAACCTCTACAATCCGCGCGACGTCACCACCGACCGCCACCACATCGTGGACGACTATCCCTACGGCGGCGGCGCGGGCATGGTGATGAAGCCCGAGCCGCTCTTCAACGCCGTCGAGCGCGTCTATGAGTCTGGCCCAATCATCCTCATGTCGCCGCAGGGGCGCATTTTCAACCAGACCGTCGCGCGCGAGCTGGCGGGCGAGCCGCGCCTGACGCTGATCTGTGGCCACTATGAGGGTGTGGACGAGCGTGTGCGCGAGCATCTCTGCACCGACGAAATCTCGATCGGCGACTTCGTGCTGACCGGCGGCGAGCTGGCCGCGCTGGTGATCGTGGATGCTGTTGCGCGGCTGCTGCCCGGCGCGCTGGCCCCCGGCTCGATTGACGAAGAGTCGCACACCGCCGGGCTGCTGGAGTATCCACAGTACACACGGCCACCAGAGTATCGCGGCTGGCGGGTCCCTGACGCCCTGCTGAGCGGCAACCATGGCGCTATCGCCCGCTGGCGGCGCAAGGAGTCGCTCCGCCGCACGCGGGCGCGCCGCCCCGACCTGCTCGCCGCGCTCGATCTCACGCCGCTCGACCGCAAACTCCTCGCGGAGATCGAGACGGAAGAGGCGGCCAGGAGTGGCGAGGGGGGTAGCCAATGACCAGCCTGTATCCAGAGATTGAGCCTTATGGGCATGGGCTGCTGGACGTGGGCGACGGCAACCGCATCTACTGGGAGACCTGCGGCAACCCAGATGGGAAGCCCGCTGTGGTCCTACACGGCGGCCCTGGCTCGGGCTGCACACCCTGGCATCGCCGCCTCTTCGATCCCAGCGCGTACCGCATCGCGCTCTTCGATCAACGCAACTGCGGGCGCAGCCTGCCGCACGCCAGTGACCCAGCTACCGACCTCGCGAGCAACGACACCGCCCACCTGATCGCCGACATAGAGCGGCTGCGGCGGCATCTGGACATCCAGCGGTGGCTTGTCCTGGGCGGCTCGTGGGGCAGCACGCTGGCGCTCACGTACGCTGAATCGTATCCCGAACACGTCTCCGAGATGGTCCTGTTCGGCGTCACGACCGGGCGACACAGAGAGTTCGACTGGCTCTTCCGCGGCGGCGTCGCCGTCCTGTTCCCTGAACAGTGGCAGCGGCTGCGGGCGTCGGCGCCCGACGCCGAGCGCGACAGCGACGTCGTCGAGGTCTACAGCCGGATGCTCAACGATCCCGATCCCGCGGTCCGCCAGCGGGCGGCTGAAGCATGGTGTCTCTGGGAATCGGCGACGCCCGCATGGCCGCCATCGAACACACTCTCCCCGCGCTTCACCGACCCCGCCTTCGCGCAGGCGTTCGCGCGCATTGTGACCCACTACGTCCGCCATAACGCCTGGCTGGAGGACGGGAGCCTGCTGCGCAACGTCAACGCGCTCGCTGACCTTCCCGGCGTCCTGATCAACGGGCGCTTCGACCTGCAAGCGCCCCTGGCGAACGCCTGGGAGCTCCATCGCGTCTGGCCACGCACGGAGCTGGTGGTGGTTGACAACGCTGGCCACAGCGCCGACAACCTAGGCATCACGCGGGAGATCATCAGGGCGACCGACCGATTCGCGGGCGCTGGACGGTGACCCTGGTTTCAGCCCAACGAGCAGCGTCAGATGTCGCGAGTGTTGGCTGGCCACGCGGTTTCATGCTTGCCACCGTGCGCCCCACTGCGCTAGAGTCCAGACACACGGGCGCGATAGCGCGTCCCATTGGCTGTCAATGAGCATCTCAGGATGAGAGGAAGGCAATCCATGTTCATAGCCGTCAACCGCATCAGCGCGCCGAAAGAGGCGATCGAGCGCATGACCGAGGCATTCCGCCGCAACGCCGCCTCGCTCAAGGACTTCGAGGGGTTTATCGCCTTCGAGCTGTGGCGCGGCGATGACGGGCTGGAGGCAGTCTCGAAGTGGGAGTCGCGCGAGGCGTTCGACGCCTGGCGCAGTAGCGACAACTTCCTCGCCAGCCACGCGGGCGCGCGTGGCGGTCAGGGCGGCGGCGCGTCAGCCACCTACTATGACGGCGAGGTCATGGCCGAGCGGTAGAGCCGCGCCACGAGCCGGGCAGGCGCGGGCTGTGGGCTACTCCACAGCTCCGCCAGCCGCTGGATGACCTGCTCCGCGCCAGCCGCCAGCAGGCTCAGGCCGAAGTAGCCCAGCGCGCAGGCGCACAGCCCATCAATTACCCGCACAACCAGTGGACTGAGCCAGCGGCGGCCCCAACCCACCAGCAGCGCGAACCCTCCACACCACAGTCCCGCTCCGACCAGGAACCCACCGAAGAACGGCAGCGCGGCCAGCCCCACCGCGCCCGACAGCGCCACCGCGCTGCCCAGCCCCGACCAGAACGCCAGCCCCACCGGATTCGCCAGCCCGAAGACCAGCCCCGTCGCGAAGTCGCCCCTGCGGCTGGTCGGCGTCGCTTCCTGCCGCCCGAGCAGCGCGTCGCGCCCCGCGCTCCATGCCATGCGCAGCAGGAAGAAGCCTCCGGTGAGCGCCAGCGTCAATTGGATCGGCCAGAAGCGCGCCGTCAGCGAGACGCCGATGAGCGCCAGCGCGGCCCACAGCCCGTCACCCAACAGCGAACCAGTCTCAACCAGCAGCGCCGCCAGGCTGCCACGGGCCGAGGCGCGCCGCATCGCCTCGGTGTTCACCGCGCCCGGCGCGGCAGCGTACGCCAGGCCCAGCGCCACGCCCATCAGCGCCAGATGGAGCAACCCGCTCATGCCTCACGCCCACCCATCTCGACCACATACGCCGTGCCGGACGCGGTCGGGTCGGCGTCGCGCGGGCCGCGCGGGCCACCACCGCGCATCTTGGCGCTGAACTCGGTCACCGGAACCCGAAGCACCTCCAGCGCGCGCATCTGCTTCTCCGTCGCCGCCTCATAGTCTTTTCCCACCGTGCGCCCAGGAAAATAGCGCAGCGTCATGCGCTCCATGATCGCCCGCTTCTCCGCCATGGTCGTCACGCGCTCAGCGCGGCTGAAGACCACTACCGCTCGATAGTTCATCGAGTGCGACTCGGCGTCACGCGAGGCGATTAGGCCATCCAACAGCGTGACTTCGATCGCTACATCCATCCCGCCGCGCAGCGACTTCAGGGTGCGGCTGGCCGGCGCGCCGTGCAGGTAGATCGCGCCGTCAGCGTAATCATACGAGAACGGGATGACATACGGCTGGCCCTCCAGCGTGTACGCCACATGGGCGACGCGGCCCGCCCGCAGGATGCGCTCCGCCTCCGCTGGCGCCGCGCGCTCGGCATGCCGGCGGATGCGCGAGCGCGGCGATGTCCCGCCCCGCGCCGCCAGCGACTCCCGCTCCGCTATCACATCGCCCGCGCCAGCTTCCGCCAGCGTTGCGCCTTGCCTGGTCGCCATTCGTCCACTCCCATCGCTCACTGCTAAATCATCGCGCGCTCGTCGCGTCTGTGGTATGGTACAGGAGCGTATTGGACTATCGCAAGCGCCATTCTGATGGAGTGAGACAAGGCCAATCATGACGACCATGCGACGCCGCGCGCTCGACCTGCTCATCACCCTCGATCGCTCCGGCACGGCCAGCGAGGGGTTGACCCGCCAGATCTACACCTGCCTGCGTGAAGCGATCCTGACAGGACGGCTGCGCGCGGGCGACCGCCTCCCACCTAGCCGCGCCATGGCCCAAGAGTTGGGCGTGGCCCGCCTGACCGTCGCCACCGCATACGACTGGCTCAGCGCTGAGGGCTATGTCGCCGGGCGTGTCGGCGCAGGGACATATGTCGCGCCCGCCTTCGCGACCTACGCCGCCGACGACGCTCCTCCCCGGCTGGAAACACCGCCGTCGGGCGCGACGAGCGCCGAGGCCACTTCCGAATCCCCGCCTGGCCCTGAGCCGCCGCGCCCGCTCACCACCTGGGCGCGACGCATCCAGGCCATCCCCCTCATGGGCGCGGGCGCTGACGATGCGGCTGGCGCGCAATTCGACTTCAGCTCCGGCGCTGGCGCGGCGGACGCCTTTCCCTGGTCCCGCTGGCGGCGCCTCGTCGCCCAGCAGGATATGACCGATCCGCTGGCCGAGTTGCGCGCGCGCTCCCGCGAGCGGGCCGCATCCGCCGGGCGTTGGGACGCGCTACTCGGCCCGCTGGAGACGCGCGCCGCAATCGCCGCCTGGCTGCGCCGCTCGCGCGCTGTGCGCTGTGAGCCGGAGCAATTATTGATCGCCGGCAGTGTGCAGCAGATCCTCGCCCTGCTGGCGCGGTTGCTGGTCGAGCCAGGCCAGCGGCTGCTGGTCGAAGACCCCAGCTATATCGGCTTCCACGCCGCGTTTCTGGCTGAAGGGGCGGCGCTCCAGGGCATCGCGGTGGACGAACATGGCATCCGCCCAAGCGCGTTGCCCCTGCCACAGGCGCTTGACGCCGAAACCGCCGCCCGCCTGCTGATCGTCACGCCGTCACACCAGTATCCGACCGGCGTCACATTGGCGCTGGAGCGGCGTATGGCGCTCATCGAGTGGTCACGCCGCGCGGGCGCTGTACTGGTCGAGGACGACTACGACGGTGACTTGCGCCTGGAGGGCCAGCCGCTGGAGGCGCTGCGCGGGCTGGACGACCGCGATGAGGTGATCTATCTTGGCACCTTCGCCAAGGCGCTCTATCCAGCGGTGCGGCTGGCGTTCGCCGTGCTGCCACGCTGGCTGGTCGAGCCCGTGGCGCGCGCCCGCGCCGCGAGCGACCGCCATCCCACCTGGCGCGACGCGCTGACCGTCGCCCGCTTCATCGAGTCTGGCGAGCTGGAGCGACACCTCGCCCGCGTCCGGCGGCTCTACCGCGCCCGGCGCGACGCCCTCACTGCCGCCCTGCGTGAGGAGCTGGACGGCTACGTGGCGATTGGCCCAGCTGAGGCTGGCATCCACCTGCTCGCTGGCCTGCCCGCTGGCGTAGATGATGTGGCGCTGGCGGCGCGCGCACGCGCGCGGGGTCTGGCCATCGCGCCGCTCAGCCCGCACTACCAGAACCGGGCGCGCGGTCGCTCCGGCCTGCTGCTGGGTTTTGGCGCACTGGATGAGGAGCGGCTGAGAACGGGCGTCCATCTCCTGGCGCCGCTCGTGCGCGAAGCCGTCACGGCGGTATAATCTGGCGGAGGGATGTGAGCCGGCCAAGGCGCGGGCGCTCCCATCGAATCGAGGTAGCCCAATGCAGCCCACCAGCGAGACGCCCAGGGACCCGCGCACCCAGCCTGGTACGGATCAATCCCCATGGCCCGCCGCGCCAGCATGGCCATCTCCCTACCCACCCGATCCGCAATACCCGGCCTACCCGCCACCGTCAGAGGCGTACCAGCCCGGCGCCTGGCCTCCGCCACCAGAGGCTCCTTACCCCAGCGCGTGGCCGCAGCCCGACGTCTATCCGCCACTGCCGTCCTGGTACGAGCCAGGCCAGCCCGCCGCGCAGGCGCCTACTGGCCATGGCCAGTGGGGCGCGCCCGCCGCATCATGGCCACCGCCGCCTGACCGCGCGACCGGCGCTTATCCCACCTATCCCGGCTATCAACAGTACCCCGGCTATCCCGCCCAACCGGGGGCAGGCGCGCCTCCTGCCGCACGATCACGGCCATCGAGCACGTCAGTCATTGGACTCATATCGCAGTTAGCCGTGCTCGCAAAAGTCGCGCTACCACTACTGAGCATACTGGCTAGCTTCGGCGCCTATGCCCTGCTGTTTGGCTGGCAGTTTGGCCTGGGCATCATCGTCCTGCTCTTCATTCATGAGATGGGGCACTTCGTTGTTATCCGCGGCAAGGGGCTGCCGGCCAGCCTGCCGGTCTTCATCCCTCTGCTTGGCGCGTTCGTCGCCATGCGCAAGATGCCACTGACCGTGCGCGACGAGGCGGAGATCGGCATCGCCGGCCCCATTGCGGGTACAGTTGCGGGCGTGGTCTGCCTGTGGCTCTACGCGCAGCTTGGCCTGGAGATCATGCTGCCGCTCGCCTACTTCAGCTTCTTCCTCAACCTGCTCAACCTGATCCCCGTCTCCCCGCTCGATGGCGCGCGCGTAACCTCGGCCATCTCGAAGTGGATCTGGCCTGTCGGGCTAGGCGGTATGGCGGTTGGCGCATGGTATACCGGCAATCTCTTGCTCATCCTGCTCTGCGTGATCGGCTTCTTCCAGATGGTCGAGCGCTTCCGCACGCCTGAAAATACCAGCTATTACGCCATCTCGGCTGGCGCGCGCGCCTACATCACCATCCTCTACTTCGGCCTGGTTGCCGTGCTGGTCTACGCCTCCTTCACCCTCCAGCCCATCATCCAGCAGACCGGATCACCGTTCTAGCGCATCGCGTTGTTCTGGCACGCTGTCTGCATCCGCAGCGCCGCCGGAGGTACAACGCCATGAGCTTTGCGCTGAAAGACCCACTCGCCAAGGGCCATCCACTGCATGCGCTTTTCACCGACCTGCCTGTCGGCGCGCTTACCCTCGGCATCGCCTGCGACATCGCCGGATTTGTCACCCGCCAGCCCTCCTGGCGCTTCGCCGCCCGCGCGGCGCATACCGGCGCGTTTGCCAGCGGCGCCGTCGCCGCGCTCCTCGGCCTATGGGACTACCAGGCGGTGCCGCGCGAGCACCCAGCGCGTCGCGTTGGCGCGCTCCACGGCTACCTCAACGCGGGCGTGCTGGCGCTGCTGCTGGCAAGCCTGCTCGCCCGCCGCGAATCACAGGCCCCAGCGGACGGACGCCCCAGCCCGACCGCGTTCGCCTTCGCCGCCGCCGCCTTCGCTACGCTGGCCGTCTCTGGCTGGCTGGGCGGCGACCTTGTCTTCCACCACGGCTGGCGCGTCGCCCCCGCCGAGCACGCCGAACAACTCGAATCCTCACTGCGCGACCGTGGCGATACCGAGTTGATAGACCAGGCGCACGAGGTCGTCGAGCAGTACGAGCAGGAGCACGCGCTCATCCCGTAACACAGCTGGCTGACGGGGTGGCCGGTCCAACTGGCGCTATACCTGGCTGATGGGGGCGGATTCGGTCTGAATGACCATGGCGCCAATGCGGCGCCGACGCCAGACTCTGAACTCACCAGTCCACAGGATCACCACACCCGCCCAGGCCAACAGGGCGCCGATGATCGTTACAGCCGGGCCAGCGCCCATGACCCAGGGCGCCGTCGAGACGCTGAGCCGTGGCGGGTTCCTGAGCAGCGCGGGCAGTCCATGTAAGGCCAGCGCCATGAGCCAGGTGGCCAGCGCCGCCCAGATCGTGGCGATGACCGGAGGAAGCCAACCGCGCTGCCAGACGGCGATCAACGCCACCAGCATCATCAACCCGGTACCCGCGCCAAGGGCGATATACATCTGGGTGGAGACTTCTCCCAGCGACCACGCGGCGCCCAGCGCGTCGTTAGCGTCCAAGCCCGCGCATGAGCCGCTGACGAAATGCGCCCAGTTGACCGGAAACCCCGTACACCCTTGCGTCGCGTACGGGGTAAAGATGAAGCCGAAAAACCAGATCGCCGCGCCGAGCGTATAGATGAGCGCGCCAAGCCGCGTGGGGCAGAAGAGCGCGCGGACGCCGCCCGCGAGCGTCATAGGGCGCATGCCCAGGGGCGACCCGCGCCAGCCTGTCACACGCGCGCCCGCGGCGGCCCAGAGCGGCGCCAGCGCGGCGAGCGCCAGCCATGCACCTGAAGCAGCCCTGCGGGGGGCGTAGATCACCATTTCATCGCAGTTCACCAGGCAGAATGCCTGAAGCGCACGACCAAAGATCGCGTAGGCGATGACCGCCACGCCCACCGTCACGATTATCAGCCAGGAGATGTAGGCGACTGCGGCGAGCCGCGACCGGCGCAAGACAGCCATCGCAGCGGCAAGCACGAATCCTGCGGGGAGTGAGACACGCCAGACAAGCTCGATGTAGCGGGAGGCGTTGTTGCCCAGTCCGAATATCGGTACCAACAGAGTGATAATGCCTTCACGAGGATCTACAGGCGCCCAGACGGGAGTCCCCCAGGTCATGCCCGGCGCCCCCAGTTGCGCTGGCTGCGCCTGCGCTACCTGGAGATAGGCCCAGGGTACCCCGTTGGCGTAGATAATGAGGGCCACGCCCGCGACTCCCAGCCACACTAGCGCCTCTCGCCACGGCCAGCGCCTCCCGCGCCACGCTCCTTGCTCCACATCCTGTCGCGTCATTCTGGCAATCCCTTCCCGTCGGCGCGCGATCCCTCCTCAGTCTCCCTCCATCGCCGCCGCCACCGTCTCGACCAGCCGCTCGCCGTGCGCCGCCAGCCAGTCCTGCCAGGCCAGCGCCGCCTCCGCGCGGGCGACCACATGCGCCATCGTGCTGAGACCCTGAAGCGCGCGGCCAAATCGGTGGATGAGCGAGGTATAACCGCGCATGGCGTAGAGCGTAGGGATCGCGGCGATCTCCGGCGCCGTCAGTCGCAGCGCCCGCGCATACCCACGCGCGAGCGCCGCGATGACAGGCCATTCCGCGCCCGACTCTACCATACCCGCCGGCCACCAGACAAGCGCTACAGTGAGATCCATAGCCCGAATGTCACGCGACAAGAACTCGAAATCCAGCACGCCAGTGACACGCTCGCCTTGCATGAGTATGTTGCTGGGGTCAGTGTCCTCATGGCAGAGCTGCTGCGGCAAGGTCGCGTAGAGCGTGGGTAGCCGCTCCATGAGCGCCGCATAACCGTCCCGCAGCCGCCCTCGCGCGTCCTCGCTGATGGGCAGCGCCGCGAAGGCGACGGGTGGGTCGAGGACGAGTGGTGAAATCTTGTCGAGCGCACCCGTGCTGCGCCAGGAGAGCGCCGCCTCGGGATCGGACAAATCGACCGTCGCCAGCGCCATATCCAGCGCGCCAACCGCCTCCCCAGCGCGCTCCGCCTGTCCCAGATTTCCGCGATCTGGCGGCAATCCCGGAATGAAGCGTGTCAACGTCGCCAGCGCGGGCCCGCCGGGCGTCGCGATCACGGTCCATGGCGCTCCACCCGCCGCCAGGACCGGCGCAGGGACGGCGAAGGGCAGGCTTTGGCGCTCCAGGCTGGCCAGCGTGGCGTGCTCCAGCCGCGCGCGCCGCTCGTCGAGATGGGGCGCCGCCAGCCGCAGGACATAGGAAGGCGCGTCAGGCGCCGCGCCGCTGACGTGGAACTGCGTGTTGTTCGTGCCGCCGCGCATCGGAGCGAGCGCCAGCGCGCCAAGCGCGCCTAGCAGCGGCCACGCCGCGCCGAGCGCCGCCGGGTCAGGCGGGCTGGAGAGCGTCGCGTCCATCACTGCCCCACCGCAGGCTCGGTCCCGCCTGGCTTGGGAGCGCTCGGCCGATCTTGCGCGTGCTGACGGCGGAGCTGGCTGAGGTTGCGGCGGTAGAGGG
>DASTKI010000220.1:0-57875 GCA_035716045.1 Ktedonobacterales bacterium
GGCCCCCCCGCCGCCTCGTCGCGTCCGCTCCATCATGCGGCGCTGTCCCCTACCGCTACCGCGCGGCGGCCTCGCGCGCTAGCTCAATCACCTGGTTGACCGGACCGCTGCCCATGACGAGCAGCACATCGCCGGGCCGCCGGAGCTGATTCAGCAGCGCCGCCGTCTCCGCCAGGTCACCGCCATAGCGCGCGGAATCCAGCCTATCGGCGAACGCTGGCTGCTCCTGTATCGCCTGAACCAGATCGCGCCCATGAATGATGCCCGTGTCGCGCTCACGTGATGGCTGTATCTCGACCACCACCGCCTCATCCCCAGCGGCCAGGGCCTCCGCGAAGGGCGTGAGGAACCGCTGCAGCCGGGTATAGAGCGTGGGCTGAAAGATAGCCATAATCCGCCGTCCAGGGAAGCGCTGGCGCGCGGTAGCGATGGTCAGCGCGACGGCATGAGGGTGGTGCGCGTAGTCGTCCACCCAGGTCACATCGCCATCCTCGATGATCTCGAACCGCCGCGTGAGCCCCTCGAACTCCCCCAAAACACTGACGATGACGTCTGGGCTAACGCCCAACATCCTGGCAGCCGCTGCCGCCGCCAACGCATTGGCGACATTGTGCCTCCCCGGCAGACGCAGCGCCACGCGCCCGACACGCGCACCATCCAGCGTTAGCTCGAAGCTGGTCTCCTCACCCACCTGAACATCATGCGCCATCACATCCGCCGGGCTGCCTTCTACGCTGAAGGTGCGGATGACACCCGGCCAGCCATCGGGCAGCTGCGCAAGCGTGTCGCGGCAGCCGGAACTGTCGGCGCTGGTCACGATCGTGGGCGGCGTCTGGCCATCCACCGCGCTGGTATCCATCCCGCCAAGGAACTGGGCGAAGGCGTCGCGAATCTCCTCATAGGAGCGGAAGAACTCTGGGTGATCATACTCCACCTCAGTGAGCACGATCATCCGTGGGTGGTAGGAGAGGAAATTGTAATTGAACTCATCCGCCTCATTGACGAAGATCTGTCCCTGGCCGGGCCACACATTGGAGTCCCACGCCCGCACGACATCCCCGACCTCGATCGTCGGCTCCAGGCCCGCCGCGATCAGCATCGCGCCAAGCAGCGCCGTAGTGGACCCCTTGCCATGCACGCCCGCCACCGAGACGCCGACCAGCCCGCGCATCAGCAGGCCCAAGAGCGGCTGCCACTGCGAGACGGGGATGCCGAGCGCGCGCGCCGCCGCCAGCTCAGGGTGGTTCGGATGCAGGAAGGTCACCGCCGGGTTCGTCACCACCAGATCAGCGCCCGCCACATGCGTCGTGTCATGGCCCACGGTGATCGGCACGCCCTCACGGCGGAGCATGGCGCTAAGGGGCGTAGGGATATGGTCGCAGCCGCTCACAAGCGCGCCGCGCGCGTGCGCGACGAGCAGCCCGGCGGAGATACCATGCCCGCCCGCGCCGACGGCGTGGATGCGCTTACCGCGCACGCCTTTTGGGAACGCCGCCTCCAGCGCGGCCAGGTCCGCTAACTCCACCCGCTCGACCGTATCCATGCGCTACTCGCTCCGTATCACGCTGCTCGCCACCGCTCGCACTGGCGCTGTTCGCGCGCCACGCGGCCTCCGCTATTGTACCATGGCGCCGGTCAGCGGCCTGAAACGGTCTCTCAATCTACCGTCGGGTCGCGCCCAAAAGTGGCGATCAGCAGCAGCGGCGCGACGCCGAGCAACAACGCCCCAAGCGCGAAGCCAATCGAAAGATTGACGTTGTGCTGTAGCCAACCCGCTGCCGCCGCGCCACCACTGAACCCCAGGCTCCAGGTGACGCTGTACATACCGCTGAGCCGCGAGCGGTAGCGCGCATCCACTCGTTCCATAGCGAACGTGGCGTAGACCGGCTCGAAGAAGCCGCGGAGCACATTACGCATACCTTCGGCCAGTCCAGATACGAGAAGAATCGGCGCATAACCGATCAGCAGCGCGACGGGCACGCTCAACAACTGCGCGCGGGTGATGACACGCAGCTTGCCGTAGCGCCGCACGATCGCAGGGGCCATCAGCGCGGTCACGCCGGAGAGCAGCCCGGCGCCCGCCACCAGCGCGCCAATCGCCGCTGGGCTCGCGCCGAACCGGAGCTCTAGAAAGAGCGGCAGTAGCGAGACCACGGCGCCCTCGCCCGCGGTGTAGAGCACGTCGGGAATCAACAGCAAGAGGAACAGCACAAGGATCGGGCGCGCGCTGGGAGCCGGACCCGCTGACGCCGTCTCGCCTGCGATGCCTGCTGAGGCAGCGGCCATGTCCCCACGTGGCTCTTCGACGAGCCAGAACAGCGGAAACGTGGGCAGGAGCACCGCGATAGCGGCGGCCACGACACCTGCACGCAGCGGCTCTGGCGCCGTCGCGGGCAATCCAGTCAGCGCTGATGCGATCTCCGGCACTACGCCGCCCACAATGGCGCCCAGCGCGCCGATGCCAAGTAGCAGGAAGGTGTTGAGCGACATGACACTGACGCGACGCGCTGGCTCGACACTCTCCGTCAACATGGGAATGTTCGTGACCCAGTAGGCCGAGGCGAGTAGACCGTTGATGAACGCCGCGATCAGCATCACCGTCGCATCGGTAGTCAGACCGATGACAGCCAGCGCCACGGGGTTGAGCAGCCCCGTCACCAGCAGGAGCGGCTTGCGCGGCAGGCGGTCTGCCATATAGCCTACAAGCGGCGCTGCCAGCAGCGAGCCAATCGCCGGGACAGCGATAAGCACACCGACGAAGTCCTGCTTGTAGCCGATGCTGTAGGCGTAAAGGCTGGTCGTCACCTGGGCGATGCTCAGCTGGAATCCTTTGCCGAGCGTGAAGAGCAACAGCAGATAGACGTTGCGCGGATAGGTCGTAAGATCACTCGCCCATCCCCGTGCGCGCGACCGAACCGATTGAAACGCCGTCTTGCCCCAAGACGCTCTCCCTGTCGCGCGCGCCATCTCACTCCCCTTCTCGCCCGGGCGCGCCTGTTCGCCGGGCCCTTCAGCGTAGCACATCACACGGTCCGCCCGATGCGCCTGTGTATATAATGCGTTCGAGACCGGGCGCCGCACCTCTCGAGCGGCTGGCAGAGGAAACAGCATGTATCAACGCATTACCCTCCCCAATGGCATTCGCGTGTTCATCACCGAGATTCGACATGTGCGCTCCGTCAGCGTCGCCTTCTATTTCGGCGTGGGCGCACGTTACGAAGCTGACTCCATTGCGGGCGCGTCGCACTTCATCGAGCACATGCTGTTCAAGGGCGCTGAGCGCTTCCCCACCGCCCAGGCCATCTCGGAGGCCATCGAAGGGGTTGGGGGCGCGCTCGACGCCGCCACTGACAAAGAGGTGACGGTCTATTCCGCGAAGGTCGCCAGCCATCACTTCGCCCTGGCGCTGGATGTCATCACGGATATGGTCCGCCGCCCGCTGATGAGCGCGGAAGAGGTCGAAAAAGAGCGCGGCGTCATCATCGAAGAGCTCAATATGTACCGCGACAGCCCGGCGGACTGGGTGAATGTGTTGGCCGATGAAGCAATGTGGCCGGGCCGGGCGCTCGGCCGTGAGGTGGCCGGCTCGCGCGATACGGTGGAGGCGCTCACCCGCGAGATCCTGCTGGAGCATAAAGCGCGGCACTACACGCCGACCAACCTAGTCGTCAGCATCGCCGGCAATGTCAGCCGCGACCAGGCGCTCGACATGATCTCCGAGCGGCTAGGCGACTGGCCCGCAGCATCCGCCCCAACCTGGGAGCCATGCCCCATTCCGCAAGGCGCGCCGCGGGTGCGGCTGGAGACACGCCCAACCGAACAGACCAACATCTGCATGCTGACGCCGGGACTAGCGCATACCGATCCTCGCCACTACGCGCTTACCTTGCTCAATGCGGCGCTCGGCGACGGCATGAGCTCGCGGCTGTTTATTGAGATTCGCGAGCGGCTAGGGTTGGCGTATGACATCGGCTCCGCGCCATCGTACTACCACGACACTGGCGCGTTCTCGATCTCCGCTGGCGTCGAGCCAAAGCGCGCCGCGCCGACCATCGCGGCTGTCTCCCACGAACTGCGGCGACTACGTGACGAGCCGCTGCCATCGCATGAGCTCTCACGGGTGAAGGAATATACCAAGGGGCGCATGGCGCTGCGGCTGGAGGACACGGCGACAGTCGCCGCCTGGATGGGTGGGCAGGAAATCGTCACCAACGAGCCGCTGGAGCTAGATGAAGTCATGGAGCGGCTGGACGCCGTCACGGCGGAGGACATCCAACAACTGGCGTGTGAGTTGTTCCGCACGGAGGCCTTGCGGCTCGCCGTCATCGGCCCACAGCGAGGACTGGCGGAGTTCGAGCGCGCGCTCGAACTGTAGCGGCGCCTCGCAGCCGCAATCCACTTACGGCTCGTCCGTGGGCGGCGCGCTATTGACGGGCGCGCTCTCGACAATGCGTAGGCGCTCGCGCTCGCCGCCGGTAGGGGACGCGGGCGACGCGGGCGTCTCCGGCTCATCGCTCGTCAGACTCCAGTTCATCTCTTTCAGCGCGTCGCGCGTCTCGCGCAGCGTCTTGCCAAGCTGGGAGCCCATCTCAATCAAGCGCTTGGGGCCGAATACGATCAGCGCCAACAACAAGAGAACGATGATCTCCCCGATGTGCGCAAATCCCATAGCGCCGCCTCTTCCACGCTGTTACAGCGCGACGCCTCGTTAGCGCCGCCTCGCGTTCAGACTCCAGACCTGATTGTACACGCTCCAAACGCAAATAGACTATCAACCCCGCGCCACCATCCAAAATGGCGACGCGGGGTTCATGCGCCGGATGGCGCCGCTACTTCCTGGCTGAAGGAGCGCCAGCGTCATCCTCCTCGATGACGCTTGTCGCCACATCGCCGGAGCCAGCGGCCACTGCGCCCTCAGCGACCGGATCGGGTCCCATATCCGGACGGTCTGGGCGCACGAGTGACGCCAGCGCCGCGATGATGGATAGCGCCGCCGAGACATAGAACACCACGCGCAGACCCTCCATGAAAGGCGCCGAGATCAGGTTGGGGAAGAACTGCTGGCTCAACAGGTTCGCCTGACTGGCGGGCGGCAGCGCATGCAGGGCGGCGGGTGGCAGCAGCGTACCCATCGGGTTGTAGCCCAGGAATGCGGCGAACAGGGCGGCGGTGGGTGGCAGGTGCGCGATCTTCGCCACCAACGCATCTGGCAAGCCAGCAGCCGATAAGCCCCCCGTCAATGCGCCGGGAAGCGCGGCGGCCAGCCCAGCCGTGACGATGCTGAAGAAGACGCCGATGCTCAGCAGCGCGGCCGCGTTCTGGAACGTGGAGCGCATACCCGACCCGACGCCGCGTTGGTCGCGCGGCAGGCTATTCATCACCACCGTGGTATTCGGCGCGGCAAAGAGTCCCTGGCCAATGCCCAACACCAACAGCAGGACGAAGAATACCCGGTAGTCGAAGTCTGCGGGCAGCAGCGTCAGCCCGATGAACGCCACGGCGTTGAGCATCATCCCACTGACCATATACAGCCGCTGCCCCATGCGGTCCGACAACCAGCCACTCAACGGACCGAACACGACGAAGCCAGCCAGCAAGGGGGTCATGTATATGCCCGCCCAGAGTGGCGTATCCTCGAAGCGATAACCATGCAGCGGCAGCCAGATGCCTTGCAGCCAGATCACGATCATGAACTGCAAACCGCCGCGCTGCAGCGATGACAGAAAGCCGGCGATGTTGCCCCAGGTGAAGATCCGCAGCTTGAAGAGGTCGAGCCGGAACATTGGATCCGGGGCGCGGAGCTCGATCCAGACGAACAGCGCCAGCAGCAGCGTCCCGCCCACCAGCGCCGCGATCACCAGCGGGTTTCCCCACCCCATTGGCGAGTCGCCATATGGCTCGATGCCGTACGTGATCCCGAGCAGCAGGACGGTCAAGCCGAGCGCGAAGCTGATGTTGCCTGGCCAGTCAAGCTTCTGATTGGCGCGAATCGTCGCCGTCTCGCGCAGCTTGAGATACGCCCAGACCGTCCCGAACAGACCAACCGGCACGCTGACCAAGAAGACCAGACGCCAGTTGACCATGGCCAGCACACCACCTAGAATCAGCCCGAGGAACGAGCCGATGATCGCGGCCATCTGGTTGATGCCCATCGCCATGCCGCGTTGATGGGTGGGGAAGGCGTCCGTAATGATGGCGGCGCTATTGGCGAACAGGAATCCCCCACCGACGCCTTGCACGAGCCGGAAGATGATCATCTCCAGCGCGGCGGTATTTCCAGATCCAGGGGTGAGAAAGAGCAGGATGCTGCCAAGTGTGAATATCGCGAAGCCAAGATTGTAGAGTTTGACACGCCCCAGCATGTCTGAGATGCGGCCAAACGTGACCAGCAGCGTCGCTGTCACGACCATGTACCCAAGCAGGAGCCAGAGAAAGTAATTCGTCTCGCCGGGCGCGAGCGGGTTGATGCCGATGCCGGTGAAGATCGCAGGCATCGAAATCAGGATGATACTGGAATTGATCGTCGCCATCAACACGCCAAGCGTCGTATTCGACAGCGCGATCCACTTATAGTTGTCGCTTACCGATTCCACGCGCGATCCGGCCGCGGGCGCCATCGCCTCATGGACCAGGTCAGGCGCGGCGTCTCGCCGCGCAAGCCGCATAACGCAACTCTCCCCTTCTCAAACGATCCAGCGCGCTCCCTCACAATGCCCGCTGTCGTGATGGTCGCGCGCCGCTCTTTGAGCATACCAAGACATTGACGCCAACGTCAATCTTAAAACCGCGCCTGCGCGCCCGTATGGCTACCGTGACAGGCTGACCTCACGCACCGCGGTGGAGCGCGGTGAAGTGGGCGCGAGCGGCGTCGGGCGTGGGAATCGCGGTCATGCCGATGCCCTCGACAGAGAGAGCGGCGACCTGGCTGGCCTCTGTCATCGCCATCTCCGGCGTAGCGCCATCGGCGAGCGCGCAGAGCAACGTCATGGCGAAGACGTCACCCGCGCCTGTGGGGTCCACCTCGCGCGCCGGGAACGCGGGGAACAACTCGGTTCGGCCATCCCGCCAGAGATCCGCGCCCTCGCGTCCGTGTGTGACGACGAGGCAGGGCGCTCGCGCAGCCCACTCGCGGAGCGTTTGCTCCGCCTGCGCCAGCGCGTCTGGCGCCGCGCCTGGCCCCGTCAGGTCGTCGCAACTGAGGATTACCGAGGAGCAGGAGGCGAGCAGAGCGCGCGCGGCCGGACTGAGAGGTGTCGGTCGCACGCGTCCCTGCTCATCCCACGCGCGTAGCCATCCCTGCGGCGCAATGCCCAATGTCGCGCTGCGCAACGCGGCGGCGATGGACGGATCGAGCTCCTGCGCAACCGGGGCCAGCAGCGCGATCGGGGCCGCGCGCCAGGCTGAGGGGATATCGCGCGCGCGCAGGGGCGTGGCGATCGCGCGCAGGAACTGGCGCCGACCACCATCGTGGTAGAGATTCTCAAAGGTGGTCGACTTGGGAGATGGGATGACGCGCAACGCGACTCCCGGCAGCGCCGCGCGCGCGGCGGCCGCCACATCGGTGGATGCGCTGGTGACGACCGCGACGCGCAGCCCGCGCAGGCTCGCCGTTCGCGCCGCGTACAGCGAGGGGCCGCCAAGCCGCCATCCGCCATCCACCAGGTCGCGGGTGAGATGGCCAACGATCAGCGCGTCAGGCGTCGCGCGCTGGGAAACCAGCGAACGCGCGCCTGGCGGCGCCTGCGGGGTGTCAGCCATGCGGCGCTCCAGACATCGCGCGACGAGGGGCGGCTAGAGGCGCGCGCCCTTACGGAGCGAGACGACGACGCGCCGCTGCTCGCCCTCGCCGGTGCTTTCTGTGGCGATATCGTCGCTATCGGCGAGGGCCATGTGGATGATGCGGCGCTCGTTCGGTGGCATGGCCTCCAGCATAATGGGAGCGCCCGACGCGCGCACCTGGTTGGCGATCCGGTGCGCCATCTGACGCAGGTTCGTCTCGCGGCGCATGCGGTAGTTCTGCGCGTCAACCACTACGCGCTCCCGATGGCCTGATTGCCGCGAGACGATCATGTTGACGATGAACTGAAGCGAGGAGAGCGTTTCACCCTTGCGCCCAATCAGCGCGGCAACCTGCTGCTCATCCAGTCCGCGAATATTGAGCGTCAGCGGCTCCTCGTCGGTCGCGGGCCGCACCTCCACCTCAGCGGCGACGCCCATGTGACCGAGAATCATGCGCAGCGCCTCGATGGCGACCTCTTCGGGCGTGGCGTCTTCAGGCATGACATCGGCCAGCGCGTCGGTAGTCAACTCTTCCGCCAGGCGGAACGGCGCCGCCCCTTCCGCCTCTTCCTCGTCCGCGAAATCCTCGCCACCCTCGTCGTACGGCTCCTCGCCTTCATCTTCATCGAGCGTATCTTCATCACTGTCGGCAATGAAGGCCCCAGCCGCGTCTGGGCCGATGACCGCCGCGCTACGCGAGCGCCCACGATCGGCAAGCACGCGCACGCGCACACGCGCCTCGCGCGCGCCCATCCCGCGTGTCCCGCGGCTCGGCTCCTGCAGCACCGTCACCTCGACCTCATCGCGGGTGCGACCTAGCCGGGCCAGCGCCTGAAGAATCGCGTCTTCAATGGATCTGCCGGCGGCTTCAACGCTCTCCACCCTGTTCACCTGCTTCCACGGCTTCGGTTACGCGGACCCGACTGCTGAGCGCCGCGCGCCCCACCATGCCCATTCTGTCCAGATGATTTGCCGCTTCCGCCCTTAGCGCCTGAGCGCGTCGAGCCAGCTCCACCCGACGTCCGGGCGCCATTGGTTGATGAGCTTGTCAGCGCCGCCTCACGCGCGATGCGCTTCTCAGGCAGCTCGTCAGGTGATGGCTGGCTACCGCTGTTTTCCTCAGCGATGCGAGTCTCTGGCGTCGCGTCGCCCGCGCCCAAGCTGGAGTTGGATGGCGGGCGCACCAGCGTCACGCCTGACTTCACCCCCCGTGACCGGCGGTCGCGCCCGCCGCCGACATTCTTCTGTTGCCGCGCGCGCTCAGTCTGTGCCTCTGACTCGCCGCGTGCCTCAGGCTCTTCGGCGCCGGGCGCGCCTTCGACCACCCGCCGACTATCCGCACGCCGCGCTTCAGCCGCCGCACGGTCAGCCGCCCCCTGAGCGGAGGCCTGCTCCTGGATCTGCCGAATACTCTCACGAAGGCTACTGAAGAACCCACCCTTTGGGGCCAACGGCTGGGGCGCCGTTGGCGCGGCGGCGCCGCGCCTCGCTCCCGTGGCTGGCGACGTAGCAACTGGGGCTTCAGGCGGCTTGGGAACGAAGCGCTCCATGCCAGGAACACCGACCCAGAGCGAGCCCCAGCCCGAGATGAAGTACTGCTGCACAGCCGAGAATCCAGTCGAGACCGCCCAGTACAGCGCCAGACCAGCGGGGAAGCGCGTGCCGATGAAGAAGGTAAAGAACGGCATGATGTACTGCATCGAGCGCGTCGCCTGGCTCGTAGCGTCCTTGGGCGCGCTCGCTCCGACAGGCTGTATCGGCAACGCCATACGCATCTGCAGAAATGTCAATACGCCCGCCAGCAGCGCCAGAAAGAAGCTAGGGGCAATCAGCGAGAAGCCGAGAAAGGTCGTCTCAGGCGCGGCGGTGAGGTGCGGCAGGAACGGATAGATCAGCTCGTTGGTCGCTTTGAGCACGTCGCCTTTGGTCATCAGCACTTGCTCAAAGGAGTAGTACAGCGCGTAGAGGAACGGCATCTGGATCAGCAGCGGGAGGCAGCCGCCATACATGCTGACGCCATGTTCCTTGTAGAGCGCCTGCTGCGCCGCCACCATGCCCTGCGTGTCGCCACGATACTGCGCCTGAAGCTGCTTGAGCTTGGGGGCTAGCTCCTGCATTTTGCGGCTCGATGCGAGCTGCTTGCGCGTAAGCGGGTATAGCGACCCGCGAATCAGCAGCGTGAGCAGGATGATGGAGAGGCCGAAACTATGCACTCCCTGGTAGATCAACATCAGAATGTTGAAGACCGGCAGGAAGAATACATATTGGAAGACGGTATGAATCGGCGCGAACAGGACGCCGAACATATCGCCGATTCCCGAAAATAAGCTTTCCACGCCTGATGTCCTACCTGGCGGCCTGGTGGCGACGCCCTACCCCCCTTTGACGCGCCACTCGGCGCCCGCCGGGACCGCCTATTCACGCGCCGCGCGCGTGCGCTGCCGACTCCGCTTGCATCCTCGGTATGGATTGTGGGTGACGCCGCGCCGTCAAGCGACGCGCGTCACCATCCAGGATCTCCTGGAGCTCCGCCCGCCCGTCACGGCACGGGATCATAGAGATTGCCGTGATAGAACGGGTGGCAGCGGCTGATACGCTTGGCAGCCATCCAGCTCCCCCGGCCTAGGCCATACTTGCTGATCGCCTCATAGCCATACTGCGAGCACGATGGCTCGAAGCGGCAGCTCGGTGGCAATACGCGTGAGATGGTCAATTGATACGCCCGGATCAGGGCCATGCCCAGATATCTCATTGCCTGTGTGTCTCGCTTTTGTTTTCGCTGGTGGTCTCGCTCGCCGTTCGGTTGGATGTTTCGGTGATCGCCGCGCCCTGGCTGACGGGCACGCGAAGCAGGCGCGCCTGCGCTAGCAGCGTATCAATGTCGTCGCGCAGCGCATCATAGCTGGCTGCGCCTGCTTCAGGGCGCGCTATGACTATCATATCCCACCCTGGCGTGACATTCCACAGCCGCCTGCGGATCACCTCACGCAGGCGCCGCTTGACCTGATTGCGGCGTACAGCGTTTCCGACCCGTTTGCTGACCGAGAACCCCACACGTGGGGGCGCAACTCCGGCGCCGCTCGCAGCGGTCCCGGGCGCGAAACAGAGCATCAGATAGCGTCCCTGGCGGCGCTTGCCTGTCCGCCGCACCCGCTGGAAGTCCTCCGGCGAGCGCAGATGTGACATGCGCCCGAAGCGCTCTCGTGGTGTAGTACGCTCAGAGCCGCCCTCGCGTTCCACTGTCAGTACCCCACTCGACCCGGCGCCTCGCCCCAAACAGACGCGAGCCGTCCAGACAAACAAAACGCGTCTCGCGCCGCCCGGTGGGTGATGAAACGCCCAGCTACGAGTCGTGGCGAGACGCGCTCCGTCCGATGGGAGACCGTCAGCGCTTAGGCGACAGTCAGACGCCAGCGCCCCTTGAGGCGGCGCGCCTTGAGCACTCGGCGCCCATCGTGTGTACTCATTCTCTTCATAAAGCCATGCTCGCGCTTCCGAGGAATGCGCTTCGGCTGCCATGTTCGCTTCATGGTATCGCTTCAGTCCCTTTCCGCAAGACGTTCTCAACGATTATACTGTACCTCTCGCACGCTGTCAAAGCGCGCGGGAACGTTAGGCGCCCCGGCGTGACAGCCGAGCGGCGTCACTTCCGCTTCATCACCGCCTGTACAATGCGCTCCCGCAGCTTGGCGGCGTCGTTGAGCTTGTTGAGACGCCCGCTGGGATCCATTCCGTGCTCGCGAATGATAGCGCGCAGCGAGCCCAGCCGCAGCGACTCCAGCGCATCGCGCAGGCCATCCAGCCCGAGGCGCTCGCGCAGCGCGAACGGGTCGGGCACGCCAGAGCCAAGGTCGGGCGTCACGCCGGTCACGATGCTGGGATGAAATGTGCGCCCAATGGTGGCCGTCGGCGCATCATCGGCGGCGGAGTGGGCGTCCGCGTCGCCCGTATGCGAACCCGCCGAGGGCGGGTCCTGCTCGCCCTCAGTCATGCCGCCGAGCGCCGAGGCTACGCGGCGCGCCAGCGCGGGATCGCGCTCAAGCTCCGCGGCGACAGCCCGCAGCGCGCGAGCCAGCGCATCGGGACTCACCATTGCCGTTCCCTGTCCCGCGACGCCAGCGGCGCTTGTCCCGTTAGCAGGCGCGATGGTGTCCGCGGTAGCCTTGCGCTTCCCTCGCCTTGGAAGCGCCGCTGGGGACGCGGGCTCATCGTTCGCCACGGTCTTAGTACGCTTGGGCGCTGCGCCGGTTGTACGGGCGCGAGTGCGCTGCGACACGGCGCTTTACCTCCTGCGCAAGCTCCATATACGCCTGCCCGCTCGTGCTGGAGGGCGCGAAGCTCAGCACGCTCTCATGCTCGCGGTGCGCCTTCTCCAGGTCCAGGTTCTTGGGAATGCGCGTCTCGATCAAGCGGTCTTCGTATTTCTTTTCCAAAATGCCCCAGGTCTCACGTGACGTCGTGGTGTCTTCGTAGAACGTGGCGATGACGCCCGCGATCTCCAGGTCGGGCAGGTCGAGCTGCTCGCGCAGGTCTTCGATTATCGCGTCGAGCTTGTCAATGCCAATCAGACTGAACTCGGTGAGCGAGATCGGCACCAGCACCTTGGTCGCCGCCGCCAGGGCGTTTTGCGTCAGCACGCCAAGCGAGGGCGGAGTGTCAATGATGATGTAGTGATACTCCAGGCCGGTCAGCGCGCGCGCCAGGCGCCACTCACGGGCGGGCTTTGACGCCAGCTCGACATCCGCGTTCTGCAACCGCCCATCACCGGGAATCAGCCAGACATTCTCCTCGTTCGTCTGCCAGATCACCGTCTCTATCTTGCGCGTGCCCACCAACACGTCATAGATCGAGGGCGCGGGATGCACACGACCGGTGAGCGCGTAGGTGGCGTTGGCCTGGCCATCCATATCCACCACCAGCACTCTATAGTTCAGCCGGGCAAGCCCCGCGGCGAGATTGACAGCGGTCGTCGTCTTACCAACGCCACCCTTGTTATTGGCTATACAGATGGCAGTCATGGGCTGATCCTTTGGACAAAGGGCGAGGCCGCGCGCTCTGGCCAATCCACCCGCTTGCCGTCCGCGCGAGCTGGGCCAGTAGCGACGCTGGCGAGTGTAGCATGGGGCCACTGAGCATGTCAAAATGCGCGCCGGATGGGCTGGCCCACCCGGCGCGCTGCGCTTCTCAGCCTGCTAGCTATTCGACCCCACCATGCTCTCCGCCGAGACACCCAGCACCTCCACATCGGCGCGGTAGAACTTGCTTCCCCAGATGCCGATGACGCCTGCGCCAATCAAGGTGAACGGGCAGGTGATGAGCAGCGCCAAGCCAATCTGATGTCCCCCCAGCGCCGAACCAAGTAGGACGGACAGTCCGCCAATAGCTGTAGGCGCATAGATATCTCCTAGAATATGCGCCAATGTCAGCTCAAGCCCTCCACCGGCAGCCCGGAGGTTCGGCGGCAGCACATCCTGTAGCGCGGCGCTGGTCGGTCCGTTATAAACATTCAGGAAGAAGGCGGCGCCAAGCGCCATGACGGCGAAAGCCGCCACTCCGATGGTCACTTGCGTCGTAGATGGGGCCGCGATATACGCGGGAATCAAACGGAGCGCGTAGGGAGCGCCCAATGCCGCCGCCAGGAAGGGCGCAGCTACCAGAAAGCCGACGCCGCCCGTGCGCACGCGCGCGCCAATGTGGGTGCGCCGCATGCGGTTCGCCCACGCGCCGCCGTAGATCCCTCCGGCGATCCCGCCCACGACCAGGATGCCTCCCGGCAGAATTGACTCGACAGTGGCGCCAAGCGCGGCAGGACCATACCCAGACTTCACCCCATAGGTATCAGAAACATAGAGGACCAGGTACGCCGCCGCCGAAGCCAGCGCGAAGAACCCTAGCGCATGCTGGAACAGAATGACCCGGAAGGTCCGGATCTTCCAGCAGCGCTTGATGGTCTCGATCGGATTGACGGCGAAGGTGGCGCTGACTTCGGGGTCCTCATCAGAGCGCACTCGCTCGCGCAGGAAGAACATCAGTAGTCCGAGAATCAGACCCGGAACCGCGCTAATGTAGAAGGCCGTGCGCCAGCTATCTGGATGGTTGAAGAAGCCTCCGAACACCGTGCCGATCCCCGCGCCAACGAGCGCGCTGGAGCCCCACCATGCCAGAATCGAGGCGCGGCGATTGGCTGGAAACCATGCCGCCAGCAGTGGTGTGCCAGATGGGTAGTAGCTGCCCTCACCGATGCCCACCGCGGAGCGCGCCAGGTACATCGTCCCCAGGCTGTTGGCACGCCCTGTCAGCAGCGTCGCCAGGCTCCACAGGGTTACGCCCGCGCCAACGACGACCTTGCGGCTGAAGCGCTCGGCCAGGTAGCCCAGCGGAAAGGCGACGAGCGAATAGACGATGAGGAAAGCGCTATTGACCAGTCCATATTGCAAATCATTGAAGTTGAGCTGTGTTTCGATCGCCGGGGAGACTGCGGTAAAGATGAAGCGATCCACGTAGTTGATAAAGTTCAGACCGCACATCAGCCAGAACACATACCAGGCGTACACGCCAGCACCCGAATGGGACACCTTGGGGGCCGCGCTCACGACTGGTCGCTCGCTCACATCACTCACGAGTGTGGCTCCTCACGTTGGGACGCCGCTAGCCTCGCCCGGCTAGCGGCCTGACCACGCGCGACCGCCATTCGCGTCCGCGCGGACGCCTGCGCCATTCTAGCATGGCGAGCGAACGCGCTCAAGCGCATTGGCAGGCTGCATGGACAGGAAAATGGACTAGTTTCGCGAATCTTCGCAAGTATCCACGCCACTCGAGAGCGTCATGACAGCTGTGTATCATGCCGTATATATAGAGGATATATCCCTGACCCATCACAAATGGCGCATCATTGGATCCGCGACTCTATCGCCTTTGAATGCATCTATGCGCCCGATCCACCAAATCGAACTCCTGAATAATTGTCAAGGTGGCGCCTTTACGTCGCCATTCATTCCATGCTATAGTTTATGTAGTTTCTCCTTATATAACCTATCGCTACCCGCCGCCGTCCCACGGCGGGTGAGGAGCGGGAAGCCATGACACAACGTATCGCGGCGGTTGAGGAAGCCGCGGCGCCCAAAGCGCACGAAGGTATTGTCTGTCCGGTTGCGCGCACAGCGGAGATTATCAGCGGCAAATGGACGCTGCTCATCATCCGTGACCTCACCACTGGCACGAAGCGCTTTAGCGAGCTGGAGCGCTCGCTCGATGGCATCAGCCCCAAGACGCTCTCAGAGCGCCTGACCGTCCTGGAGCGCGAGGGCGTGCTGAGCCGCCGGACCTACGCCGAGGTGCCGCCCAAGGTGGAGTATTCGTTGACACCCAAAGGGCAGGCGCTGGTGGGGGTCATCGAAGCCATGCGGACCTATGGAAACACCTGGTTGGATTGCGGCCCCGAACATCCTTGCGAGTAAGTAGCCACCACCAACGCCCCCAGAGTCACTAGCCGTCACGCGCAGTCCGTGAAGCGTGACGGCCCTTTTCTGTTGTATCACGCCCTCCTCAACAACCTCAGACCGCGCGCTCGATCAGGGCGACCGCATAGCACGCGATCCCTTCCTCGCGCCCGGCGAAGCCCAGACCATCCGTCGTCTTTGACTTGACGCTGACTCGCTCCAGCTCGATTCCCAGCAAATGGGCCACCCCCGCGCGCATCGCCTGCGTATGTGGTGAGAGGCGCGGGCGCTCGGCCACCACCGTGGCGTCCACATTCACCACGCGCCATCCCTCGCGCGCCAGTAACCCAATGGTGTAGGTCACGAACGCGCCACTGGCCGCTCCGCGCCAGCGCTCGTCGCTCGAGGGAAAATGCGCGCCGATGTCACCCAGCGCTGCGGCGCCCAATAGCGCATCCACCAGCGCATGCAGCAGCGCATCGGCGTCCGAGTGCCCCGCCAGCCCGCGATCATGCGGGACCACGACGCCGCCCAGTGTCAGCCGCCGACCCGAATCGAGCGGGGCGAACGCATGGACATCGTAGCCGAGGCCAACGCGCGTCTCAGACGTCACGGCGCTGCGTCCTTTCCCAACTTACATTATGTGCCGGAGGGCAGTCCGAACAGGCTGTCCATGATCTCCTTGGTGACCGGAACCGCGAACGTCTCACCATACGATGAATATTCCACCAGCGCGCTCGCCGCAACCTTTGGCGTCACTGGAGGGCCACTGATTGGCGATGCCGGCGCGAAGCACGTGAACCAGGCGTGAGGCTTGGGCCGCCCGGACTCCGCTGTTCCGGTCTTGCCCGCCACGTTGATGGGATAATTCAGGAACTTGTACCGCGTCGTGCCATCAGCGTCGTGCGTCGGTCCGAGCATTGCGACCTGCACCACCTGCAAGTTATCAGCGGAGAGCGGCAAGGTCCCAACCAGATTCTGGTCTGGGGAACCGGAGGAAAACACTGTTGCTCCGGTCGTGTCCGTCACTGTGCTGACCAGCCGGGGCCGCAGTCGCTTGCCACCGTTGCCGATCGCGGCGGTCGCCATCGTCATCTGGGCGGGAGTCGCCTGGAAATATCCCTGACCGATCGCCAGATTCACCGCATCCACCGCTGACCAGGTCGCGTTCTGGTTCTGCTTGAGCCAATCTGGGTCAGGTACGATGCCTGGATTCTCGACGCCACCAGGCAGACCTACCATGTTCGTCGGCGCGCCATAGCCGAACGCCTTCGCGGTGTTCGGCAGCAGATTAGGGTCTTTGTCGTTCAGCATCGCGCCAATCTTCCAGAAGACTACATCACATGATGGCGCCAGCGCGTGCGGGGCTGTCAGCGAGCCGTGGCCGCTGGGCTTGTCATCAACGAAGACGTGGCTGACGCCCGGCAGCGTGAAAGAGCCTGGGCAGGTGAAGATCTGCGACGGCGTGACTCCGTTCTGCAGCCCAGCCGAGAGGGTGATCAACTTGAACGCCGACCCGACTGGAACTGCCGTCTGGACCGCTCGGTCGAGGTAGGGGTGGTCCAGGGCGTTGAGTCGCGCCTGCGCGTTGGCCGTCAAGCCAAGCGCGAGATCGTTGGGGTCGTACATCGGGCTCGAAGCCAGTACCAGCGCCTCGCCCGTCACGGGGTTGACCGCCATTGCTCCGCCGCTGTATGGCGCATCCGACTGCAGCTTGGCCATCGCCGCCTGCTGCGCCGCCAGGTTGATGGTCGTGTGAACGTCGTCGCCATTGACCGCTTGTCGCTCAGCGATGGTCGCCTGGATCGGGCCGTCACTGCCATCCGCGTTGCGCGACCTGATCACCAGCTTGCCGCCCTTCAGCGGCCGCAGATACTTCTCGCCCCACTGCTCGACGCCCGCCCTGCCGATGATGTTACCACTCTCGTAATAGTGGCTGGTGTCCGCGCTGAGGTCCTGCGGGCTAACCTGGCCAACATAGCCTGTAATGGCCGCCGTCACCTCACCGTAGGGATACACCCGCCCGGTGGTCTGCTGCGATTGGATGCCCGCAACATTGAGCGCGCCGCCCACCTTGGTATAGAGCGCCCGCGTGATCGTGCGAACCGCGTAGCACTGCGCCGCGTCGCGCCCTTGATAGGCGCTGGTAATCTCCCCTTGGGTAAGGCCAATGTTCTTGGTCAGCGCGGCGGCGACCGCGGTCTGGTCCTTGATTTGCGATGGGCATACTTGTATCTGGTACACCGGCCCGTCCATCGCCAGGGCGTGGTCGGCGCTGTCATAGATCGCCCCGCGCTGCCCCTCGTAGCCCGCGGTCAGGAGGCGCACGAGCCCCGTGTAGTTGGGATCAGAGGCGCTATCGAGCTGCGAAAAGATCAGGCCGGGACTCCAGTCCACGCGCCACGCATTGTTCTCGAGCCGCAACGGAAGCGTGATGTCTTCGGCGATGTCCCCGACGCGCGCGCTGGTCATGATCAGGCGCACGGGTACCGTCGCCTGCGTCGCGCTGAGGGTATGGACCGCGCCAGCCGTCGCGGCCATGTTGTAGATGTCCGCCGCCGCGACGATGTACTGCGTGCGATGAGTGATGTAGTCCTGAGCGCTCGTGTAGTCCACAGCGTTGATCGGGTACTTCGCGGCGGCATGCAGAATCGCGGGATCGCCGAAGCGCGCGCGGCTGGCCTGCGAGGTCAGCGCGTACATCTCGTCATACCTGGCGCCCGTGAACGCGGCGATATACGCGTTCGCCACCTGGCAGGGCGTGCCAGTTCCGCAGCCGCTGGGGTTGGTAGACGAGCCATGTCCCTTCAATGACTGCAGGAGCGCATATGAGCCCGCGGCCACAATCGCGACAACCAGAATCGCGGTCAGCGCATAGACCCAGGCGGGTCGGCCGTCTTGCTTCGGCGCGGGAGCGCTGCGTATGGCTGGAATCGGGCGCTGGGGAATGGGCCGTTGCGCAATCGCCGCCAGCGCCTCAGGGGACAGTTCCACGGTACCCTCATCGGGTTGCGGCGGCGCTAGCGGCGCTGGCATGTCTCCAGCGGACTCCGGCGTCAGCGCATCTGGGCTGGCTCGGCGGGTATCGCTCTCGTCCGCCTGTCCATACTCGTCCATCAGGTTCACCTCTGTCGCGGGCGCACGCCGCCCGTCACCATTGTATACGGTGGAGCGCCGCTCCGTGGCTCTTTCTACAGCAGAGTATGCATGGACGCTCGTGAAATGACACAATGAGAGGCGTTGCGCGCCATCAGGCTGCGCGAAGGGCGCGAGCGCGCAACGGAGCCAGGCTATTCGACGCGTCAGGACTTCCCGCGTCAGCGAGATTTCGGAGCGATACGACGGACTATGGAAACGACGAGCGCGCCGCGTGGCATGCCAACGACTTTCATGCTCGCTAGCCAGCGTGAGGCCGCGCGGGCGGCGCTCAGACGGCATGGCGCTCCCCTGGCGCTGGCGCTGGTAGCTGGGGCGGCGCTGCGCCTCATCTGGCTGGGTGACACCTCGTTCCTCGGGGACCAGGCGGAACTGCTGGCGCTCGGCCGCTCAGCCGCCGACCACCACGCGCTAATCATCACCGGCATTCTCAGCTCGATCGGAACACTCAATCCCCCCATCTCCGCCTGGCCCTACGCTCCGTTCGCCGCACTGGGCGGCCCTGTAGCTGCCAGCGCGTTTACCGCGCTGGTCAACATCCTCGCCATCGCCCTACTCTACATCCTGGCCACACGCTATGGCGGCAGGCGCGCGGGCTTTGTCGCCGCACTGCTCTATGCGACCGCCAGCGGGCCGGTCCATTACTCCCGCTTCATCTGGCAGCAGAACCTGATGGCGCCCGCGCTTCTGCTCTTGCTTGGGGCGATTCTGGCGGGCCTCATCGAGCGGCGCGCGGGCTGGCTCGGTTGGGCGGCGCTCTTCTGGGGGATCGCGATCCAGCTCCATCCGACCTCCGCCGCGCTCCTCGTCGTGATCGCGTTCGCGCTCGCGCTCACCTGGCGTAGCCTGCGATGGCGCGACGCTGGCTGGGCCGCCGTCGCGCTTGCCGCGCTCTTCGCGCCCACGTTGCTGTGGGAGTTGGTGAGCCATGGGTTTGATCTGGCCGCGTTCACCGCCTTCAGCTCGCGCCCGTCCATCATAGACCCGGCGGCGCCTTTTCGCTATTCGCAGCTGATCACGCCCGCCTCGTCCGACACGTATGGCGCCGGGTCGAGCTATGAAGCGATGGGCTCCTCGTTGGGACTCCTCGCCGCCGCGATGGTCGTGCTGGCGCTATTCTCCGGCATCTGGCTCTGCGCTATCGCCGTCAATCCCTGGATCAGCGATCGGCGCGAGCACGGCGGGCCGCGCGCGGCGATGGCGAGCCCTCGCTGGCGTCTGGCGGTGACACTACTGCTCTGGCAGGTGACACCGGTGCTGCTGCTGCTGCGCCACAGCCGCATCGTTCCGGAACACTACCTGCTCGTACTCCTGCCGATCGTTTATTTCACCATCGGCTTGTGGGCGGCCTCGTTATCGCGCTGGATCGAGTCACGCGCCGCCGCCCGTTGGATCATGGCGCCGCGCGTTGGGCTGGTAGTCATCACGCTGGCGCTCGCGGCCGCACAGACTGTAGGCGTCAGCGCCGAGCTTTCCACCATTCACAGTGGCTCCTTCTCCGGGCTGGCAATACCCCTCCACTATGGTATTCCGCTTTCCAGCGAGCAAGCGACACTAACGGCGGCGGGAACCGCCGCCAGGCGGGACCGCGCCGCGTTGTATATCGCGTCCACCCGCACGCAGCAAGAGCCCTATGGCTACCTCGCGCAGACCGGAGCCACCCCTGCGACGGTCTATATCAGCGACGGTTGCCTCATGGTCCCATCTCCAGACAGCGCTCAGTCACTGGTAACGTTGGCCCTGCCCGAGACCCTGGCCTTCAGCGCCTTGCCGCGGATGACCGGCGTGCAGTCCCTCGGCGCGCTCCATGCGCAGGGAAGCAAGCCGCTCGCGCTGTATGCGCTACGGCCCGGCGCTGGGCTTCGTGGCGAGGTGGGCTTGCCTGGGACCACGAGTGACACCGGTCCCCATCCCGCGGCGTACAGCTACACGACCGACGCCACGGGCAAGGCGTATCTCACCGTGCGCTGGACTGGCGCGCCCACGCTGGCTGTCCCCACAGGCCGGCGCGCTTCCTACTGGTTTGGCGCGGCCCCCAGTGGCCCACTGCCCGCCAACTATACCGTCACTGCCCAGCCACTCGATAGCGCTGGCAAACCAGCGGGCGTGTCGCTGACGGCGGACTGCGGGCGGCTTGCGTGGCAGCGTGGGACAGACGTGCTGGCGTGGTTGCCGCTGCCATCCGGCTCGCGCGATAGCGCCGCAGTCTGGAGTGTCTCGCTCAAGGCTGGACCACTGGCGGCGCTCCGGCCACAAATTGGCCCTCTTCCATTGGAGACCGGCGCAGTCTATTTCACTACAGAGCAGCCCCTGGCGGGCCCGTTCACATTCCAGGCGCGCTCAGGGGCTTGAAGGGCCAGTCTCGCCGGTCGCTCAGCTACTTCCCGCCTTTGGAGAACTGTGCGCGAATCAAGGCGTAGAAGACACTGATGATGATCGCACCGATCAGTGAGCTAACGATGCGAATACCCTCGATCGAGAGGTCAGGGACCTTGGTCGTCACGCTCTGGAAAATGTAGGCGCCGATAAGCGTGATGATGACCCCAGCGACCAGACCTCCAACCTTGTTTTTGGTCAGCTTCTCGGTCACATAGACAACGATAACCGCGAGCGCCAGCAGGATGAGAAGCTGGATCAGGTTGATCGAATAGCCCCCCGCTGGCCAGTCGAAAACCTGCACTGTCATCCTGGTCTGGTGGAATATCTGGTTAAGAATGCCCGACGAGGGGATGAAGTTGACTCTCACCTGGCCACACCTGCCTTTTCTATAGACGATTACACAGCGCGAAGTAGCGGGTAGCGGTCACGAAACCCCGACTGCGCGGCTGGCTCGCGCTTCCTTGCAATCCTAACCGACCGGGCTCCGGAACACAAGACTTGGCGGTATAATTCCGTATTGTGGACGCACAACAAGTTGGCGCCACAGACGCGTCTCGTCAGATTGGTTTAAGCCTGGAGGATTCATTGATGGAATATCGCCGGTTGGGAGCGTCGGGCCTGCGTGTATCAGTCATTGGCCTGGGTGGCAACACCTTTGGTCGCTATACCGACGCGCAAGAGACAGAGCGCATTGTCAGCGCGGCGCTCGATGCCGGGATCAATTTCTTTGATACCGCGAACATCTACAGCGGGGGCGTCTCGGAGGAGCATCTGGGCCGAGCGCTGAAAGGCCGCCGCGATCAGGCGATCATCGCCACAAAAGCTGGCATGCGTATGGGCGAGGGCCCCAACGAGTCTGGCTCATCGCGCAAGCATCTCCTCGCCAGCGTTCACGCTAGCCTGGCGCGATTGCAGACCGACTATATTGATCTGTTCCAGATCCACCGCTACGACCCTGAGACGCCGCTGGAGGAAACGCTCAGCGTCCTTGACGATCTGGTTCGCTCCGGCGCCGTCCGCTACATTGGCTGCTCGAACTACGACGCGTGGCGTATGACGCGCGCCATGTGGGCCAGCGATCGCCATGGCTGGGAGCCGTTCGTCTCCAACCAGCCGGAATATAACCTGCTGTCCCGCGATGTCGAGCGCGAGCTGGTTCCCGCATGTCTGGAGCTAGGCGTTGGCATCATCCCCTACTCGCCGCTCGCTGGGGGTATACTCACCGGCAAGTACACTGCTGGCCAGTCTGCTCCTGAAGGCACGCGCGGCTACAACAATCCGCGATTCGCGGAGCGCCTGCGACCCGACACGCTCGACACAGTGAGCAGGCTTGGCGCCTGGGCAAGCGAGCGCGGGCATACGGTGGGTGAGCTGGCGCTGGCGTGGCTGGCCGCGCGCCCTGCCGTCTCCACCATCATCGCAGGCGTCAGGGATTCCGAGCAGGTGGCGGCGAATGTGGCAGCGGGAGCATGGCGACTCAGCGAGCAGGATATGGAGGAGATCGAGGCGATTCTCGACGCCCGCGCTGCGTAGGCGCCACGGACGATCAGGCGAACCAGCAAACCCGCTCGCGGCCGCGAGCGGGACGCCGTTTGGCCTATCACAACTGACCGAGATATCCCTGAGGCGTCATAACATCAGGAAGCGCGATACACTCAGGACCTGGACCAGGGCGCCAGCGATTGGCGTTGCGGAGCGGCGCGATCAACCAGCGCCTGCGCCGCGCCCAGCGAGTCAGTCGCATCCCTGGCGCTATATCCCAAACCGGCATGTTGGAGGACGCGAGCGATCATGACAGCCAGTGGCCCGCGAGAGCTTCCCTCCCAGGAAATCTCCGTTATCATTCCCGCCTTTAACGAGGCCAAGACCATCCTCGAAGTCGTGCGCCGCGTTCAGGAGCAGCCATTCACGAAAGAGATCATCATCGTAGATGATTGCTCGACCGATGGCACCTGGGAGCTCCTCGCCCAGACGTCGCTGCCTGAGAACGTGAGGGTTCTACATCACCCGAAGAACATGGGCAAAGGGGCCGGCATTCGCACGGGAGTGCAAGCGGCCACCAAAGATATCATCATCATCCAGGACGCCGACCTCGAATACAACCCGTCCGACTTTCCCATCGTCCTGCGCCCGATCCTGGACGGAGTGGCCGATGTCGTCTATGGCTCGCGCTTCCTCGGCATCCACCGCTCCTTCATGCTGCACCACTACCTTGGCAACCGCTTCCTCTCTATCGTCACCAACGTGCTCTATAACAACATGCTGACCGATATGGAGACAGGCTACAAAGCCTTTCGCGCGCCCGTCATCAAGTCTGTGCGTATCCGCAGCAACCGGTTCGACTTCGAGCCGGAGATCACCGCCAAGGTGCTCAAGCAAGGCTATCGCATCTACGAAGTGCCCATTTACTACGCTGGGCGCGACTACGCCGAAGGCAAGAAGATCACCTGGCGCGATGGCTTTGCGGCGCTCTGGGCGCTGATCTGGTTCCGCTTCTTCAACTGAATTAGCTCTTCTAGCGCGGCGCTGTGCGCTCGATGAGCGTCTGAATGTCAGGCCAGCCATAACCCACCTCCGGCAGCGCCTGGCCAGAGATCACGGTCTCCTGCTCAAACACCAGCGTGCCGCCCAGCGCCTCGTAGTACCGGCGACTGGGATTCTCCGCCAGCGCCCAGACCAGCAGTGAGCGCAATCCGTCAGCGGCAAGCTGGGATGCGATAGCGTGCGCCAGCCGTGAGCCGATACCCCGCCGCTCGGCGCCCGGCGTCAGGTAGATAGCGTACAGCTCGCCGTCGTAGGGCTCTGGAGCCGCGCCGCCTGCCAGTGGCCCCGCCTTCCCTCCGCTCGCGAACCCAATCACCACGTTCGCGGCGTCCACGGCGACATAGCAAGCCTCCTGACGCGGCGGTGAGTCCACCGCAAGCGCGTGCAGCCGCTCACGCCACATCGCCGCCCGCTCATCGAGCCGTAGCCCGTCCAGTGTCTCATCGCTCACGATGCCGTGGTAGGTGGCCCGCCAGCTTGCTATATGTATTCGCGCGATGTCTTCAGCGTCCTCAACGCGTGCGCGCCTGATCGCGATTCCCGCCTCGGGATGTCACATCGCTCGCCTCGCAATCTAACCAGAGAACACGCTACGATATGGGCAGGCTGGACGCCTACAGCCTGAGCATCCGCCGAACATCCATGCGTCATTGCCAGGTTTCGCGAGGACAACATGACATCATTTAGCTTGCCATCGCCCGAAACGCCCTTCGGTGAGCGCGTGGCGCGCCGTCTGCGCGATGAAGTCGTCGTCTGGTTCTCGTCTGTCGCGGCGGACGGGACGCCACAGCCCAACCCAGTTTGGTTTCTCTGGGATGGCGCCACTTTCCTGGTCTACAGTCTCCCCGACGCGGCCCGCCTGTCCCACATCGCCCGCAATCCGCACGTGTCGCTCAACTTCGATAGCAACGGCAGCGGCGGCGATATCGTCGTCTTCGCATGTGAGGCGCGCGTAGCGCCTGACGAGCCGCCAGCCGATCAGAACGCCGCCTACCTCGCCAAGTATCGCACACGTATTGACCGGGGCTTCGGGGGTCCAAGCGCATTCGCCGCGCGCTATTCGGCTCCACTTCGACTCACACCACTCAAGGTCAGAGGTCTTTGAGCCACTGCGACAGGAACGGCCATTGACCCCATCTCTGCCAGAGGCTATACTCGGCTTGCATGCTTTATAGCAAGCTGAGCGGGTTCGACACATCTCTCGAAGGGACGGTTCATGGGCGCGTATGAGATCGCGGTGTTAGGTGGCGACGGTATCGGACCCGAAGTAACCGCTGAGGCCGCCCGCGCGCTGTCGGCGGCTGGCGACCGCTTCGGCCACACGATTACCGCTCACACCGCGCTTGTTGGGCAGGCGGCGATCATTGCGGAAGGGGCGGCGATCAGCGATGAGACGATGACGCTCTGCCAGCGGGTGGAAGCGGTACTGTTCGGCGCGGTCGGCGGCGCGGGCGTTGGCTCCCCCAGCTCAAAGCAGCAGCCGGAGCAGGCGCTCTACCGGCTGCGCAAAGAGCTCGAACTCTACGCCAACGTCCGCCCCATTCGTCCGCTGCCCGCGCTCGCCCGCTCCTCTACCCTGCGCAGTGATGTCCTGCGCGGGGTGGATCTGGTGGTCGTGCGCGAGCTGACCGGCGGGCTCTACTATGGCAGGCCCAGCGAGATCAGCGGCGAATCCCCCGAACGCACGGCGATAGACACGATGGTCTATACCGAGGCGGAGATCGAGCGCATCGCGCGCTACGCCTTCGAACTGGCGCGCGGGCGGCGCAAGCGGCTGACGTCGGTGGACAAGGCAAATGTGCTCAGTTGCTCCCGGCTGTGGCGACAGGTAGTAGACCGCGTCCACAACGACTATCCCGATGTGGAGATGCGCCACCTTCTGGTGGATTCCTGCGCGATGGCGCTTGTTCGCTCGCCGCGTGAGTTCGACGTCATCGTCACCGAGAACATGTTCGGTGATATTCTGACCGACGAGGCGTCCATGCTGACTGGCTCGATGGGCATGCTGCCCTCCGCTAGCCTCGGCGCCCGCCACACGAAGAATGGTCAGTTCGGCCTCTACGAGCCGATCCATGGCACCGCGCCCGACATCACCGGCCAGGGCAAGGCCAACCCACTCGCCGCGATCCTGAGCGCAGCGATGCTCGCGCGCCACTCGCTCGGCCTCACGCGGGCGGCGGCGGCGATCGAGCGCGCCGTCCGCCAGACTATCAGCGCGGGTTACCGCACGGCGGACATCGCGATAGCCGGCAAGCGGGTCGTCTCGACGCGCGAGATGGGCGACGAGGTCATCGCCCGCCTGCGAGCGGGATGAGCGCTCCCACCGTACCGCGGCGGCGTCTCTGCAGAACAGCGAAGGAGTGGGCCATATGAACCCCATCGCCAGCTTGACGTTGGAGGTCCTCGCGGAGCGCCTGGCAGTCGCCAGACTCCCACCAGACGCGCCCATTCCACAGCTCCCGCTGACCGGCCCGCTGCTCTCGCTCACCGTGACGGCTGACGAGATTTCGATCGTCTGCGCTGAAGACGCGGCTCCGGAGGGGGCGGAAGTCTCGTCAGGCTGGCGCGCGCTGCGGGTCGCGGGCGAGCTCGATTTCTCCCTCATCGGGATCTTGTTCTCGCTCACAGAGACACTGGCGGGGGTGGGCGTCAGCGTATTCGCGCTCTCCACCTACACCACCGACTATCTGCTCGTGCGCGCGGCGGAGTTGGATCAGGCGATAGCGGCGTTGCGCGCGGCGGGACACACCATCGTCGGAGCGTAGGCCTGCGAAAGTAGACCATCACCCCATTTTCGCGCGGGGCGACGGCCCGAGCCGGGCAAGCGTCAGCATCGCTTGGCGGCGCTCCGCCTCTAGGTCGGCCATACGCTCGCGGCGCTTCCGGCTGGGTGGCTCTTCCATCGCTCGCATCTCCGCAAGCGAGCGCTCGATCTCCTGCAATCGCTGGGCTACCAGAGCATGATGGGCCTCCCACACCAGCACAGCCCGCTCACGCCCAGAGCTCATGCGATGCTTCTCCTAAACCTCGTGACCGGCCTACTACAGGGCGCCGCTCTGCTCCTTCCGCACGAGTCCGGCGATCGTTTCCAGCAGGCTTTGATCTTTGTATGGCTTGACGACGTAGGCGTTGGCGCCGAGTTGCTGTGCCCGCAAGCGATGCTTGTCAGCCGCGCGTGACGTGAGCACGACGAGCGGCAGGCTGCGGTACTGCGGGTCGCTGCGCAGCGTCGCCATCAACTCATAACCATCCATACGCGGCATCTCAATATCGAGCAGGACGGCCGCTGGCCGCTTGCGCCCGATAATGTCCAGCGCCTCGATACCATCACGCGCGCTCTGGGTCTCCCAGCCATTCGCCTTGAGCATACCCGTCACCACCGTCCGCACGCTGGGGCTGTCGTCCACGACGAGCACGTACGACGGCTTCGAGGGCAGCGACGTGACCGTGCGACGCCCGTCCGTTTCCACCACGAAATCGCGAGAGGAGCCTGTTGGCGCGGCGCGTTGTGGCCCTGGGCCCGCAACGGCCCGCTGCGCGCCAGTGGCCCACTCGCCAAGCGGCAACGGCCGAGGCGGAAGTAGCGACGTGGTATCCTCCGCAGGGCCAGAAGCTGGTCGAGGGCTCTGCCCTCCAGAAGGCCCACCGGGCTGAAGGAAAGGCGGCAGCGGCGTCGAAGGCATGCCGCGTCGCGGTTCCGAGGAGCCGCTCCACTGCGGAGTAGATGGGGAGTCGAGTCCTCCGCTCGACCCAACGAACGGCGGCGCCGGCGTCACTGGCTGGCCAGGCTGCGGGAAGCCGGACCATGACGGTGATGGTCTGCCCGCCTGCGGGAACGCGGGCGGCGCATCAGCGCCCGCGCTTCCCGGCCGCGGTTGCGGTTTTGGTATAGGCTGTCCGGGCGGCGGCCCGCTGGGAGACACCGCCGGGCGGGGCGCGCTGTTTCGCATGCCCGCGACTGGAACCGCCGCTGAGGGCAGCGTGTCGCGCCGCCCCGACCCCGGCTCGGGCAACGTGATATCATCGCGCACTGGCGTGGCCAGCAGCTCCAATAGCTCCAGAATGACCACGACCTGCCCGTTGCCAAGCGCGGTCGCGCCCGCCACGCCGCGCACGTTCCGCAAATGCGAGCCGAGCGGTTTGGCCACGATCTCCTGCTGAGCGACAATGCCATCCACCAGCAGCGCGACGCGCCGCCGCCCAGCATTGACAATGAGCAACGACGCCCGCTCCTCTACGGGTGAGGGTGGCAGATGCAGCAAGGTGGAGAGACGCACGAGCGTGTACTGCTCGCCGCGCACTACCACAGCCGGGACAGGCGCGCTGACGCGCTCATAGTAGTCCAGGCGACCAATCTGGTCTACGACCGCCATCGGTATGGCGTAGACGCTGTTGCTGACTTTCACCAGCACGGCGCGGGCGATCTGAAGGCTGATAGGGAATCTGAGGGAGAAGATCGAGCCCGCGCCGATATTGGACTCGACCTCGACGGAGCCTTTCAGCCGTGCGGCCGCGTCACGCACCACATCCAGCCCGACCCCGCGGCCGCTCTCCTCGGTGACAGTCTGGGCCGTCGAGACTCCCGGCTGGAAGATGAGATTGAGCGCCTCACGGTCGCTGAGTGTCGCATAGGCGTCAACCCAGCCGCGCGCCACCGCAGTTTCACGCAGGCGGGTCGGATCAATACCGCGACCGTCGTCCTGCACCTCGATAAGTACCTGATTGCCCTCGTAGGTCGCCGAGACGACAATCCTTCCAGCGCGTGGCTTGCCAGCCGCCAGGCGTTCCTCTGGGCGCTCGATACCGTGATTGACCGAGTTGCGCACCAGATGCAGCAGCGGCCCCTCGACCTCCTCGACGATCTTGCGATCCACCTCGGTATCGCCACCCTCGAGGAAGAACTCGATCTCCTTGCCCTCGCGGCGGGCCGAGTTGCGCGAGGCGCGGTAGAGCCGTGGGGCGAGCGTGCGAATCGGCACGAGACGCGCCTTGAGCAGCCGATCCTGGACCTCAGAGCTGAGCCGCGTCTCACGCGCGAACGCTACCTGCAACTCGCGAATCAGCGCGCTCATCTCGCGGCTCAAGGCCACCTCGTCGTTGACGATCTCACCAAGGATACCGGAGAGCCGGTGGAACTCGTCGTAGCGGTCCATCTCCAGCGCATCGAAGCCGCGCAGATGCTCAGGTACACCCGCCTGGCCCCCGCTGGGAGACCCCATCGGACGTGAGGCAGGCCCCCATGGCGCTGGCGGCAGTGATCCAGGCATATTCGGCATGTTGAGCGCAGGCAGCCCGCCGAGCGGTCCTGCATGCGGTTGCTGTTGCCCGCTAGGGAGCATGAACGTGGCGAAGCGCCGTTCGAGCTGCGCGCCGACATCACGCAGCCGCTCGCTGGCGTTCGTCGAGTCCTCGACCAGCCGATTGAGCCTGCCTACGCGCTCCTCATAGATCGAGCGGTTGACCAGCAGCTCGCCGAACAGGTTCACCAGCTCATCCAGCCGGCTCAGGCGGATACGCACGCTGAGGTCATCACTGGGCGCACGCGCGGGTGGCTCCTCCGCTTCCGGAGCGGCATCTTCAGCGGACGGCGCGCTCTCATCCGGCAGGCTCTCGACAGGCCGGCCCGTGATTGCGCCGTAGCGATCAATCAGCGCCTGCGCCGTCTCCCGCTGCTGCTGTGATCCGACGATCGCGCCCGATATGAGCTGGTCCAGTGTCTCCGCTGTCTCGAAGAGCAGCGCTAGCTCCTCCGGCGAGAGGCCGCGCCCCTTCTCGGCGAGCTGATCGAGCAGGTCTTCAGAGGCGTGCGCCACCCGCTGAATGATTACAAAGCCCATCATGCCCGCCGCGCCCTTGAGCGTGTGCGTCGCTCGCCGCACGGCCTGGATGGTCTGCATATCGCCGGGAGCGCGCTCCAGATCGGCGATGCCACTGGTAATTGTCCGCAAGTGTTCCGCCGCTTCCTCGCGGAACACTTCCAACGCTTCAGGCGATTGCTCGGTCGTCACCTGGGTCCGACGCCCCGCCCGTGGCTGCGGCCGCACCTCGACCGCGCCGTCGCGCACGGTTACCGAGCTTTCCCCCATCCCCACGCCCAACGACGAGAACATCATCTGGCGGCGCAGCTGCACCTCCAGCTCCTGCCGGATGCGCTGCTCCTCTTCACGGCGAATGTCCGCCGCGATGTCCTGGCGCACCTCGTCTTCCAGTGAGCGCCGTAGCTCCTCGCGCACGGCGCGCTCCAGATCGGCGCGCTGCCCAACTGGCAACCCCTCAGCCGCTGAGGGCTGATTGGGAGCGGACGGCCCACCCCATGTGATCTGCGCCACCGTCGCCGTGTAGCCACCATCTGGCGCGGGCGCGCCGGAGGTGAACAGGTTGGTGAACCGCGCCAGCGTCTCCAGCGATGACCGGAACTCTGCCAGCGCCTCGTCCATCTGCTCCTGGGTCACTGTCAGATTACGGCCCGCGGACGTGAGCAGCGTGATCAGCTTCTTCAGTCGCGTCGTCGTGACCCAGATGACCGAGAGCGGCAGGTAAGCGCGAACCGCCTCCGGGCTATTGCGCAGATCGAGGTTCATCTGCTGGCCAACCCACTCCTCGAGCCGCTCGAGCGCGTCATGGGAGCCATCCAGGAAGCTCTGCAGCTGCCCGCGCTCGCTCTCCATCGCCTGAGCGGCCTCGCGCAACATCTCTACCGTGTCGCGCAGGGCCGCCGCCTGGCGGCGCACCGTCTCCTCATCGGCGCGCATCGCATCGAGGGCGGAGCTGGCGCCTGGCGGTAGCGCCATCCCAGCGGGCGCGGGGGCAGCGATGGGCTGGGACGCGGGCGCGAACTGGGCCATGCCCTGCGAAGGCGCCGACCGCTCCCACGATCCAGGCGCCGGCTGCGACTGCACGGGGAGGCGCGTTGTCGCCTGGGACTCGATGAACTCGGCCCGGTCACCGCCGGACCCAGGCGCACCCATGCCGGAGGAGCCAGCGAACGCTGGCGGCTGCGTCGGCAGAGTGGGAGCGACACCAGTCGGCAGGTTCGTCAGCGACTCATTCCACCGGTCGGTGGATCGAGGCACGGTAGGAACAGACTCAGCAGGGCGAGGCGCGGTCGAGCTCAGCCCCGCCTGGGAGGCCCCGGCTATCGCAAGGTCATCCGATACCGGCAGTCGCGGTGTTTGCGGACCGCCAGCCTGAGCAGGCGCGGAGGGGCCAAACGCCGCCAGCCAGTCAGGAATTTGAGTGGCCTGAAGCGCGGCTTGGGCCGAGCCAGGGGGCGGCGCTGCGTTCCATGGAGAGCTAGGCGTCCCAGTCGCTCCCCCTCCCGACAGGGGGGGGTGCGAGGCAGGCGCGCTCGCCGCCGCGGATGGCCCCCGATAGGCCGAATGGTCCTGGTCGTCTTCCGCGACGATCTCCGCATCGCTCCCGCCCGACCGAATCAGGCGAGCCACTCGATCCAGACGGCCACATGAGCGCCGCAGCAGCGCCACCGTCGGCGCGTCAAGCATCGCGCCCTGCTCTAGCGCGCCGTCGAGAATCACTTCCATACCCTGGGCGATATGAGCAAGGCCAGAGAAATCCATCATCGCCGCCGAGCCAGAAATCGTATGCGTCCGGCGGTATGCCTCCTCGACAGCCTCACTATCGCCCGGAGCGATCTGCAGCCGGTCGAGATGCGCCTCGATCTCAGGGATATAGGCGCTCACCTCGTCCAGGAACGAGTTGACAATCGTGGACTTGTCGAAACCTTCTGATGACATGCTTTACGCACCGTCCTGCCTGGACTATGACGCCTCTGGCTTATCATATCTCCCAGTATCGCATGCGCCCCTTCCCGCTCGCTTCACGGCGCCTCTCCGCGCCGCCGGCTGGAAGGGCGACCATGCGCGCTCTAGTTGCGCTCCGGCGGGATAGGGAACCCTCCGGTGGGGCCCGAGGGAAAGAACGGATCCCCATAGCCGTTCTGCTCGTATCCCTGCTGGCTGTAGCCCTGTTGGGCATATCCCTGCTGCATAGGGCGCGCGCTCTCAGGCTGACCTTCCGTCCAGGTCGCATCGTAGGCGCCGATATCGAACGCGTTTGGCGCCGGAGCGTATGAGGCGGAGAGCGGCCCAGCGGGCAGCGCCGGATACTCATGAATGGAGGAGGGCCCCCATCCAGGCGCGCCCAACAGCGGCAAGGCGGTGGACGGCTGTGGCGGCAGCTCAGGGCGAGCCTGTAGCCCGGCCGCTTCAGCGATATGCTCTGGCAAGCGGAACGTCGCCACCGACGCGCGCAGTTGCTCGGCCAGACTGGCCAGATAGCTGACGGCGGACATTGTATCCTGGGTGATCGCGTTCGTTTGCCGTGTCACCTCAGCGATCTGGTTCATCGCCACCGCAACAGTCTCAGCCACCTGCCGCCGCTCGTTCGCGCCGCGCGCGATATCGTTGATCATCCGCGCCTGGCGCTCGACCGCGCCGTAGATGCGCTGGAGCGAGCGGCCCGCATCGTCCGCCAGCCGTGATCCAGCCACCACGTCCTGCGTGCTCTCTTCCATGGCGATGACCGCTTCCTGCGTATCGCCCTGGATCGCTTGCACGATCGCGCTTACACGCTTGGTCGCATCCGCCACACGTGTCGCCAGGATGCGAATCTCATCCGCCACCACGGCGAAGCCGCGGCCGTTTTCCCCCGCCGCCGCGGATTGGATCGTCGCGTTGAGCGCCAGCAGGTTCGTCTGTTCGGCGATGTCTTCGATCAGACGCACGATCTCGCCGACCTCCTGCGAACGCTCGCCCAGGCGCTTGATCTTCTTCGCGGTCTCCTGCACATTCTCCCGAATATTCGCCATGCCTTCCGTGGTCTTGACGACGGCGGTCTGGCCCTCGCGCGAGCTATTGAGCGCCTCGCGCGCGGCTTCAGCGGCCTGGAGAGCGTTCGTCGCGGAAAGCTGCACGAAATCGGCGATCTGCGCTACCCGCTCGGACGCGAGCGAGATCTGTCGCGCCTGCGCTTCGGACGCCTGTGTCACATCAGTGGAGCGGTCGAGCAGACGGCGCGTCGCGGCGGTCACCTGATTGGCGGTCGTCTGCACGCTGCCGACGACCTTCGCCAGCTCTTCGATCATGAAATTGAAAGAGTCCGCCAGCACACCGAGCGTATCAGGCGTCACCTCAGCCTGCACGCGCAAATCGCCTTCACCAACCGCGCTGACCTCCGCCAGCAGCCGCTCAATTTGCGCCTGGAGCAAGGCGGCGTCGGGCGCGTCTATCGCGGCCTTCTGCGCCATCGCGCTCGCGCCTCGCACAGCGAGCGCGTTGAGAACCATCGCGAGCTGCGCGTAGTCATCGTCACCTTGCGCCACCGCGCGCGCGCTCGTGTCGCCAGCAACCACCCGGCGGCCGACATCAGCCAGGGTGGTAATATATCCGCGCGTGATCGCGCGCATTCGGCTAATCGCTACGAGCACGACCAGCAGTGTGACCGCCACCGTCGAGAGCGTAACCGTCCAAAGGGTGGTCTGCTGACTGAGTCCACCAATCGGCTGCGCTACAGCGAACCAGCCGAGGAACAGAATCGCGAGAGCGGGCACAACGCAGGCAAGCGCGGTGAGCGCATTCAGCTGCGCGCTCACTCTCCGCCCGGGGCGAATGGAAGCGTCCATAAGTTTGGTGGCCTCCTCAGTAATAGGCTCGCGCGTCTCGACCGGCGCGCGCCCGGGGGTATGCGGCCCCGATCGCTCGCCAGCGCTCGCGTGTTGGTGGATAGCGCAGGTAGTGGATAGGACGTCGGCAGCTATGCGGCCCACGAAACAGCGCGGAAGAATTCAGCGCGGGCCCTGCTCCGTCTCGCGCCGCGCGCAGCGACAGTCGTTCGCTTGCGTGTGGCAAGCCCTAGTGTATGCTATCACGCCCTGTAACGCCTACAAATTATGACTAACGGAGGCCTTCTGACTGCGCTGGTGGCGCGGTTTAGGCCCGATCATCGGCGCGATAGCGGTGGAGGCGATCGCTGAATAGCAGCTTTTCCGGATCGAGCGCCACGATCAGGCGGCCACCATCTTGCACGACCCCATCCAGATACGGGCGTGTCCAATCTGGCGTGCCTGCGACGACATCGCGCCGGATTAGCGAACCCATCGTCCGTATCTCGGTGACGCCATCCACCAGGAATCCTGCCTGCATGTCCCGCACAGTCACCGCCAGCAGGCGGCTGCGTGGCGTGATCTGAGTCACACCCTGCCCCACGAAGGCGGCGAAATCCACTACCGAGACAATGGAGCCCCAGAGCTGTGTGATACCGAGCACCCACGGCGCAACGTTGGGCAGCGGCGTTATCTCGAACCCACGCTCGACGTTCTGCACCGACTGTGAGGGTAGCGCGCATAACGCTCCGGCCACATCGAAAACGATATGCTGCGGCTCGCCAGGCGTCTGGCCGACGTCAGAGCCAAGACCCATCAGCCGCAGGAGCGCGGCGATCTGCTCTGGATCGGTCGCGCCCTCAGAGCGCGCAATCTGCTCGACCGTCTCTGGCGTCAGCTCGCCCCCGGGAGCCTGCCCGCGATTGATCGCCGCCAGCGTCCGCCGCATGAGGTCGAAGACCTGGGCGCGCTGGGAATCTGGCATGGGCGGCAAACCGGGAACCGGTCCGCGCGGGGTATCCATGAGTCCTCCGTGTGCTGTCGCGGCGTCTCTCTCGCGGTGTGCGAAAACTCGCGCGCTGGCGCGGCGCGCTCTTCTCGCCTGAAAAGACATGCCCTTGGCGCACCTGAGCCCACGCCAGCGCTGTCAGAATCTGACGGCGCGCCGTTCGGGCCAGCGCGGCCTGGACGCTTCCTAGGCGCTACATCGCGCCAGTCAGCGAGCGTACCCCCATCAAGAGCTCGTCGCTATCGAATGGCTTGGTGATGTAGAGGTCCGCGCCCTGCTGCAATCCCCACTTCTTATCGAGCGGGGTATTCTTGCCGCTGATCAGGATCACGGGAATGTCGCGGCTGGTGATGTCCTGCTTTAGCTTACGACAGACCTGAAAACCATTCATCCTCGGCAGAACCACATCGAGCACAATGCATCGAGGACGCTCGCTCTTGACTTTCTCGAGCGCTTCATCGCCATCTACCGCTGTCACGACATCAAAGCCGCTCTCACGCAGTGGCGTCGCGATGAGGGTGAGATCGGTCCAGCTATCATCTACTACGAGCACCTTGGGTCCGGGCATAGGTCTCATCTCCTGCGCATTCCCACATTACATCCGCGTCACAGCCGGTGGCGGCTTGGTGGCGCCAGCGCGTTCGCGCATGGCGCCGTGACACGTCGAGTCATTTGATAAGCGCTGTCCACGCGTTCTGGACATGCCACCCGTCCTCAACTGAAGCGGGCGGCGGCGCTCAGTACATCCCACGCCGCATGCGCATGCCCCGCTGGCTCTCGCGGCGAGTCGCCCGCTCGCGAGCGGCGGGGGTGTCCAGGTAGCGACGAACCGCTTGAACCAACTCGGACGAATCAAATGGCTTTGTTATATATTCCGTTGAACCAGCCAATCTGCCACGCATCTTATCGAATATCCCATCCTTGCCACTCAACATGATGATGGGCAAGTCGCGATACTCTGGATTGTTGCGCACCAGATGGCAGATGTTGTACCCGTCCATGCGCGGGAGCACGATATCGAGCAGGATCAGATCAGGCTGAGTGTCCGACACCGCCGCCAGCGCGCTCAACCCATCGCCTGCTGTGACTACCTGGATATTCTCGCGCTGCAGCGTAAGCTGCACGATTTTTCGCACGGTGGGGCTGTCGTCCACAACAAGCACAACCTGCTGCGCCACCTGCTTCTACCTCCTGAGTCGCTTGCTCGTTGTCGCTTCGCATGCATCGCGTGGTCGCGTGCCGCGGTAAGCATTCTCCCCGGTTCCCCGATGGCAGACGCCGTGCGCCCTTCCGCCCGCCTCTCGCCCGACCGCTAGCCGCGGGTCGGATGCGCGCTGGCCTGCCAGGTGTACCACTGGTGCAGACGCCCCATCTCGTAGTCTACCTCGCGCAGGAACGCCGTCCATAGGTCATCGAACGGGCGAGAGCTGCGATCCGCGCCGAGTTCGTCTGTGCAGATCGCGTCGTAGACCGCGCGCATGAGAGAGCGCATCAGCCGCGCAGCGTCCCAGTAGCAATTGATCAACTCCGGCCCACGCACAACCTTGCTCAGCGTCCTGATATCGCCAAACGCCAGTTGTCCGCGCTCGACGCCGACGACGCCCTCCATGCGTGGATACGTATGCGACATGTGCTCGAGCATTGGTCGAATCAACTGATCCACCGCGCCGAGCGCCTCCGCGGGCGTCGTATCGCCGCGGGCGCGCACCGCACGAGAGAATCGGGTATGGTGGGCTAACAGGTCGTTGAGGAAGCTCCCCATCAATAGCGCCAGGTCCAGCATAAACCGCTCCGGCGCGTCTCGCGTCAGCTTCTCGAGCGCGCCCTTGCTCCGCATGAGCGTTTGCATCAGGCTCCGGCCAAGGTCATCTTCCAGCTTGCGGTCAACAAGATCCACGAGCCCCTGATCGAGCAGCGTCGTCACCCATGCGCCGGTCACCGGCTCAGGCATCAGCAAGCCAAAAGCGATCGCGTACACCGGGCGCCGCTCATCGCACAGGGTATACACCCAGGCCGCGTCGGCGCTTAGCGAGGCGAGCCGCGGGTCATCTGGCGCGACGCGCATCTTGCGCACACGTACTGTCCGCGCCGAGGGCCGCACCGCCATATGATCGCGCTCATCAGCCAGTCGCAGCGCCTCCAGCAGCACATGATCTACGTTCATCGGCTGGCCAGCGCTCGGCGTATACATGCCGCCCGTGCGGCGCATCATGGAAAGGTCCCGGCGGAACTCGAATCGGCCCTTGTCCCACCGGATCGCACGGCTCAGCGCCTGAGTGACGATGAACTCGCGCCGCTGGAGCTCCTCCGCCGTGCTCAGCAGGCCGTTATTGACCATGTATTGGGTAATCGCCGTCAGATCCTTGCGAGCGTCCTGAGGAATCAGCATCGCCTGATCAGCGCCAAGGCGCCCCATCGCGCGAAACAGATCAACCAGGTCGGGATCGGGGGTGCTGGGGTCCTCAAGCCGTGTGATCGCGCCATCCTGCAGGTAAATGTTGAGCTGCTCTGACATGGTCTGGACGATGAGGACGCCAGTCTTTCCCCCCAGCGCCAGCATCTTCAGTGTGGACTGGAGACCAAGCGTCTCAAGGTCGCCGTCCAGGATGCGGCTCTGCGGTCCAGCTGGGCCATCGTTATCCATGTCAGGCTCCCCGAACACCGTCGCTCCACCCTCGCTACCCACCGCGTCACTGCTCATCCCCGATGGCGCATATCCAATGTGCAACATGGCGTCAGGCGTCTCTCGGCCAGCCCAAATCAGGGGCAGGGTGGGAGGGACAGACCACTGCGCTATCACGCGCGCCAGGGGGAAGTCTGGCGCCATTGTACCACACCTCGTACGCCGCACAAGAGGGAGCTAAGGCCTGTCCGCGCCGAACAGGCCTGTATTCGTAGCCTCGACCTCGCTCTCATCACCCTGGGCTTGCCCCGTGACCTGACCGCGGCGCCGCGCGCGCTGGCCACCGCTCAGAACCGTCGCGACGAACAGGCTCCGGTGGTGCGGTCCAGGTCCGAACCGGCGCAACGCCTCCAAATGGTCAGGTGAGCCGTAGCCAGCATTGCGCTCCCATGCATACTGAGGATAACCCGCCGCTAGCTCCACCATTACATGATCGCGATAGACTTTGGCGACAATCGAAGCTGCGGACACCGCGGGCGTGCGCGTGTCGGCCTTGATCAGACAGCGCACGCGCGCGATGCGATCCGCGGACGCCAGCGGTTTCACCTTCCCATCCACGACATACTCATCCGCGTCCACGCGCGCTATCAGAGCGCGGAATACATCACGATTCGCCCAGCCTATGCCGCGCTGGTTGATGACCTCGACCGGCGCGACCGCAATCGCGAGCGCCACCGCATGCGCCCGCACCACCGCGGCGACCTCCTCTCGCTTGCGCCGTGGCGTCGCCTTGGAGTCACGCAGGAACGGCGCGAGCGGTCCGAGCCGCTCCAAGAAGTCGTCCGGCAGGATCACGGCGGCGGCGACCAGCGGCCCAGCCAGCGCCCCACGGCCGACCTCATCCAGCCCGCATTGCCTGCCAGGCGCCCATACGGGCGCGTCCAACAAGAGAGGCTGGCTCCAGTCGTCCGCCTGTTCCGCACCAGGTAGCGCTTCATCCCTCGACGCCATCAACGCGTCCCTCTCCATCGTTCAGAAACGTCAGTAGCGCTTGATTTACGGCGCCGGGAAGTTGCTGATTCAGCCAGTGGCCCGCGTTTGGGAAGCGCGCGATCTGAAGATCAGCCACCCACGCCTCCAGGCCGTCTAGCATCTCCACGCCCAGATAGGGGTCTTGCTCGCCCCACAGCACGAGCGTCGGCGCGCTGATGACGCGCGCGACGCCCATCGCCCCAGGGCCTTGGCGCACAAGCTGGCGGTAATATGAGAGCGCGGCGGTCAGCGCGCCAGGCCGTGAGATAGCGGTGATAAACCGCTGGATGTTGGCGTCATCCAGCCACTCCCGCTTGCGGTCGGCGGCGCGGAACGTGCGCCACACAACGCTGTAGTTTTCAGCGGCGATGGCTCGCTCAGCCCACCCCGCGAGCTGGAAGAAGCCGACATAGGCGCTGCGCCTGAGCTGGCGAGGGTTCCGAAGCTCGCGCCGCGCAAGCGCGAGATGCGGCGCGTTGATGACCGCCAGCTTGCGGATGTAATCGGGCTCACGCATCGCGAATGTCCAGGCGATCACGCCGCCCCAGTCATGCCCGATGATGTCCGCCTGCCGTGCGTCCATCGCCTCGATCACGCCTCGTACATCCGCGCACAAAGTCGGCAGATCGTAGCCCGTATGTGGCTTGTCGGAGAGGTTATAGCCGCGCATGTCCAGCGCCACCACACGCCGGATGCGGGATAGCGGCTCGATGTTGGCGCGCCAGGAGTACCAGAACTCGGGAAAGCCATGCAGCAGGATCGCCAGCGGGCCAGACCCGGCTGCGACATAGTGCAGTCGGACGCCATTCGCTTCGACGAAGCCCTCATCCCATCCATGCGGAAGGGCGAAGGCCTCGTAGCCTTCGCCCCGCGCCAAACGGACATCGCTATTAAGCTGAAGATCCCCTGATTGGCTACTCACGCACGTCATCGTACAACACGGTGCTCAGGTAGCGCTCTCCAGCTGACGGGAAGATTGCGACGATCACCTTGCCCGCATACTCCGGTCGCGCCGCCAGCTGCGCCGCCGCCCATGCCGCCGCGCCGCTGCTGATGCCTGTCAGCAGACCCTCTTCGCTGGCCAGCCTGCGCGCCATCTGAATCGCATCCTCGTCGCTGACCGTGATGATCTCGTCAATCAGGTCGGTCTGCAAGACCGCGGGCACGAAGCCCGCGCCGATACCCTGAATCTTGGTCGGACCAGCCTGCCCACCCGAGAGCACCGCCGACGATGCCGGCTCGACAGCGACCATCTTCAGCCCTGGCTTGCGGGGCTTTAAGGCCTCGCCGACACCGGTCAGCGTTCCACCCGTGCCAATGCCTGAGACGACCACGTCCACCTGGCCGTCGGTATCGCGCCAGATCTCCTCCGCCGTCGTCGCGCGATGGATGGCCGGGTTCGCCAGGTTCTCGAACTGCTGCGGCATCCATGCGCCGGGCGTAGACGCCACCAACTCGTTTGCCTTCTCGATTGCCACCGGCATGCGCCCAGCTGCTGGCGTCAGCACCACTTTCGCTCCCAGCCGCCGCAGCACCATCCGCCGCTCCTGGCTGACCGATTCCGGCATGACCAGCACGCAGCGGTAGCCACGCGCCGCCGCCACCCAGGCGATGCCGATGCCGGTATTGCCGCTCGTCGGCTCGATGATCGTCGCGCCGGGCTTCAGTATTCCCTTCTCCTCGGCGTCGTTGATCATGCTGACCGCGATACGGTCCTTCACGCTGTACCCGGGCTGGAACGCCTCCAGCTTGGCCAGCACAATCGCGTCGCCGGGCGCGACGCGGTTCAGACGAACGAGAGGGGTGTTGCCGATCAGTTGGGTCGTATCGGTCGCCCAGCGTGGCATCATGACGCTCCTTCCGCACACCGCTCTGGTGTGAGGGTTCTAGACCTCGCACTCTTGGAGGCCGCGCTCCTTGGCGCGCTGTGGACCGCCCTCAGCGGGCGGCTGGTCGCGCCAGTCGTGTGAGATAGTACATCATTTGCATCAACTTCATCAACAATAGTGAGCGGCGTCGCACTTGGCCGCGAGTTGACTGGAGCACAGCGACGCCGCTCCTCCTCCAAGGCATCAGCGCCAAGCTGGTCGCAGACATGCTGAGTCATAGCGCCGTCTCGGTCACGCTTGAGCGCTTCAGCCACATCAGACTGGCCATGCGCCGAGCAAGCGCCGACGCGATGGCGAGGACGCTCTACGGGGCGTAACACCAAGTCTGGCGACACTGTCATAGCATGCGTGGACGGTCCACCGAGCGGTAGCCTGTTGGTCAACGTAATCAAGTTGCTCTATGCCCTCGGTCTATGACAGTGCGCCCATTTACGATATAATCGCGCCCCCGGTGTACAACTGCGCGCCCTAGTACGGTATAATCGCGCCCTCGATCCGCGCCAGCGCGCCCTAATACGGTATGAGTAGGCCCCCGATCTGCGCCAGTGCGCCCTAGCACAATGACATTCGGCTTTGCCGATGGGCGCCCACTTTCTTGAGTGTGCAGCGCATTTCCCGCGCTGGCGCTCCGCACGGCCTCGCGCCGCTTGCGAGCGGAGTATTGCCTGTACTGGCACGTAAAGTAGGCGGCCAGCGTCGCGGCGATGATAGCCGCTAGAGCGCTTGGCCCCCAGGGCGATAACCAGTCCATGTTCGGAGAGCCTTCTTGTTCAATTTGGCTGCAATTTCAGCATCACCCATCATCCTCAATCAGGGGCATTTTTGCAGCCAAATACACACGAATCCTGGCCAAGATTGTGGTCAAGTGTCCTGGGAATATGGCGATGGAGGCCACGTTACCAGGGCATCTTCGCGCTTGTATTCAGACTTTGTCGGTACTAACGTCGGCCGCTGGTGGCGTCCCTTGCAATGAAGCTTATAGTGTTCGTGGCAGGGGATATATCGTCGCACGCATGCGCGCTGCTTGAGAGGCGCGTCATATGAGTCGCTCCGCCCTGCCATTGCCTGACACATGGCGCGCCTGCGCCAGTCATGAGGAGCCGCCTGCACATGTCCACCGCATCCGCGCTGCCGCGCTGGGATGTCTCGACCGTCTTCCCCAGCCTCGATTCTCCCGAATTCGCCGCCGGGTTCGCCGCCGTCATAGCCCGCGTGGACCAACTGACGACGCTCTTTGACGAGCTAGGCGTGGGTCGCCTGGAACAGGCTCCGCCCGTGGATGGCTCGCTGGTCGTGTCAGTGGAGCGCGTCATCACTGCGATGAACGAAACGCTGGCCGCCTATCGCACCCTTAGCTCCTACATCTACTCCTTCGTCGTCACCGACTCGCGCGACACAACCGCCCAGGCGCGCCAGAGCGAAGCCCAGCGCCAGAGCGTGCGGCTGGCCCAGCTACGCGTGCGCTTTACGGCCTGGGTTGGCTCGCTCGACGTGGAGGCGCTCATCGCCCGCGCAGCGCTGGCGCGTGAGCACGCCTTCACTCTGCGGGAGGCGCGCATGCTCGCCGCCCACCTCATGGCGCCCGGAGAGGAGGAGCTGGCAGCCGAGTTGAACATCACGGGCGGTGTCTCCTGGGCTCGCCTGCACGCCACACTCACCTCGCAGATCATGGTTCCTGTCATGCTCGATGGCGAGACCCAGGAGATATCCATGAGCATGGCGAGAAACCTGGCCTTCCATCATGACCGCGCCATTCGTCGCGCAGGCTACGAAGCGGAGCTGGCGGCGTGGGAGCGGAACGCCGCGCCACTGGCGGCGGCGCTCAACAGCATCAAGGGCCAGGTGAACACGCTGAGCCAGCGCCGCGGATGGGGGACCGCGCTCGACGCGGCGCTGGTAGACTCCCGCATAGACCGCCCGACGCTCGACGCAATGATGACCGCCGCGCATGAATCCTTCCCTGACTGGCGACGCTACCTACGCGCCAAGGCCCGCGCGCTCGGCCTGGAGCGCCTCGCCTGGTACGACCTCTTCGCGCCGGTCGGCGGCGACGGTCGCCCCTGGACCTTCGCCGAAGGCGCCGAGTTCATCGTCAAGCGCTTTGGCGCCTACTCCGACGCGCTCAGCGCCTTCGCCAGCCGCGCCTTCCGCGAGCGCTGGATAGACGCCGATCCGCGCCCCGGCAAAGAAGATGGCGCATTCTGCATGTGGCTGTGGAAGGACGAATCGCGGATCATGGCCAACTTCAAGCCGTCATTCGATGGCATCAGCACCATCGCTCACGAGCTTGGCCACGGCTATCACAACCTCCAACTCTCAGGACACCCCCTGCTGCGGCGCGAGACGCCAATGACGCTGGCCGAGACCGCCAGCATCTTCTGCGAGACAATCATCCAGCATGCGGCGCTGGCGGATGCGCAGCCGAAGGAGCAGATCGAGATCCTGGAGGCGGCGCTGCAAGGCCAGTGCCAGGTGATCGTGGACATCACCAGCCGCTTCATCTTCGAGCAAAACGTCTTTGAGCGGCGGCGCGAGCGCGAGCTTTCAATCGCTGAGTTTAGCGACCTCATGAAGCAGGCGCAGCGCGAGACCTATGGCGACGGGCTCGACGAAACGGCGCTCCACCCTTACATGTGGGCCGTGAAGTCGCATTACTACAGCCCGGCGCGGTCATACTACAACTTCCCGTACATGTTCGGGCTGCTCTTTGGCGTGGGCCTCTACGCCCGCTACCAGAGCGATCCCGACGGCTTCCGCGCTGGGTATGACGACCTGCTGGCCTCCACCGGCGAGGGCGACGCCGCCACGCTGGCCGCGCGTTTCGGCATTGATATCCGCGAGCCCGCCTTCTGGCGCGCCAGCCTGGATATCATCCGTGGCGACATCGCCCGCTTCGAGGCCCTGGTGGAGCGGCGGGCAGGTTAGAGGGGCAGTGGGCTGATCTCAATCGTGTCACCGCGGCTGGCGCCAACGGAGACCAGCGCCAGCCGCGTCTCCAGCAGCTCCTCCAGCCGGGCGAGATAATTGCGCGCGTTCTCGGGCAAATCCTCCCAGCGCGTCACGCCGGTGGTTGGTGTCATCCAGCCCGGCCACTCCTCGTAGAGTGGCTCGCAGAGTTTCATGTCGTCAATATTCGCTGGCATGGAGTCGAAGACCTTGCCCTCGGCCCGATAGCCTGTGCAGAGCTTGATCGTCTCGAATTCGTCCAGCACATCCAGCTTCATTATCGCGATGCTGTCCAGCCCGTTGATGCGCGCCACATAGCGACCCGCGACAGCGTCGAACCAGCCGCAGCGGCGTGGCCTGCCGGTCGTCGTGCCAAACTCATGCCCCGCTTTGCGCATCCGGTCGCCCGTCTCATCTCTCAACTCAGTCGGCATCGGGCCAGAACCCACACGCGTGACGTACGCCTTGTAGACACCCACCACATGCTCGATGGCGCGCGGCGGCAGGCCCGACCCAGTCGCCGCGCCGCCCGCCACGGTGGAGGACGACGTGACATAGGGATAAGTGCCAAAGTCCACATCTAGCAGCGCCGCCTGCGCGCCCTCCAACAGGATGCGCTTGCCCTGGCTGTACGCCGTCTGGAGCATCATCTGCGTATCGGTGATGTGCGAGCGTAGGCGCTGCCCGTAGGCGACGTATTCGGAGTGAATCTCCTCAAGCGAGAGCGGCGATTCGCCGTAAATCTTGGTGATCATGCGGTTCTTCTGCGCGAGGGTGGCCGCCAGCTTAGCGCGCAACGTGTCCACATCCAGCAGGTCCGCCATACGGATGCCGCTGCGCGAGTACTTGTCCACATATGCCGGGCCAATGCCGCGCAAGGTCGCGCCGATCGCATCCGCCCCACGGCTGTCTTCCTCCAGCCGGTCGAGCAGGATGTGATAAGGCATGACCACGTGCGCGCGGTCGCTGACGTAGAGGCGGCCTACATCCACCCCGCGCCCGCGCAGCTCCTCCATCTCGTCGAGCAGCGCGCGGGGATCCACCACCACCCCGTTGCCGATAACACAGGTAACGCCGGGATTCAGCATACCGGCAGGCGCCAGATGAAAGGCGAACACCTCCCCATCGCGCACCACCCGATGACCGGCGTTCGCCCCCCCATGATAGCGCACAACGAAGTCCGCCCGGGCCGCCAGTTCGTCAACCAGGTGGCCCTTGCCCTCATCACCCCACTGCGAGCCCACTACCGCCAGCACTGTCATGTCTTGGTCACCCTATCCCTTCTGAAGCGTGTATCCTCGTGGAGCGTGCGGGCGCCTCGCTCCGCCGAGGCTACCCGCGAATGTAATCTATGATGAGCTGGTCGGTAATCTGCTCGACCGGCGCTTCATCGTCGGTGAACACGATACCACCTGACTCAGCGTGAGCCGTTTTCAGCAGCGGAGCGGTTTCGAAGGCCACCTCGCTAAGCGCTGTCCCAGCTGGCGCCTGCGCCAGCCGGGCCTGGATTCCCGCCAGCGTCGTCGGGCGCGCGGTGGCGAAGATCAGCGTATTGGAGAGCGCCGCGCCGGACGGCACATCCAGGGTATACACTGAAGGGAACACCTGGCTGATCGTGTTGACAAACGCTTGCACCAGCCGGTAGTCGTGACCGACATGGGCGGCGTTCACAAACAGCACCCCATCTGGCGCCATGCGCGCCCTTGTCTCCTGGAAGAACTCCTTCGTCGTCAGCTGGAATGGGATGTACGGCGGCCTGTACGCGTCGAGCGCGACGACATCATATGTGCTCTTCGAGAAGCGCATGTACGTGCGTCCATCCGCCACAGTGACATGCAGATTGGGCTCGTTCATCGCGAAGTATTTGCGCCCGACCGCGACGATATCCGGGTCAATCTCGACGCCATCAATCCGCGTCGGGCCGAATACGTTTGTATACTGCTTCGCGACCGTTCCAGCCGCAAGACCGACAATCGCCAGCCGTGGGCGCATGTTGACCGTCGAGGCGCCCGAGAAGAACGGGGCCGCCAGCGCGTAATCGGAATACCAGGTCGGGCCGTTCAGCACGCGTGTGGGATTATAGACCGAGTGGATGGCGTGTCCCTCGTTGAGCACCAGGTCCATCGTGCCATCCGTGTCGCGCACGACCTGGATGTAGTTGTAGAGCGACTCCTGCTGGAAGACGATCTGGCCGTATCCGATACCCGAAACCGTCTTGAGCGGTCCGAGCGCGATGAGTTGCGGCGCTAGCAATGGGACAAGCAACAGCGCGCCGGGTATCGCCGCGGCGATGCGAGCGCGCGGCCTCAGGCCCCACAACGACACAGCCAGCAACACCGCGCTGATGATGAAGAAGGAACGCTGTACGCCCTGGTATGGAATGAGGAGCAGCACGGGCAGAAACGCCCCGATGATACTGCCCACCGTCGAGAGCGAATAGAGGTTGCCAGCCGAGCGTCCCGCCGAGCCGACTGTGTCAATCGTCAGGCGTATGGCGAACGGCGAGACCATACCCAGCAAGATGGTCGGGACCGAGAAGAGCAGCACGACCGCAAACAGTGAGCCGACGAAGATATTCGGGATCTCGCTATTGAGCGCAACAGCCGCCAGATAGAGCACGGGCTTGCTAATGAACGGGATCAGTCCGGTAAAGAGCGCCGCGACCGCCGTAATGGAGGAGAGCAAGCGCGGGTCGGGCCAGCGGTCCGCCACGCGCCCGCCGATGTAGTAGCCAATCGAGAGGTAGATCAGCGTGAAGCCAATCTGGTTGGCCCAGATAAAGAGTGATGTGCCGAAGAACGGCGCCATCAGACGGGGGCCGAGCATCTCCAGAGCGAGTGAGGCCATGCCACCGATGAATACCAGGATCATCAGCGCCGCGCGGTCGCGACCAGCCCTCGTGGTGGCTGCCGCCTCTGGCGCGGCGACCTCCGCTGACTTGGATAACCCGAATGGCAGACGCATAGGTCGTCTAGCTCCTCCTGAGAGCGCTAAGGCGCGGCATTCAGAAATGCGAAACTGTTGAGCATGGGGTCGAAGTACTCCAGCGTCCCCGCATTGTAACGTTCCTGGGCGCAGAGTAGATTGATGAGATAGGGCTTGCCGTGATACACCGTGGCATAAACCTGCAAGTGAATGCCAGAGCTATTGTTCGTAATCAGCCCGGCCCCGCTTTGCCAGATGACCCCATCGATCTCACGGGTCTGGCTGCCACTGTCGAGCAAAATGAAGTTCTGCGGATACTTCTGCGCGAAGATGTTGAGTTCGTAGTTGACCCAGGTGGTCGCGCTGGCTGGGTCGCTGTTCGTATCAGGTAGCGCCGATGTCGCCGGGAGCGCCACCTGCATCACGTAGCCCGTCTCATTGCTGTCATCCGAGAACTGGATCACCGGCGCGGCTGTAGAATCAACTGACCAGTTCTGCGGGTACTGCACCACAAATCCATTGGCTTTGTCGGAATACACGAGAAAGCCTGTTTGCGGCGTTGGGCTGGGTGAGGGCGTCGCCGTCGCCACCGGCGATGGCGTAGACCCGTTGGCGCCCCGCTCCGCCGCGATACGCCCCGCGCCTGCGATAGCAAGCAGCAGCGCGCTTGCCACCAAAGCGCTCACGACGCCGCCAAGGAGGATCAGGCGAGGAGCGAGCGCCCTTGGAGCTGGATCCAGGGATGGACCTTCGGGGGCCGAGGGGCGCTCCTCGTTCTCGCTGGGCATCATTCACTCCCCGCGCGCAACCCGCCCGTCGGGTATCCATACGCGCGCGATCATAGTATAGCCCACGCGCCTCAGCCCCCGTCCTGGAGCAGCGGCGATCGTCATTGCCACTGCTTGCTACAGCGCGCGCTCCCCGCCCGGGCGCACCGGATGGGTATCGCGGGTCGCCAGGCCAGACGCCTCCGCTGGCGCTGGGGCGCGCTCCTGAGCAGAGGCGTCATCGGCTCTATCGGTATCGCTGGATTCCGGATCGGGGGGCGAATCAGGATAGAGCGAGGAGGAGCGCCGGAAGCGCTCGTAGAAGACCTCAAACATCGCATAGGCCACGGCCACAATCGGCCCCGCGAAGAACGCGCCCCAGACGCCGCCCTCCTTGGCTCCGATCAAGAGCGCCGCGATCAGCAACAGCGGCGAGACGCCGAGATGCGAGCTGAAGACGCGCGGCGCAATGATCTGGAAGGTAATCTGTTGCGCGATGATCAAGCCGGCGGTCAGCAAGGCCAGCTTGAGCGGCACGTCCGCCGGATTCGTCTGCAATAGCACTAGCGCTACCGGCGGCGCTACCGCCATGAAGGGTCCGATGAACGGCAGAATCACCAGCAGTCCGCAGACCAGCGCGATAAGCAGCCCATTCGCCTGCCCGAGCAGCGCCAGCATGATCCATGTCAGCGCGCCGTAGATCAGCGAGAGTGTCAGCTGCGCCCGCAGAAATCCGCCGAACATCTGCGATACATAGCCCTGAAACCGCTCCGCATCGGGCTTCCAGGCGGGGGGGAGGCGGCGCATGATTCCCGCCGCGATGCGACCGCCGTCCAGCATGATGTAGAAGGAGATAATGCTGATCAGAAAAGCGTCGAACAGCAGCGTCAGCACAGAAGCGATCGCGCTGGCGCCCGCATCCACCGCGTTTCGTGTCAGCTCGCTCGTATACGTCGGGATTTGTCCCCAAATCTGCGGCACGATGCGCTCGGCGTCGCGCGGCTTGATCCCCATCCGCTCGAGCGTGACGATGGCGTTCGCGGCAAGCTGGTTGAGGTTTTCCGGCGCCGCCGCCGCCGTCAGCTCGCCCGCCAGTCGCCGGATCTCCTCTCCCATGATGGGCACAGTCAGCACGATCACGCTCGCCAGCGTAATGGCCAATGCGACATACACCAGAGAGACCGCCAGCGCGCGCGGCATGCCACGATTGTGCAGGTAGACCACCAGCGGGTCGAGAACGAAAGCGATCAGCCAGGCGAGGAAGAACAGCAGGATGACATCGCCGAAGGTGACGAGGCTCGTCCAGATGAGCTGGGCGGTATAAATAGCCAGCACGACCGTCGCCAGTGTGACCAGCACGCGCAGGATACGGTAGCGCGCCAGCAGATCAGGTAATATCACGGGTCCGCGCCTCCCTCGACATCCCCGCGGCTGTGGCGCGCAGATAGCAGGCGCCACTATGCCATGCTATCACAGGTCCGGCCGCTCGCCCGCATTCTCATCCCCAACGCTACCCATTCGTCATCCCGCCAGCTTTACGCGCCGACCGCCAGCGCGCGCGGCGTGATCCGTCTTTCCATCAGCGCGGCGAGCGCCCGCTCTGGCTCCGCTCGCTCAGCAAGCGAGGCGCCAGCCAGCGGCGCCCACGCCAGCGCCGCGGCCTTGCCCGGCTCTAACGACCCCAGCTCATCCGCAATTCCCAGCGCATCCGCCCCTCCGAGTGTCGCCAGGCGCAACATGTCCTCGGGCGTGGGCGGCTCACCCGCCGTCCTGTGCAGCGTGTGGGCATAGGCCGCCTCCTCCCATATGGAGAGCGAGGGCGAGCTTGCCAGGCTATCCGTGCCCAACGCCAGTCGTGCGCCCGCCGCGCGATAGGCTGCCCAGGGCAGCCGTCCATTCAGCAGCCGCGCGTTGCTGCGCGGGCAGTGCGCCACCACTGCGCCCGATTCCACCACCAGCGCGAGGTCATTCTGATCCGCCCATACGCCGTGCGCCAGCAGCGTTTCAGGCCCCAGCGCTCCACACTCATGCAGGTAGCGCATCGGCGAGACGCCGGGAGCGGTTTCCAGGTCGGCAGGGCGGCCAAGAGTGGCGTAGAGCGTGTCGCGGATCGGCCCTGACCTATCCAGCAACCAGCGCGTCTCGGCGGGCGATTCAGCGGCGTGGACGCTCAGCGGGAGGCCTTCATCGCGACACCACGCGGCTGTGCGCTCGAAGAGCGGACGTGAGACGGTGTACGGCGCGTGCAGCGAGAGGCCGAAGCGCACGCGCGCGCCGGAATACTCCGCCCGCCACCGCGCGATGGTGGCCTTCCCGCGCGCCAGCGTCGCCTCCGCCTGGGCCGGGTCCCCATTCAACAACTCGTAGTACACGATGCCGCGCAGCCCGCTCTCGACGACTGGCCCAACGCTCTGTCCGGCAGAGCAGATCTCGCCCACCGCCGCCACACCGCTGGCTACCGATCGCCGCACACCCTCCTCCGCCGAGGCCCGCAGCTCCGCATCATCCATGGCGTTGCGGGCGCGCAGCAGCGCCAGAATCCACGAGGCCATATCCAGCCCCTCAGGGATGGTGTCCTCCAGCGCCGTGAGCTCCAGGTGCGTGTGCGCGTTGACGGCGGCAGGCAACAGCAGCGCCTCACCCAACTCCATTTGCCGCGCCGCCTGATACCACTCCCTCAGCTCCGCCGCGCTCCCAACTGCCACGATCCGCTCCCCCTCCACCACCACCGCGCCATCCACAATGGGCGTTGAAGAAACCGGAAACACAAAGCGCGCGGCGATGAGCGTGAGCATAAGACCCCAACCTTTGTATAACACGAACCTAAAGCAAAATAACCGCCAGCGCTGTCACCATACTTTATTCATGTCCAGTCCTGCATCGCCATCCTCGTCGCCTTGGTCATCAATCCCACTCCACCATTTCTCCCGTAAGCCTGTGCGCCAGAAAGCGACTGGCCGATAATGTTTTCGCCAAACGCTCGTTTTTCATTCAGCTTACCCAGCATGCGCTGGTCTCCTTCCAGCGGACGAACCCCATATAGCGCTCAACGGTCTTAGCGCTCGCTGGGTAGGACGAGTGAATCGAAGCGTCCCTCACAGGGACCCGCGGGATACTCAAAGAAGAGAGGTTTCCCCTATGCTCACATCGCGGTTCTGGCGAGCCACTGGCTCCAGCAGGCGACGGCTCGCGGTCTGGGCGATCGCGCCCGCCCTGGCCCTGATAGTCGGCATGTTCCTCACGCCTACCGCGTTCGCTGCGCGGCCCCATTCCTCGACGCTGGTTGGTCCCAAGACATATTACCTGGCGCTGGGCGACTCGCTGGCCTTCGGCTACCAGCCCAATCTGGACTTCTCGCATGGCTACGCGCAGCAGTGGTACAGCTCGAACCTCTCGAAAAAGCATGTTAGGAGCTATACCAACTACGGCTGCAACGGCGAGACGAGCTACACATTCATCAATGGCGGCTGTCCATACGCCTACTTGCTGCACACCTACTATGCTGGCTCACAGCTTAACGCCGCCATCAGCTTCATCAAGGGACACGCCGGCAAAGTCAGCCCTGTCTCGCTGGACATCGGCGCCAACGACCTCCTGCCCGACATTGACTCCTCCACCTGCACCGTCAGCAGCAACTGGTCTACCGACCTCGCCAACCTCGACACCCGCCTGACGGGCACAATCCTGCCTCAGCTGGTCGCCGCACTGACCGTGAATGGCGTTCGCACGGGTGATCTGGTGATGATGAACTACTACGACCCATACCAGAACATCTGCCCGAACTCACTGACCTACGTCGAGACGCTCAATCAGCATCTCGCCGCTGACGCAGCGCAGTTCAACGTCCCCGTGTCGGATGTGTTCACAGCCATTGGCGGCGACGCCACACCCAATCCGAATATCTGCTCTGACACGTGGATGTGCAGCAGCTATCATGACATCCACGCGACAACCACCGGCTATAGCGTCATCGCCAACACCTTCGCCTCGACCACCGGCTATTAGTTCCACAGCTCCCGCTCGATCACGCATCGGTGGGAGGTGAGCCAGAGCGCCTCGTGCTGTAGCGAGTGTGAGCCGCGCGCTCTCATATTGGTATAGGCAACGTCCCTGGCCTCAGTAAAGGGCCAGGGACGTCTCTTATGCGCGTTCGCGCAACACATTTCTCCGGAGCTATACAGGGCCAGTGTCCCACACTGGGGCAAGCGCCGCGCTATCCTCCGTTTCCGGGGGGCCGAGACGCCTACAGCCCGGAAGACCTACAAGGCTAGAGCCACCAGCGCATGCCCAGTGAGAAGTCTACAACGGTCGCCCAGGTGAGGTACATCAGCCAGATACCCGTCAAGGCCTGCCACAGACCCACAAGCTTCCCAGCCTCGGGCGAGCTCATGAAGCGAGCGAAAATCTCGCTGAGGTAGATCAGGCTCAGGCCGATGAACACAATCGCGACGGGGATGTCGGGCGCCAACCAGAACACGAAAACGCCCAGAAGCGACAGGATGAGGAAGGCGATCGCCATCCAGGCGTCAGGTTGCGCGCTGGAGCCAATGAAGCGGCGATGCGCCATCGCGAACCAGTGAATGCCGTACGCGGTGAACGCCAGTGCCGCCATGTAGAGCGGCGGCGCCTTGGTAAAGACGCCAAACCAGGTCATGCCAACGATCAGGATGACGCCCGTCATGAACTGCATGAAGCCGGGCATCCAGAAGCCCCACATGCCCATCGAGCGGTCAACCTCAGGGGATGGCTTGGGGAAGCCGAAGAGCGTCTGTCCGCCCCAGATGAAGTAGCCGCAACCCAGGCCAAAGAACCCGATGGCGATGGGGAAGAACGTGGATGCTGTGAACATGGTGACCAGACCTCTCTTGGCGCCAGCTCTGGCGCCGACCATCAGCTACGAAGCGGAGGTTACAGACAGGAGAGGTAGAAGCGCGCGCTTCCGGCCTGGCGGCGGCGCGGGTAGGAAGGAAAAGAGCAAGCGACAACAACGCGCCGCATCCGCCATGTGCGAACAGCGCAGGAGGGCCGCGAGCGGTCTGGCGGCTGCGCCAGGCGGCGCGTGAGGGAGCGCTCGTGTTGGGAAAGGCGACGTACCTCATCAGGCATGACCCGAGAGCCGGCGAGCGATCCAGCTTTCCATGCGACCAGGCGCACAGGGATCGCAGAGCCTCCGAGCGCCAGCGCCGCGCCCACCCCTGCCAGCGAGCGACAGCCGCCACCTATCATACTGCGATATTGTTATGGTACGATATTTTGCGTAGACTTACCAGTGGGCGAAAAGGCCAATCCGCCTGTTCTGGTCCGCCCAGACCGCGCCACCGCACTCCTCACCACCTCATCCGGCTTGCGCTCCCAATTTCGCGGCATCATGCCCGCCAGCGCCCGTATAACGTGACTGCGTGTACTTGTGGGGACAATAACTGGCAGGTCACGCTGGAAAGCGGGCGCAGCGGACCCGCCGAGCCCCCCACCGGCGTCCTGGTCGAAGGCGCGACTATTGGTGTCCTGCCGTCGCCCCTACAACGCTCGAATGGTGTGAGCTCGTGGCTCGCTGAGCATCAGTCGAACAGCTCCAGAATGTGGTAGTCGCTGTCGCGCTTGGCGGGGCGGAAGCCCTCGGCGCGGATGTTGGCCTGGATCTGCTCGACGGTCATGCATGTGCCGACATCGGCCCCGGCGGCGCTGACGACGTTCTCCTCCATCATCGTGCTGCCGAAGTCGTTAGCGCCCGCGTGCAGCGCGCGACCCGCCAGCTCTGGCCCCTGCGAGGGCCACGACGCGCTGATGTTGGCGAAATTGTCCAGCATCAACCGTGCGAAGGCCACCATGCGCAGGTATTCGTCGCCAGAGGCGCGGTCGCCGCCCATCGCCGTATTGTCAGGCTGGTAGCTCCAGCAGATGAAGCTGGTGAAGCCATTGCCGTTGTAGGCCAGGCTCTCATCCTGAAGGTCGCGTAGACGTTTCAGCGAGAGAATCCGCTCTTCCAGCTCCTCGCCGAAGCCGAAGACCATTGTCGCGGAGGTCGTCATGCCCTCGCGCTGCGCCAACCGCTCGGCCTCGATCCAGCTCTCCCATGTCCCCTTGTGCGGCGCGATGCGGTTGCGCGTGCGGTTGTCCAGGATCTCCGCGCCTCCGCCGGGTAGCCCATCCATCCCCGCCTCATGCAGCGCATGGAGGATTTCGTCCAGCGGACGCTTCTCGATGCGCGCGATGTTCCACACTTCGACCGGCGAGAAGGCGTCGAGCGCGATGTCCGGATAGCGCTCCTTGAGGTAGCGCAGCAGGCCGGTATAGTAGGCCAGCTTGAGGTATGGATTGACGCCGCCCTGCAACAGCACGCGCGTCCCGCCCCACGCCTGAAGCTCCTCCACCTTGCGACCGATCTCCTCGTGCGTCAGCAGGTACGCCTCAGGGCTGGCGGGCTTGCGATAGAAGGCGCAGAAACCGCAGTCTATGATGCAGACATTGGTGTAGTTGATGTTGCGGTCCACCAGATAGGTGACGATGCCCTCGGGATGGCGGCGCTGGCGGATGGCGTCGGCGGCGGCGATCAACTCCTCCTGGCCGGCCTCCTGATAGAGGCGCATGCCCTCTTCGAGGCTCAGCCGCCCGCCGGCGATGGCGCGATCGAGCAGCTCTCGCGTTGACGTGATGGTTGGCATATGTCGAACTCGCTCTCACTCTCTCAGCGGCGCATCCCAGCCCGCTCAGGCGGGCTTCGTGGCCGTCGGGCCCATAGGCGCGCCTTCAGGCGTCGGCTATCTTCGCCGCTTCAGGCTCCAGCACGTCCATAAACGGACTGACCGAGAACACCGCCGCGCCGGGGCCGGGGTCGCCGTAGCCCGGTGGCGGCGCGAGACGATAGGAGCGCAGCGTATCGCGGTAGGTCTCGAGCAGCCGCAAATGGTATTCCAGCGGCGCGCCCTCGGGATTGGCGTCGCCCAGCGGCGTCATCGCCTCGGGACACCAGGTCGTGAAGCGCGGCGTGATACCCTTCGACATGAAGAAGTTCAGCCCCTCGGCGGTCGAGCGGATGGCATCCTCGACCTCGGTGTAACCATAGGGTTGGGCCATCTCGACACCCGCGACAAAGTTGGGGATGACGTTCGCCGGACCGAAGACCTCAGCCGCATCCACGATGCGCTTGATCCACTCGTCGCGGCCAATGTAGCGAGCCTTGCCTGGGCAGATCTTCGGGACCAGAGTGGGGTCCCATACCTCGTAGTTGGGGTGATAGATCTGCGCGCCCGCCGCCTTCAGCCGCTTGGCCGATTCGACCGGCCATGCCTGCGTCACCACCTTGCTGATCCAGCGGCCCGGGAAGCGGCTCTCGATGGCTTCGACATACTGGGCGTAGAATTCGACCTCGTCCTTGCCCTGCAGTGAGGACGTGACGCTGCCGCCGGTGAGCGTATACGCCCGGCTCTCGCCACCGCTGGCGTCCACCCGCTCCAGCGCCGTCAGAACATCCGCCACCGACTTGACCCCCGTGTAGGGCCGCCCCTCCTGAATCTGCTGGCGGTAGTTGTTGTTGATGTCGCAGAACTGGCACTCTTCCTTCGCGCCGAAATACTGGCAAACGCGGAAGACCGTCAGGTACAGCAGGTAGCCCCACTCGATGGTTGGCGCGATCTCCGCGACTGGCCGCCCATCGGGCAGCTTCTCAGTATAATAGGGCGGCAGATCGTGCAGGCCGACCTGCGCGATGGGCTCATCTCCCGCATGCAGCCAGAGCGCGCCCTCGCGCGGCGCGATGCGATACGGCGAGCGGGGATTCAGCCGCACGGAGACGATGGTACGCCGCAGGTTGTACGTCCCGCCGGTCAGCGCGATCTCCTCAGGCGCGCGCCACTTCTGCTCCTCATCCAGCGCGGCCATCGGCGCCATGTTGAAGGAGAAGATGAAGTAGCTCTTGGGCTGGTGTTCCCGTCCTGGCTGTCCATCCTCCGCCGACGGCGCGCGGACCAGCGCACCTTGATCGAAGCGCAACCCCAGCCGCAGCAGATCCGCCTTGATGATGGCCTCTGGGGGGAGGGTGGGATGGCGCGCGATGGCCGCCTCCAGAATAGCTCGCTGTTCCATCGGTCTCTCGCTCCCTATCGCCTGGCTCTCTCGAAATTATACCGGGCGCTCATCCAGCAGACGAACACCGTCCCATGAAAAATCGGGGACCGCCATCTCCAGGAAGAGCCGCAACCCCTGCATCTCATGGTCTGTCAGATCATAGTTGAGGAGCCGCAGGTAGTCAGCGCAGACCGCCTCCGGCAATTCCAGCCGCTCAGACGCCTCGGCCGCCAGGCGCGGCAAATCGGCCAGCCCGCGTTCTGTGGACTCCCGCAGCAGCCGCGCGACCCTGGCGGCGCACACGGCCTCGACGCGGTCCGCGCGCGCCGCCCAGACGGCGAAGACGAACGGCAGCCCGGTCCATGCCTGCCACTCGGAGGCCAGATCGAAGACGTGCGGCCGCCCGCGTCCGCCGATCTCGCGCCGCAGCCAGCCCTCGCGTAGCGCCACATCGCCGATGAGCAGGGCGGCGTCATGCTCCGCCAGCATCGCATCCAGGTCCGGCGGCGCCGTCACGTAGCGCGGATGCGCGCCATAGCGGCGCTCCGCCAGCAGCCGCGTCAGCTCTACCGAAGTCGCCGAGTGATCGGTCAGCGCGATGGAGCCGCCATCCAGCTCGCGCCAGTGCGCACGCCAAGAGAACAACATCACGCTATCTACCCGCCCATGCGCGCTTACCGAAAGCTGCGGCATGAGCAGCCATTCACGGGCATGCGCGCCAAAGGCGAAGCTCGATACGTTCGAGATGTCCGCTATGCCAGCGTCGAGCGCGCGATTCATCCGCGCGGGGGTTCCCTCGACCAGCTCGATGTCCGGCAGCTCTCCGCGGCGCACGGCCTGAATGATCCAGTCGTAGACAGGCGCAACGTTGAGATAGGCGATGGCGCCCAGCCGCGCAACCTGGGCCTGCGTAGACCGCTGCGTCGCTGGCTGGAAGGGAGTGTGTGGCGTCGTCATGCCTGGTCCTCCTTCCGCAGCGCCTGAGGCGTGTCTTCTGACAGCGCGCCGATCGAGCGCAGCAGGAGGGCGCGCAGCGCGGGGAAGGCGTCATCGAGTCGGCGTGGCTGACCGCTCACCAGCCAGCGGGTCACGATCTCGTTGATCGCGCCGAACCACGCCCACGCCACCGTCTCGGTATCTACCGGCGGTATACGCCCGCTCTGTACCGCCAGATCGAGCCGCCGCTGGATCATCGCCGCGAAGCGCCCGCGCACCAGCATCAGCTTCTCATCAAAGCCATGCCCCAGGCCCACCGCCTCCACCAGCAGAATCTTACTGAGCCGCCGGTGACTGGAGAAGGTCTCGAACACCGTCCGCAGCGCGGCGTCGAGCTGCGTCACCGGATCGGACTCAGCGCTGATAGCCCGCTCGATAGCCGCCTCCAGCCGTGGAGTCAGACTGTCTACCAACGCCAGGAAGATGGCCTCTTTGTTGGGGAAGTGAAAGTAGAAGCCGCCCTTGGAGCTATCGGATATTCGCGTGATGTCATCCACCGCCGCGCCGTGATAGCCCTTGTCGGCAAAGACGGCCTCGGCGGCGTCCAGCAGCCGCTGGCGCGTCGCCTCCTTGTCACGCACGCGCTCGTGCGTCCGCGCTCCACCGTCTTGTGGCTCCGCTTGATTCGCCATGTCCCAGCCTCGCCCTGCCGCCCAGTCGCTCGTCTCACCTACCGACGCGTCAGTCGGTAACGGTCCATTGGGAATTGTAGGCGGGACAAAACGCCGCGTCAAGGCGAGCGCCTTGACGCGGCTGCCGTATCGCGCGGGCTGTCGCGGCGCCAGGCGGCGCTAGACGATATCAAGCACACGCCTCACGCCATAGACCGCGCGCGAAGACTCGCCCCGCGCGCCCGCGCGCTCGAAGGTTGCGATGGCGAAGTAATACAAGACCAGAGCGGCGTGCAGATCGCGCATGGAGGCCAGCACATCAGCCCGTAGGGTAGCGGCGCGAGCGATCAGCGGGAGATCATTCATCTCCACAGCTTTTCGCTCCACATCATAGATGCGTGAGGCGAGCGCGCGTATCTGGGGATTGAGGGAGTCGTCACCCTTCTCCTCATGAAGGATGCGTGAGGGCAACTCATACGCCATGAGACTGAGATGATCGTGGCGTAGCAGCGTAAGCGTGGCCATCGCCCGACCAGGGCTATCGTTGACGCGACGCAGCGTGTCAGAGGCCATGACTGCGTAATCTCCCGCACGCTGCATATTCTTCGTGAAACTGAAGATCCTGCCCTCTGAGCGATAACGTTCCGCCAGATCAAGATGCGTGTCGGCGATCTGGATATACAGGCGGCGCAGACTGTCGCTGTGCTCCGTATCTCCTGCCAGACGTTTCTCGGCGCGCTTGAATAAGCGCGTGGCGGCGCGCAGCATCTTGATCTCACCCCCGCAGCGCTGGCTCTCAGCCCGCAGGATCATCGCCTCGATCCAGTCCTCGGCCGCGCGATCCCATTGCGTCGTCGCCGGGCCACCGAACCTAGCGCGAATCTCACGCGCTGCGGTGATGTTGTCGATCGTCGCCCGGAACTGTCCGAGCACATAATTTTGCCGGGCGATGCGCATCCGCAGCTTGATTTCCGCCAGAGCATACCTGACGCCGCCGGAGATATCGCGAAGGTAGCGCCGCAAGGCCGTCAAGGCGGTCAAATACTCGCTCAGCGCCCGCTCATAGTCCCTGAGATCGTGGCGCGCTTCGCCGTACATTCGATGTAGTGTCGCCTGGGATAGCGCATCGCCGTGTGAGACGGCAAGCGACAGCGCGGCTTTGTAGAAGTGCAGAGCGCTGAGGAGATGCGCTTCCGCCTCGGTGTCGCTCACCTCTCTGGCAACGAGGAAATGGGCCACGGCGAGATAGCAGCGCAAGCGCATTGCGAAGCTAGGAGATGCGCTGAAATCGCTCTCAGGGATGCTCACCAGCGCGCCGAGCGCGACTGGAGCCTTTCCCTGCTCTCCTTCCCGCAGCCACCTAAACGCCTGTCGCAAGGCATCGTGCGAGCGCTTGTCTGGGGCCTTTTCGCCTGGCCAGCCAGGCAAATCGGGATCAGATACGGTGGCGCCAAGCCCAAGATCATCCAGTTCCATGCGTCAACCCCCTCGTCACCAATCACCCACTCCACCGCGCTCCAGTTTCCGCGAGAACGTAAGGCTTGCAGTCTAAGATAGCATATCGGTGCGGCAATTTCTATCGCTCCATGAGGGATTACTGCCACGATGGGTGTGAGCGCATAACGCACATGACCTGGGAGCGCATCTGGGGGCTCGTCGCGTGTGGATGAGATCATACACCCTGGCGGCTCAGCGCTCATTAGCAGCATAGACGAGGCGCAGCTGCGCCCAAGCGGCTAGATGATCACAGGCGCGCCAAACGAATAACGCGAGGTGGGCATGCGCGACTCTGAAGCCGCGCATGCCCACCCAACTAATAGCTGAACTTTCCAGCTCGCTCACTAACAAGGCGTCCCGATGCTCCCACCGCACCCCCAACCATCGGGAGTAGGCCCGCTCGTAAGCAGGCTTGCGCGCCCGCTCAGCTGAGCGGAATGGGAGCCAAGCCGCATCCCTCCCGCCACTACGCCGAGAATCAGCGCCAGGAGAAGCGCGCCAGTAGCCAGGAACGGTCGCATAGGGTTGACTCCTCTCTCAATGCGACACCACATCCATGCACTACATTTATAATATTCTAATTGATTATGCAAGCAACTA
>DASTKI010000221.1:0-13816 GCA_035716045.1 Ktedonobacterales bacterium
ACCACCACCTTGTCCACCCGCCGCGTCACCAGTCACCCTCCTACGTCCACCATGCGCCCGCTCTCCTGGCCTTTCAAGGCTGGGGCATGCGACGAGGGCCCAAAGGGCCAGGCATTCATGCCTCCACACCGTGCGCCGGCCATTCATGGCCGCGTCGCTCCCCACCCGCCGTGCGCTGGCCATTCACGGCCGCGCCACACCAAAGCCACACGCCAAAGCCACACGCCAAAGCCACATACCAAAGCCACATACCAAAGCCACATACCAAAGCCCCCTCTCCCGTGCGGAAGAGGGGGAAGGGCGCGCTGGCCGCTACCGGCGGCGCAGCGGATCCTGATCGTCATCTGTCGCGGGCGCCGACTCGTTGTAGTCTTCCTGGCCGCCGCCAGTGTACGGCCCGAATGAATCGTAGCGAGTGCGCGGCGTGTAGCGCGTCGGCCCGCTAAAGTTCGACGGATCGCCGCCTTCCTCGTCCGGCGCCCGCCGGGGCAGCGGCGGTGGCAGCGGCGGACGCGGGCGCATCGGCGGCTCCGAATCGCGCCAGGGGCGATCAGGTTCGCGCCAGGGGCGGTCGGTCGAACTGGGTGGCCGCGGCGGGCGCGGATAGCTGGTTCCCGATCCGCCCGGCGGCAGCTGTGGCCCGCCCAGCGGGCCGCTCATCGGCCCGCCGGTCGGCCCGCCGGGACCCGCTAGCGGCCCTTCCAGCAGCTCCGAGCGTACGATCACCACCTCAGGCGGCGCGCTGATGCCCAGCTTGACACGCTCCCCCTCCACAGCCAGCACATAGATCGTGATGGCGCCATTGAGCACGATGGCCTCTCCGGCCTTCCTACGTAGCACAAGCATTGTCAAACCCCTCCTCTGTCAGGCGTTAACGGCTCAGGCCGGCGCCTGGTCGGCAATCCCTGCGGGTTCACCCACCCCTCCATTCCTGTTGTGGGTGTTCCCGCCGCCGCGCCTGCGTCGAGTGCTGACCTGCACCCTCCCTGACATTCAGCAGGGGAGGCTGAGCGCGGTCTCGGCAAAGGCCGCGCCCGACACGCCGCGTCTTCCGCGTTCGCAGCCGGACATACAGGATACAAGATGATGCCATGAACGCGTGTCCGTCAGGTATGCGGAGCGGGCTCCGCCGGACACGCCTGGAACATTCCGGATACTCCCGGATGATCCCTAATAATGAATACGCTGAGACATGTGCGTGGGTACCTGATGACCAACATCGCGAGCCGTGCGCTGGGCTACTGGGCCTTTCCCTCTCCCGGCGGCGCCATTGGGACAGTGTATGGCCCGCCCGGTTGCGCGGATCTCGCGGATCTCGCTCGTCTTGCGGATCTCACTGATCGCGCGGGAAAAGCGTTAGGGCTTTCGCCCGGTTCGCGTGTCACTGATCAGTCACGCCCATCTACTGGCTAGAACGGCGGGCGCGCGCTGAAGTATCAGTCGGCGCATGCGCCACGTCTTCTCCGGGTCCGCCGGGCGACCTCCTTAGCGCTCGCGCGCCTGTCGCGTGTTCAACCGCCTCCGACCACATCAGCCACCCCTGCGCAATCACCGGGGTGGCCACCGCGCTCCGGCGCCTCATTGCGCGGGACTGGCCTACCGGAGCCACATAGGCGCCGTGGTCCGCCACTGGGACAGTGCGCGCCGGAATGTGCGGAGCGGCCATCGCTTCAGGTTGGCGCGTCTGGACGCGGCTTCCTGCTCGCGTGAGTCGCCCTGGACGGATTCGCGGAGCGCGCCTGGATGGCGATTCCCCTAGCGTCACATGTGTATGTGGATACGTAGCGTATGGGGTGAGAGTAACTTTGTCGCGCGCGACTTGTCAATACGGCTACCTGACGCGCCCGAATGGGCTACCCCAATATGCGGGCGCGGTATGGCTCGCGCTTCCGCGGCAGCGCCTCCATCGCGCCGCCACGGCCCATGGACGAGCGAGATACGAGTGGAGCGCCGGCGAGATACGAGCGGGATGCTAGTGGGCGCGCCCGCCGCTCCGCTCTGACGCGGGGGCCGTGCGGTCGTTCGTCTCGCGACCCTCTCGCCGCTCCTTTGTCTCCCGCGAATCGCGCATATCTCTGGTTTCTCTCGTCTCCTTGACGTCTCGCGCTTCTCTGGCTTCGCGTCCACGCTCACGCGACGCGCCGTTGGAGGTGGATTCGGCCTCTGGCTGCTCGCGCACGATCTTCACTTTCGTCACGCGCCGTCCCTTGGAGGCCAGCACCGTGATCGTCAGATCCTTGTACGTCACCACATCGCCAACGGTTGGAATCTTGTCCAGCTCGGTATAGACGAAGCCGCCCAATGTGTCATAGTCTTCCGCCGGCAGCTCGGCGTCTATCAGGTCGTTGAGCTCGTCCACGCTGATCTTGGCGTCCACCAGGAACTCGTTGTCGCTGACGCGCTCGAAAATCTGCTCCTCTTTGTCGTATTCGTCCTTGATATCGCCGATGATCTCCTCGACGACATCCTCGATCGTCACCAGACCGGCCACCGCGCCGTACTCATCCACCACGATCGCCATATGCACGCGCTGCTTCTGCATCTCGTGCAGCAGGTCGTCCAGGCGCTTCGATTCCGGCACGAAGTAGGCGCTGCGTAGCGGCAGCTGGCGGATCTTCTCCGGCCGCTGTCCCCCCGCGATTACCCGCAGCAGGTCCTTCGCATAGAGCACGCCAATGATATCGTTGATCGTGTCATCAAATACCGGAATACGCGAGAAGCCGCCCTGCGTGATGAGCTGCATCGCGCCGTCAATCGTGCCGTCGGCCTCGACCGTCACCATATCAATGCGCGGCACCATCACCTCGCGCACCGACGTGTCGGCCAGATCGAAGACGTTGTGGATCATCGCGCGCTCTTCCTCTTCGAGCACGCCCTCTTCCTCGCCCACTTCCACCATCAGTCGCAGCTCTTCCTCGGTCATGAACGGGCCACGCCGCCGCGTCTCTATCCCCAGCGCGCGCAGCATGCCCGAGGTCAGCGCCGTGAGCCCGACCACGATCGGGCGCAGCACAGCTGAGACGACCTCCAGCGGGCCGATGAGCAGGCGCGCCGCGCGCTCCGGCGCCTGCACCGCCCACGTCTTGGGGGTGATCTCACAGAAGATCAGCACGATCAGCGACAGCACGATGGTCGAGATAACCTCGGCGAAGGAGAAATCAATATCTACGGCGATGATCGTCGTCAGCGTGGACGCGGTGATGACGGCGACATTGCTGACGATCAGGATCGTGGACAGGAACTGGTCAGGTCGCTCGATCGCCCGGCGGATGCGCTGCGCCCTGCGGTCGCCCTCCTCCGCCAGATTGCGGATGCGGATGCGGCTGACTGATGTCAGCGCGGTCTCCGCCGCCGCGGAACCTCCCGCGACGACCAGCGCGACGAGCACCCCTACGAGCAGCGCCCAGTCATAGCCCGTGAAGCCGTGCGCGGCCTGAGCGAGTACGAGACTGAGCGCGCCGATACTGTCACTTTCCAATGCCTGTTCACTCCCTCTGCGCGCCGGGGCGGGCGTCCGGCGGCTCATCCGCCCGATCTGCGCCCGTTTGCTCCCCCGCGCCATTCGCCTGATCAGACGGCTGTGTACGTTGCGACCGCACGCGCCGCGCCACCCGCGCGGGCATGCCCACGGCCAGCGCGCCCGGCGGCACGTCGCGCGTGACTACCGCGCCGCCGCCGGTGCTGGCGTCATCCCCCACCGTGACCGGCGCGCGCAGCAGCGTATCGCAGCCGATGAAGACGCGCTCGCCGATTTCCGTATGGTGCTTCTCTCGCCCGTCATAGTTCATCGTGATCGCGCCAGCGCCGATGTTCGTATGCGCCCCAACCGTCGCGTCGCCAACGTAGCTGAAGTGGTGCATGTCCACCCCTTCGCCGATGACGCTGTTCTTCACCTCGGCGAAGTTGCCCAGAAACGCGCCACGCTTGAGCCGCGCTCCGGGGCGCAGGTGGCTCATCGGCCCAATGCGCGAGCCTTCCTCCATCACCGCCTCTTCCACCCATGACGCGTAGACCAGGCACCCATTGCCGATCTGGCTATCGCGGATGACGCTCTGCGGCCCAATCTCACACCCCGCGCCAATCGCCGTGGCCCCACGCAGCGCGCAGCCTGGGTGGATGATGGTGTCCTGCCCGATGGTGACGCCAGCCTCGATGTAGGTGGCGGCAGGGTCCTCGATGGTGACGCCGCTGAGCATCAGCTCGCGCAGGATGCGCTGTCGCATGATTCGCTCGGCCTCCGCCAGCGCCACGCGGTCGTTGACGCCCATCGCCTCATCCATCGGGGCGCTCAGCGTGGCGACGGGGCGGCCCATCGCGACGGCGAGGTCCACCATGTCGGTCAGGTAGTATTCGCCGTTCGGATGCGGCGCCAGTTCCTTCAGCCGCGACCAAAGCCAGGCGGCGTCGAAGGCGTAGATGCCCGAGTTGACCTCGCGGATGGCGGTCTGCTCTCCATCGGCGTGCTTCGCCTCGACGATGCCCTTCACGCGGCCCGCTCGATCGCGCAGCACACGGCCATAGTCGCCCGGCTCATCGGTCACGCCAGTCAGGAAGGTGACGGTGGCCCCCGCGCGCTCGTGTTCCTCCAGCAGCCGCCGCAGCGTCTCAGGCCGCGTCAACGGGGTATCGCCGTAGGTGACGAGGATTGTCTCCGGCGCGTCGTCGCCCGCCATCATCGCCTGCTGGGTGATGTGGACGGCGTGCCCCGTGCCAAGCTGCAGTTCCTGGACAACGTACGTCAGCGCGCCCCGTGGCGGCTCCCAGTGGACTGCGGCGCGCACAGTCTCGGCCTCATGGCCGACGACAACGGCGAAGGTGGTGTGGTGTGGCCGCGAGTGGCGACTATGGTCACTCCCATCGTCGCCAGCGGACGAGTCGTCCTGGCTGGTGGCGGGGGCGATGGCCTCCGCGGCGGCGCGCAGGGCATGCTCTAGCATGGCGCGCCCCGCGACGGAGTGCGCGACTTTCGGCAGGCGTGACCGCATCCGTGTGCCCTTGCCCGCCGCGAGGATGATGACCCCAACAGGTCGCATAAGCTAGCTGAACGCTCCTCTTGTCCACGCGCCGCCCGCGTTTCGCTGGGACTGGCCCCCGATCGTTTCACCATATCGCATGTGAAGCATCTGGTCTACGGCTGTCCCGGCTAGCGGGTTGGCGCGCGGCGCTCGCGTGTGGGTCCCGCGCGCCTGCTCCACGAGCGCGTGAAGCGGGGGAGCGCGCGGGATGGCGAGCGCCTGGCTCGGGCGCCAGGATTCGAACCTGGGATCGCGGATCCAAAGTCCGCTGCCTTACCGCTTGGCCACGCCCGAATAGTGCATGTGGTATGGACACATGGGATGAGGCTGGTGGCGATAGAGGCCCCGCGCGGCGCGCGCCTCCCACACTATCCCAATAGCCGTACTATACCGTATGCGCTCCCCGGTCGCAAGACGAGCCATACCGGAGATGGGCGCCATCAGCGGGCGCCCATCTCCGCGGAGCGCCGTGTTCCAGTCTACAACGGACAGCGCAGGTCAGCTCCATGATGTCTTCGAGCGTCATGGTGGCGTAGCGGCCCAAGCGGCGGTGCTCTGGGGCCATCTTGCCGGTGCGATTCTGGAACTGCCGCGGCGGATCGGCGAGAATTGTCCCATACCGATGCGCGCCCAAAGCGAGCAGGTCCTCGGCGGTAGCCCGCGCTAGCTCAGACATATGCGCATCTCCGGGAACAGATTCAGGCTTTGGGGCGCTTCCCTGCCTGATTGTTATCTGTTCCCGGAGAGCGTATCCGCCTCGGAAGCCTCGGCCCTACTGTTGGCGCTTCGCCAGCTTTGCCGCCAGAGCGATCAGTGCCGCCGTGGCTCTGGCATGAGGAAGTGGCCGCCGGACGGACCAGCGAGCACGGTGGTGATCGCCACGCCCTTGCCCATGTGCACGCCGACGCCGGGCCCAACCCAGCGGCGGTAGATCGGTCCCTGGTAGACGCGGCTGAGCCGCTCCACCATCTCCTGGCCTAGCGCATCACTGGTCTGTCCGATATAGAGCTCTTCGATGGACCCCAGATCCCCCACCAGCTCCAGCAGGCGCTCGTAGGAGCGCTCGCGTGGGCGCGGTACTTCCACTGGAGCCACCACCCCATCCTGGACGGTGAGAATAGGCTTGGCGTCCAACAGCGTCCCCAGCAGGCGCTGGGCGCGTCCGATGCGCCCGCCGCGCTGGAGATACTCGAGCGTCTCGACGAGAAAATACATACGGATGCGCGTCAGACGCTCCTGCACGGCAGTGGTGATCACATCAATCGGCGCGCCAACCTGCGCCATCTGCGCCGCCAGGCGCACGGCGGGCAGCACTCCAGCGCCACCCTGGCGGCTGTCGAGCGTGACGATGGGCGCGGGCGCTCCAAGTTGGCGACTGATCACCTGAATCGCCTGGCGCGCGTTCGCCAGAGCCCCGCTCAACTCGCTGGAGGTATGAATCGAGAGAACCGCGCTGGCCCCGCCGCCGAGCAGGCGCATATAGGTGGCGACGAAGGTGGTCACGTCAGCAGGCATCGTGCGCGGCAGGTCGGCGGTCTGGCCGAGCGCCTGGAAGAACTGTTCCGATGTCAGATCAACGCCATCACGATAGCTCGTGGAGCCGAAAAAGATGATGGCTGGAACGACGTAGGCGCCAAGCGCGCGCGCCTCTTCGACCGACAGGTCCGACGCGCTATCCGTTACCACTGCGACGCGATGGACCTGGACGGGTTGGGCGGGCGCGCGCAGATACGATGGAGTCAGCTCGATCAAGCGCCATCTCCTCTCACCCTCTGTGAGCCAGATGCTCGTCGCGAATGGGTAGGCGCCCCTTCGGAAAGAGATAGCCCACAGTGAGAGCATATCATAGCGGAGTGCTTTTCATATACAAGAAGCGCATTACGGATGGAGCGTACGGATGGAGCGCCACTGCGCGCCTGATCATCCAGTCCATCGCGCCCAACCGGAAATGCATCCCGCCAGCATGACGCCGGGCGCATGGCCGTCGGGCGACGAGAGCGACCGCATGAGCGGATTGACGGCGTTGGTATAATTCGATATAACAAGATATATCGCTGTAGCTCGCGCAAGCGGGTTGAACCGGGGAGTGAAGACATGTATCAATGGCTCGTCTTTGCGCACATTGCGAGCGTCTTCGTGTTCCTGCTGGCGCATGGCGTATCGGCGGCCGTCGTCTTTCGTGTGCGCGCCGAAAAGGATGTGGCCACGCTCCGCGCGCTGCTCGACCTTTCGGCGCTGGCCGTGATGGTGTCATTCTACTCGCTGGCGGCGCTGCTGATCGCAGGGATCGCGGCGGCGTTCGTCGGACGGTGGTGGGGCTTCGGCTGGCCTTGGGCCGCGCTCGCCGCGCTCGTCGTCATCTGGTTCTCGATGGCGCTGGAGACGGGGCCAGCCATGCGACGGCTTCGCCGGGCGGCTGGCTTCTCGGGGCCGCGACAGATAATCGCCGCCGTTAAGCCTGAGGAGCTGGCTGCCGCGCAGGCCACTGTCCGCCCCTGGCTGAGCGCGACGATCGGCGGCGCCGGCCTGCTGGTCATCCTCTGGCTGATGACGCTCAAGCCGTTCTGATCTGCCGCCGCGCGGGGACGCTTGCGAGATCGTCTCGCGCTCCGCGCGCTCGTCGCACGCGCCAATCGCTCTTCAATTCCTCGCGGGTCCACTCAGCGGGTTCACTCAGCGCCAGCCAGCGCGAGCGCCGCTCCCATTCCGCATGGGGCGGCGCCTCAGGGTTGGATGGCGTTCTGGCGGCGAGCGACGTCCTCACTCACCCGCCGCTGGTGGCGTCGGCGCTGGTGGCGTCGGCGCTGGTGGCGTCGGCGCTGGCGCCGGCTGCCAGTGGCAGCGTGAACCAGAAGGCCGCGCCCTGGCCCTCGGCGCTCTCCACGCCCACGCGTCCTCCGTGGAGCTCGATGAGCGTCTTGCAGATGTGCAGCCCCATCCCCAGCCCGATGGCCGACCCCGACTGTACCGCGATGCTCGGCGCGCGGTGGAACAGCTCCCACACCCGAGGCTGCTCCTCGGGCGGCAAGCCAGGGCCGTCGTCCCGCACGGACACCCGCGCCGTATCGCCGTACAGGTGCAGGCGCGCCTCAACGGGTCTGTCCGCGCCCGAATACTTCAAGGCATTGGTCAGATAGTTGGTGACCACCTGGCCGAGCCGGTCGGCGTCCGCCACCACCGGCGCCCGCGCATCCGCTGGCAGCGCCAGATCAATCACGCGCTCTGGGTTCGCCAGGCGCTGTTCCTCTACCGCCCCCCTGACGATGGCGGCCAGGTCGCAGGGCAGCGGATGGATCGCCATCTGTCCGGCCTGGATGCGCGAGGTATCCACCAGGTCGCTGACAAACCGGCTGAGCCGCCGCCCCTGCTGGTCCATGGGCGTCAGCAGCCTGCTCACCATCTGGAGCTGGTTGGTGAGATCCTCGCGCGTCCTATCAGCCAGCGGCGTGCGCGCGAACCGCCGTTCGAGCAACTGCACGGTTCCCAGCAATGTGGTGAGCGGAGTTCGCAACTCATGGGCGGCGATGCCGAGGAACTCATCCATCCGCCGGTTCGCTTCCCGCAGCGCCAGGACGCTGGCGTGCGCCTCCTCGCGTTCATGGAGTAGCCGCTCCCGCTCGATGATCAGGGCGGTCAATTGTCCGAGCGCACGCGCGAGCGCGAGCTCGTCTTCGGTATAGGCGTGCGGCTCCTGCTCATAGCCCATGGCCAGCGCGCCCACCAGCTGCTCGCCCACACGCAGCGGAGCCGCCAGGGCCACGGGGCCGCCCCGCGCCACGCCGCGGAGTGGCTGCTCAGTCAAGTCGAGCTCCACCGTCTCGCCCGCTTTCAGCTTCCGCATGCGCTTGGCCCCGATGAACGTGGTCATGCTCCGACCGTTCAGGCCCACAAGCCAGGCGCTCGCCTGCTCTGGCGGCAGACCAGTCAGCGCGATTGGGCGCATCAGATCGCTGCCCGCCTCCAGCGCGACGATGCCGACGCGCCGGCAGCCAAGCACGCGCCCGGCCAGCTCGGCCAGGCGTTGCGCCATCGGGTTGAGCGCTGGCGCGACCCCGTAATCGCTCACGCTGGCCTGTGGCGCCGGGAGCGATTCGGGGGTGATCGCCACGAGCGTCTGGGCCATCTCCAGCAGCGCCTGCAACGCTTCCTGGGCGCGTCGCTCCAGCTGGCGCCGCTCGGTCACATCGCGCAGGACGAGGACGCCTCCGACGATCTCTCCCCGCGCGTTCCGCACGGGCGCGCCATTGACATTGAGCAGCGTCTTCTGGCCCGCTTCGACCATCATGTCGACCGCCTGCGCGCCGGTGAGCGTCTCTCCGCGCAGCACGCGCGCGGATACCCACTGCTCCGGAGGGATGGATTGGCCCTGCGCGTCCCTCAGCGCGAGATATCGCCGGCCGGCTTCGACTGTCGGGTGACGGCCCATAAAATCGCTCGCAGCCTGGTTCACCCGCCGTACACGGCCATCCACGTCGAAGACAATGACGAGGTCGGTCATCGCGTCGAGGATCGCGGCCAGATCATTGGCCTGGTCCTGGCTGTCTCGCGCGGCCAGCGTCAGTTGCTGGTTGGCCGCGTGTAGCTGGTCCTCCAGTCGTTTACGCTCGCTGATGTCCTCGACGCGCGCGATGAGGTATTGCGGCGCGCCAGATGTGGCGGGAGGCGCCATGAGCGTGACGCGAGCCCACACTACCGGACTCTCCAGCTGGCCATCGCGTCGCCCCAGGCGGTAGGTCGCTGTCGTGCGCATCTCCCCAGCGAGGAGGCGGTCGAAGTGGCTCAGGTGCTCCGCCACGTCGTCAGTATGGAGGATTATCGCGAACGGGATGCCGAGTAGCTCCTCGCGGGCGTAGCCCGTGAGCTGGCAAAGCGCTGGGTTGGCGTAGAGAAACCGCCCGGCCAGATCCAGATGAGCGACGCCCACGGTGGCCAGCTCTACAGTCATGCGGAAGACGTCCGGGGCTCCAGCCCCGTCGTAGGCCGCCGGCGCGCCCGGCGCCAGTGTGGTCGCCTGCTCCGCCAGCTGATGGGGCTCCCCAACGTTCCGTTCGTGTTCCATGGGTCGCCCCCTTCGCTATCGCCGTCTGGCGCGTCCAGCGTCTTGAGTAGCGAAACGATTGCGGGGAAGTGTACCACAGCCGCCATGGCCGCCGCAGCGCGCCCAAGCCTGGCCTACGGCTTACCGCGGCCATGGCGCTCATGGCGCTCATACCCCCATCGCCCACTCGCCTACTCGCCTACGCGCCTACTCGCCTACTCGCCCACTCGCCGCGGCCATCCTCACCGCTCACTCCTCGCTCACTCCTCGCTCACTCCTCGCTCACGCCTGACGGGCGAAGACGCCCCCGCCACGCTCCCGAGCAGGGCTATGTCGCCCGCTTGATGTCAGCTAGAGGGCTTCATGCTACACTGGCGCAAAGCGAGCGGCGAACTGAGGATTGGAGACGGCGCCATGACTGACGAGCCGGGCGAGAGCGACCAGCCGATACCTGGCGGCTTCCGCTCATGGGAGGAATACTGGGCGGAGCAGAGGGCGCCGGGGCGCGCCGCGCCGGAGGTGAGCGAGGAGCGGCAGGCGGTGTTGCGTGCGGCGTATGCGGCGAACCTCGCCAGCGGGGCTCCTCCCTACGCGGGTGTGCGCTTCCAGAGCCGGGGTGAGCTGGAATGGGCGCTGGCGGAACGCCAGTGGGACACACGCCACGACGCCTTCGCGGTGAAGTATGTCCTGCTTCCACAGGGCGTCGCCTCCGAGCGGGCGGACCTGCGTGGAGCCGTGCTTGGCCTGCTGGACCTATCGGGTATCCACCTGCGTCGCGCGGACCTCCGCCAGGCCAACCTCGCGCAGGCCAACCTCAGCGGCGCCGACCTCGTAGACGCCGACCTCACCGAAGCCGACCTCGGCTTCACGGACCTCACCCGCGCCAACCTGCACTCCGCTACCCTGGTTGGGACGCATCTGCGCGAGGCGACCCTCGCCGGCGTCATACTGCGCTACGCCGACATGCGCGGCGCCCGCCTGTTCAAAGCCGATTTGACCGGCGCCAGGCTCGTAGGCGTGCGCTTCGACGCAGCCACCGTCCTAGCCCAGGCGCGCCTCGACGGCCATACGCTGGTGCGTGATGTGAACTGGGGCGGCGCGCCGCTATCGCACGTCGCCTGGGAGCGTCTGCCTATCCTTGGCGACGAGACCGCGCTGCGCCATCCCGCCGCGGACAAGCAGCCCAAGGACCGCGCGCAGCGCCTGGCCGCATACCAGGGCGTCCAGCGCGCCTATCAGCAACTATCCGTCGCGCTGCGCGCCCAGGGGCTGGACGACCCCGCCGCGCGCTACGCGTATCGGGCCCAGGTCCTCCAGCGCAAGGCCCTCTGGCAGGCGGGCGCCATGGGACGCTGGCTGTTCTCCTGGCTCCTTTCCGCGCTGGCGGGCTATGGCTACCGCCTTCAGCGCATCCTCGGCGCCTACGTCCTGACGCTGACGGCCTTCGCGCTCGCCTACTTCGTCATCGGCCTGCCCAACGAGCACGCGACGACCTTGCTTCAGCACATCGCCGACGCCTATCAGGTCAGTCTCACCGCGATCCACGGGCGCACGTTCTTCGCGCAGTTCGGCGTCGGGTCCAGCCTGGAATGGGTGGCGGCTACCGAATCCGTCTGCGGCCTCGTCATCGAAGCGGTCTTCACCTCCATGCTGGTACAGCGCTTCTTCGCTCGCTAAGACCGATGGCGCGGCTTCGCCCAGCGCCTCCCGCTCGCCGCACGCCGCCGCGAGCGGGAGGCGCGTACAACATGCCAGCGCCACCCTCCCTCGACTTCACGCCGGGGAAGGTGGCGCCGCTTCTGTCGTCGCGCCGCGCGCCCGCTATTTCTTCGGGACCGCCGTATAGCGCACGGTCTGGACCTCGATCATGCCATCCTTGAAGATGAAGGTGTCCACGCCGTCCGAGATGCTTGCCGGGTCGGAATCGGCTGTCCACAGCAGGAAGAGGATGTTCTCCGAGAACGTCGTCTTGATGCTCCACTGCGCCTTGGGCACGGTAGCTATCAGCTCATTGAACACCTTGCGAATCGCCTCTTTGCCCTGCGAAACGCCGTCTGGCGTGATGACGCGGGATGTCTCGGCATAGTCCATGAGGATGCCATCCACATTCTCACCACCCAGCGCCTCGACATGGTGCTGGAACACTTCCTGCGGCGAGCGTTGCGAGAGTTTGGCGGCTGCTTGTGTCATCGCGGACCTACCTTGATAACCAGCCAGGAGCTTCCAGCGGAGCGACGATAGCCCTGCATACGCCTCAGTCTCCGGCTGGAATGCGGCCGCCCTGGCCGCACATGGCTGGCTTCCCCTTGAAAGCCAGCAAGAGACGCGCCAACAAACAGCGCCGCGCCTCCCCCTCTCCTCACAGAATAGGGGCCGGGGGTGAGGTCCGCCATCCTCACGGCGTCACCGGATGGGGCGGCGCGACGCTGCTGACGAGGGCGCGAGCCCAGGCGGTGGCCCGCTCTAGCTCCCCAGGCTCCAGCGGACCCTCGGTGGCGACCACGAAGAAGCTCTCCGGCGGCGCGGCGAGCCTGACGCCCGCCTGATGGAGCTTCCTGGCCATGACCGTCGCGGCGGAGCCCGTGAGCCAGCGCGGCCGGTGGAAGCGGGTGTCAAAGCAGGCGATGACCTGATTGCGCACCTGCGTGGCGGATGTGTTCTCCAGGAACGTCCGCATCGCCACGGTTGGCCGCCAGCCTTGCGTCGGGCAGCCAAGGATGAGTATATCCACACCCTCCAGCTCGACAGCTGGCGCGACGCTGGCCCGGACCATGCGCGTCTTGCCGAAGGCGCTCAGGGCTTCCGCAATGGATTGGGCGACGCGTTCCGTGTTTCCATATTGCGAGTCGTAGACGACTAATGCGTTCATGCGGTCCTCCGTCTTGCCTTTCCTCCGGCGCTTGTCATGATAGGGCGGCCCCTACCTTCCTCAAAACACGTCTTCCTGCGTGACAGGATATCCCGTCTCCATCAGGCTTTCATCACTCGCGCGCCGCACTGCGTCACAAACATCTCAATGCGAGACGCGGCGGGAGAGGGAAGCTGAGGGCAAGCGGTGAGATGGCGCCGAATGTGAGTGTGAAGCGCCACGGGAGCGGGTGTGTCCAGACAGCCCCCGATTGTATAAGGGAAAGGGCAACATATGGCGGCTCAGCGCTATGACGCGATTGTTATCGGCTCCGGAATCGGCGGCGGGACCTGCGCGCGCCGCCTGCGCGAGGGCGGCATGCGGGTGGCGCTGATCGAGCGGGAGCGCATCGGCGGTGAGACGGCGCGCTGGGCGTCCATCCCCTCAGCCACCGTGCTGGGTCCCTCGAACGTCCTCTGGCGCCTGCGCGAGGCGGCGGGGGTCAAGTCGCCCTCGATGATGGGTCCCGGCGCTGGCCAGGGAGACGGCACGCCCTATCACGGCGACCCGGTTGATCACCTGGCGGACGAGGCGCAGGTCGAGCACTGGCAGCGCCAGGAGGTGGATGTCTTCCGGGGCGCCGCGACCATCACCAGTCCAGGGCGGGTCGAGATTGACGGCCAGATGCTAGAGGCGGAGCGCATCGTCATCGCGACCGGATCAGAGCCGTTCGTTCCCGGAATCGAGGGGCTGGCGGACGCGGGCTACTGGACCGCGCGCGAAGCCATGTCGTTCAGCTCGCTGCCGCCGCATGTCGTGATTCTGGGCGGAGGCGGGACCCACGCTATCGAGCTGGCGCAGATGTTCCGTATGTACAGTTCCGAAGTGACGCTGGTTGTCTCCGCCGAGCGCCTG
>DASTKI010000222.1:0-18192 GCA_035716045.1 Ktedonobacterales bacterium
GAGGCGCGCTGTCCCCCGCTGCGCGGCGCGACTTGCGGGCTGCTAGACAGGGACGCCGCGCTCAGCGGCGAGGGCGGGAAGCTGTTGGGAGTGGGCGAGCGTGGCGCCACCGCGAGCGCCCCCTGCCCCATCTGCCCCACCAGATTGCTCGGCAGCGGCTCACCCAGCGCGGGCAATGGCTCCCGCGCCTGCTGTATGGGTTGTGACGCGGGCGGCGATGGGGGGAACGAGCCGAACGAACCGGCGCCCGTTGGGAATGACGTTCCAGGCAGCGAGACGCCCGACATGGGCGACATCGGCGACATCGGCGACATCGGCGACGCGGGCGCGGTCCCCATGCTTCCCAGCCCGCCAAGAACGCGCAGTGACTCGGTGAGCGCGCCCGCGAACTCGATGACCGACTGGTAGCGAGCGGCGGGCTTCAGGTCCAGCGCGCGCATGATCGCCTGATCGGTCAGCGGCGAGAGGGACGGGGCGAGTTCGCGCGGGCGGGGCATCGGCTCCATCTCGGTGATGCGCTCCACCGCCGTCCGCGGCAGGCGGCCCGTCAGGAGCTGGTAGAGCGTGGCGCCGAGCGCGTAGACATCCGACCATGGGCCGGTCATGCCTGTGGCGGCGTACTGCTCCGGCGGAGCGTAGCCCTCCGTTCCAGCCTTGCGCACGAACGTGACGGTCTGATTCATTCCCGGCAGATGCGCTTTGGCGATGCCGAAATCTACCAGCACAGGGTGGCCACCCGGCGTGACGATGATGTTGGCGGGCTTGACATCGCGGTGCAGCAGCGGCGGTATGCGGGTATGCAGGTAGTGCAGCGCATCGCAGATCGGCAGCATCCACCGCAGCGCCTGGCCTTCAGGCAGCGGCCTGCCTGTCCGGCGCATGTACTGCTCCAGATTCTCGCCGTCCACAAAGTCCATGACCAGGTATTCCCGGCCATCCCACTCGAAGCTCTCCCGCACCTTTGGGATGCTGTCGTGGTTCAGCGCGCGCAGCCACTGGCTCTCCAGATCGAACTGCTTGCGCGCGCCGGGATTGGTGTCGGCCAGCTCTTTGAGCGCGAAGATCGCGTTCGCGCCATAGACCACATCGGCGACCTGATAGACCGTGCCGAGGCCGCCCCGACCGACGATCCGCAAGATACGGTAGCGGCCATGGATGATCGTGCCAATCGCGCGTGGCTCCGCGCCTTCTGAGGTCATCCTCGCGCTACCTTCACTCTATCGCGAAGCGACATGTGCGGCGCCTAGCCAGCGCCACCCTCATCGCCTGCCCTCGACGCCAGCCGTGTGGCGCCAGTATAGCGAAGCTGAGCGTCCGGCGTCAATTCATCCTACCAGGCGTCTTATGCCGGCGGCGCGCGAGGCTATGGCTAGCCATGTTGTCGCCACACAAGACCACAAATTGACGCCCGGCTGGATAGCGCGCTACACTGCCTGGGCGTGAGGAGCCGCCCGCTTCGATGGTTCAAAGACCCCCACAGCGCGCCATCGCGGCGGCACAGCGCCTCGAGTTGGCGGAACAGGTGGCGGGAGCCGGAGGGGATGCTCTATGGCTGAGGCAGGCAATGGACGCCACGCCGACCCACCCACTGTGGGTATCGTTGTCACTGGCGACAACCACCTCTCACCCGCGCTGCCGCGTCTCTCCCCGCCGCGCCGCGCCGCCCGCCGCGAGTGGCTGCGCCGTGGTTTTCAGGCCGCCGTTGACTACGCCATCGCGCATGGCGCGGCGCTCTTTGTCAATACCGGCGACCTCTTCGATAACCCCGCTCCCAGCAATCAAGACCGCGCCTTCGTCGCCGCACAACTCGCGCGTCTGGGTCAGGCGAGCGTCACCAGCGTCGCGATCGGCGGCAACCACGACACCCCGCGCCTGCTCACCGAACACGGCGGCGAGGCCCCGCAGCGCGTGTATGACGCGCTCGGCGGCTTCCACTACTTCGCCGCCAGCGATACCCTGCGCCCGCGTCTGTTCACGCTGCGCGGCCTGCGCGTGGCAGTCACCGGGCTGAGCAACAATCCCGTCGCGCCGCCAGGCTCCGACCCGCTCGCGGGCGTCACGCTGGACGATCCCGAGGGCGTGCTGGCCAGCGCAGATAGCGGCCTCGTCATCCTGCATGCGGCGGTCGAGGGTCTGGCGCGTCCGTCCGAGGGCGAGCGGATGGTAACGCTCGCCAGCATTGACGCGCTGCCCAGCGCCTACCACACCGTCGTGTCGGGCCACATCCACCGCTTCGCCCGCCAGCGCTTGGGGCAGCGCGAGGTGGTCATCATCGGCGCGACCGAGCGCATGGAGTTCGGCGGCGCGTCCGGCGCGCCCGGCTTCGTCTGGATGGAGCTCGGCCCCGGTGGCGCGCGCCGTGTGGAGCACATCCGCATCGAGCCACAGCCACGCGCCGAGGTCACGCTGAGCGTCCACGATCTGTGGCCAGAGCTGGCGGCAGACGCGCCAGGCCAGCCGCTACAGGTCATCCGCGCCGCGCTGGAGCCGCACTCCGGCCCCGAGGTGATGGCGCGCCTACGCCTGACCGGCGAGTTGACGCGCGAGCGGTACCACCAACTCGCCCTGCGCGAGATCGTCCTCATGGGTCAGCAGCGCTTCTTCTCGCTCGATATTGATACCTCCGGCCTGACGATCATTGACCCGACGCTCACACTGCCCACCTTTGAGCGCGACGGCGAGCCGCGCGCCCTGGCGGATGTCCTGCGGCAGACCCTCGCGGAGATGGTCAGGCTGAGCGCGAAGGGCGAGGACGGCGCGCCCACTGAAGAGGACGCGCGCGCGGCCGGCGATCTGCTGCTGGCGCGCCTGCGCGAGCTGGATGCCATGGATGGGGAGGCGGTGTAGGGCGATGATCTTGCTCAAGCGCCTGCGCGTAGATGCGCTGAAGCGCCTGCGCGCGATTGACCTCAGCTTCGCGCGCCGCGGCGGCGTGCTGATCGAAGGGCCGAACGAGTCCGGGAAATCCACTCTGTTCGAAGCCATCTATTTCGCGCTCTATGGCCGCGCGCTGGTTGGCGAAGAGAGCCGGCCCACGCTTGGGGCGCTCATCCCACATGATGGCTCGCAAGTCCGTGTCTCGCTGGTCCTCATATCCGGCGAAACGGAGCTTGAGGTGACGCGCAGCCTCTCACGCGCCCGTTCAGGCGCGCTGACGTCTGAGGCGTCGCTCGTCGTGCGGCGGCCCGGCGCGCCAGTGGAACGTATCAGCGCGGTCAGCGCCGTCACCGAGCGCATCGAGCAGGAGCTGCACGGCATTGACCATGATACGTTCCGCAACTCGCTCTTCATGGAGCAGAAGGCGCTGGAGCGCATCGAAGTCCTGCCGCGCGAGAATCGCGACAAGGCCATCTCGCGCCTGCTAGGCCTGGAGCGGCTCACGCTCGCCGAGCGGCTGGTCGCCCCGCCGCCCGAGCTGCGGGCGCGCCGCGACACGCTGCGCGCGCGGCTGGGCGTCGCCGAGCGGCGGCATGAAGCGCGCGCAGCGGGCGAGCGCGCCAGCGAGGCCAGCCTGCGCCTCCGCGCCGCCGAGCTGCGCGCGACCATCACCCAGCGCGATCATCTGGCAGTCGAGCGCGAAACGCTCGCCCAGCGCGAGGCTGCCCTGCTAGCGGAGCGCGACGCCCTCCAGGCGCGCCTCCAGGAGCTCGACGGCATCCGCGCGCTGGAGCGCCGCCTCGTGGCCGCCGACACGCTGCGCTGGGGCGCGCTCACCTCACAACATGAAGCGGACAGCCTCGCCACGCGCCTCGCGAGCCTGGCGGGCGCCGAGCGTTTGCCCGAGGCTCAGCGCCGCCTGGATGAGATCAGCGCGCTCGAAGAGCGGCTCGCCCTCGCGCTGGACAAACAACGTGAGCTGACGATTGCCATAGAGGCGACGCGCCGTGTCGCAACCTGCGAAGAGGCGCTGGCAAACGCGCACCATGCCGCCGTCCAGGCCGAGCGTGAGCTGGCGCTGGCCGTCGAGGCGCTGGCCCGCCAGCGGCTGGGCGAAACGCTGGCGGGGTGGCTTCATGCCCGCGAGGCCCTGGACCTCCAGGCCGATGGCGACCAGCGACTGGCGCTGCTCCGCGCCGACCAGGACGCCCAGCAGGTCAGAGTGGCCAGCGCGCGCGCGACGGCGCGCCGCTGGCTCATCATCTCCGCTGGCTGCGGCGCCCTGGCCGTATTCTTCGTGGCGCTAGCGCTGATTACGGGCATTGGTCTGTTCTGGGCGCTCGTCATCCTAGGCCTGGCGCCGGGCGCGTTGGCGGGTCTGCGCTGGCGCGGCCAGATGACCACTGTTCGCACGCGCGCCTGGCGCGCCGCGGAGCTCGACCGCCAGATGGTCGCGCTCTCGGCGGAGGTCAATCTCGCCCGGCGGCTGGGTGGCGCCGATCTCAACCAGTACGAGGCGGGCCTTCGCGCGGCGCGTGTCCCCACCCCCACCAGCGCCGCGGAGGCGCGCGCCCGCCTTGCGGCTCTGCCTCCCCCTCAGTCGCCCGCCGAGGTGGAAGCGCGCGCCCGGGCGGCGCAGACAGCAGCGAACCGCGGCCGCTTCGTCGAGGAGCGGGCCGCGGCGGAGCTGGAGATGGCGCGCGCCGACTTGGCTCAGGCCCAGGCCCAGGCGGGCAAAGTGTTCTCGGCCGTGACATCCGGCCAGCTTGAGGCCGCCCAGCGCGAGGTGGCGGCGATCACCGAGCAGGCGGAGCGGCTCGACGCGCCCACCGATCTACCAGGGCTGGCGGCGGCGCGCGGCGCGACGGAGGCGGTTGTCGCCACGCTCACCTCCTCGGCTGCGGACTCCGCGCTCGTTACCGCGCGACTCGGTGACCAGCGCGAGCGCGTGGCCAGCGCCCGCGACGAATGGGCGGCGTCCCTGGGGGACATTGCCACCAGCGCCCGCGCGGTTGGCCTCGACATGCCACCCGATCCAGATCCCGACGCTGACATCGCCGAGCTGGACGCGCTGCGCGATGCGCTCTCCACCCTGCTCGCCGACCGCATCGCCGAGATGGACGAGCCGGCGCTCCGCGCCCGCGAAGGCGCCGTCGGCGCGGAATTGGACCAGCTCGCCGCCGCGCGAGCCGAAGGGACTAACGCCCATGCGCGGCTGGCTGGCTCGATCAGCGCCATACTTGAGGAGATGGGCGTCGCCGCGCGCGGCGAGGAGCCGCTAGAGCAGCTCACCGCGCGCTGGCCACCGCTCGCCGCAGCCGCCACGCTGGACGCGGTAGAGGTCGAAGCGCTGCGCGTCGAGCGCGAGCACGCGGACCGCGAGGCATATCACGTCACACAGGCCAGCGAGGAGCGCGCCCGCGAAGCGCGGATCGAGGATGAAAGCCTCGATGTGGACGCTCTGCGCGCCGAGTTGGAGACTGTGGAGCGCGAGCTGCGCCAGCGCGAGCTGGCCGCGCGGCTGGCCGCCGAGACGCGCGGCCATATCATCCGCCGGGCGCTGCCAGAGACGGAAGCCTACATGCGAGCCATCCTGCCCGCGCTCACCACAGGGCGCTATCGCGACGTCTCGCTGGCGCGCGACGACGCGCAGGCCGCGCAGGGAGATGTGGACCTGGCGATCCGCATGTGGGACGATGTGGCGGGGCGCTACGTGCGCAAGAACCTCTTCTCCGGCGGCACGCGCGATCAGGCTTCGCTCGCCCTGCGGCTGGCATTCGCGCTGGCCACGCTCCCACGCGGGCGGGGCGCGACTCCCGGCTTCATCTTCCTCGACGAGCCGCTCAGCGCATTCGACGCCGAGCGCTCGCGGGCGCTGGCGCTGGCGCTCACGCGCGGAGCCATCGCCGAAGCCTTCCCGCAGATCTTCCTCATCTCGCACAGCCAGGTGATTGACCCGCGCGACTTCGATTACACCCTGCGCATGGACGAAGGCCGCGCCGTCGAGTCCACCCTGCCCTCAGGCGACATCGCCGCATCGCTATGGGACGCGGAAGCGGGCGTGCGCGTCGCCATTCACAACGGCTGACCAGCGCGCCCGCTATGTAGGCGCTGGGGATGTGCCAAAGCGCGTTAGATATAGTACATCTCGACGGCCTCGGCGTGCGCGGGCTGGTGGCGGGCCGCGAGTCGCTCCAGCGTCGTGGCGGCCAGCAGGTCATGTGTGAAGGCATCAATCTGGGCCCAGATGTCGCGCATGCCGCAGCCTGGCGCGAGCGCGCAGGTTGCTGGCTGAGGCACGCAGTCCAGCGTGGCCGGGACACCCTCCAGCGCGCGCAACACATCGAGCATGGTAATCTGCGCGGGCGGCTTCGCCAGCGCATGCCCGCCCTGCGGCCCGCGCTGGCTCTTGATCAGCCCCGCCCGGCGCAGCGTGATCAGCGTTTGATCGAGGAAATGCTCCGGGATGATCTGCCGCCGCGCGATCTCCGCGCTGGGGATGAGCCCCTTCCCATAGCGCGCCGCCAGATCAATCATCGCGCGCAAACCATAGTCGCTCTTCATCGTCAATCGCATGCGCCCATCCTGCGCGCGGCCCTGCTGTCGCCGCCGAATTCCCCGGCGGCGCGAGCGCCCCACCCGCCCGCCCAAAGCCGCGCCACGCCATAGCATAAGCCGCGCGACCACGGGCCGTCAATGTGAACATGACAACTCAAGTCAACAATTCACCTCGTGGCGCGATGCTTCCTTGGCGCGATGCGCTTGACGCTATTCAGGCGGGCAGATGTTCAGCCAGCGCCGAGAGCAGAATCAACGTCAGCACGACGCCAATCACCGCCAGAGCCCAGTACGCCATAATGAGCCAGCCCGCTGGCGCATAGTCAGTTGGACTAGCCGCCGGCAAGACGGGAGCGGGCGCGGGCCCCACTACAAACGGAGCGGGTGGCGCCGTCTCGACCGTGCGCGACACTTGAGCAGGCAGCGCGACGATGCGTCTATCAGCATTGGCGGGCGCCAGCCGCGCCGCATCCTGCGCCCGGGCAAGCGCCTGCTCCATTGCTTCCGCGCTCGGATAGCGCCGTCGCGGCTCCTTCGCCAGCGCGCGCATCACTACCCGCTCGACCGGCGCGGGTAGGTCCTGACGCCATTCGCGCAATGGCGGCGGCGTCTCCGCCACATGCCGCCACATGATCGCGCTGGCCCGGCCCGAATGGAACGGCGCGGAGCCCGCCAGCAACTCGTAGAGCGTGACACCCAGCGCATAGAGGTCGGTGGCCGTCGTGACGCGCTCGCCCATCGCCTGCTCAGGCGCCATGTATTCGGGAGTGCCATAGACCATATCTGGCTCCCCGGCGTCGCGCAGCGTGGGCGTCCATGCCAGATCAAAATCAATCAGCGTCGCGTGGCCGTTGGACGAGAGGATGATATTCTGCGGCTTGACATCGCGATGGATCACGCCAGCGCCATGGAGGGCCGCCAGTGCGGCGCACATCTGGCGGCCCACGTCCAGCGCGGCCAGGATGGAGAGCGGGCCGCGCTCGCGGGTGACATGCCGCAGGTCCAGCCCCTCCACTAGCTCCAGAGCGAGCCACGGCCGCCCATCCGCTTCGAGATACTCATAGACGCGCGCGATATTCGGATGCGCGAGCAAGGACATCACCTGCTCTTCGCGCTGGAGGCGCCAGCGCAGTGTAGCAAGCGTGACAGGACCCACCGTCCTCTCTGGCGGAACGATCATCGCATAATCAAGTCCCTGGACAGATCCAACATCAGCCTCGCCTCCATCCATCTCCACCACACGCCCCGCCTTCAGCGCAACGGCGCGCCCCGCGCGTGTGTCCCATGCTTGCCAGACCACCGCCGCGCCGCCGGAGCCAAGGGGAGCGCCCAGCGCATAGCGCCCAGCGATCAGCGGGCCGGTGAGCGGGCCCGCGCTCGTGGCGCCCACAGTCATACGTCGCCTCCTTGATACGTACGTGAGATAAGCTATCGAGTAGCGCGCCGCGTGCGGATGATGACGTGATGCGAGCCGCCCGCCAGAATGGCCACATTGGCCAGCGAGCCTGGCGGGCGACGGACGGAGCAATCCTTGCGATGGGAAGCCATCCGCTCGTGGCGCTCATCAAGAAAGCGCAACCTCCATGCCAGAGACACCAGTCAGACTCAGAAAAATGGAGCAATCGGTCAAACCTGAAAGCGCCAGAATGATTGCGCGACGCAGGGGAGCAGGTGTATACTAGCGTTTGGCATAGCGCCAGGAGGATAGAGACATGTCACTAGCGCCACTGGTTCGGGCCGTCGAAGAAGAGCATCTGCGTGAGGATATTCCAACGCTGGAGCCAGGCGATACCGTGCGCGTGCACGCCAAAGTCGTCGAGGGCGCCCGCGAGCGCATCCAGGTCTTCGAGGGTATCGTCATTCGCTTGCGTGGCGAAGGCGTGAACCGCAACTTCACCGTCCGCCGCATCGCACACAACATCGGCGTCGAGCGCACATTCCTGCTGCATTCTCCGCGCATCGACAAGATCGAAGTCGTGCGCCACAACAAGGTCCGCCGCAAGAACCTCTACTACATGCGCGGACTGCGCGGGAAGGCCGCCCGCCTCAAGGAGCGCCGCGACTAGCTCCGCGAGCTCCGCGCGCCGTTGTGGCGTGCGCTGGCGCCATGCCGCGATCCCCGCGATCTATCGCGTCTGTGGAGACGTCCGCAACACGCCTGAAAGGCGTCGGACGCCTCCATATTGTCACGTCCGTCAGCCCTGGGTCCGTATCGCGGCTGCCGTATAAGCCGCGTGGAAGCGGGCGAAATGCACTCTGGTGTCTCGACGCCGCGTCATCATTCAGGTCCAGGCAATATACGCTGGTAGCCAAGACCTCCGCACTGGGTGCACGCCGTCTGTCCCGAGATGTGACCAGTGCCCCTGCATAAAGAACATGACGTTCCGGGCTTCACCCGGCTTTGTCCTGTCCCACCACATGGGGGACAGGGACCGTTGACATACACATGCCCGGACCCCTGGCATTTCGAGCAAGGCCTCATTTCCATACGCATCCCCCAATGTAGGCGCCTTTGGGCGCCTTTTGTGCCTGTATGGTCGGCATAAGAGCATACGATCTGCATAATGGCGCGTGACGTCAACCAAGGACGCGCCAAAATCCTGGGTTATCGAACTCGCCGTCGGAGACGATAACTGAACCAATAGGGGCCGCGATCCGGTAGCGGCTCCCAACCGTCAGCTATCAGTTTGTTCACCAGCTTTTGGACGACCGGGCCCTGCTTCTTCATGGCGTCTGTCCCCTGTGAAGCCGTTCCAACCCCATCTGACGTGGCGACTGTGTAGGCTCCTCTCGGGCCAATCGCTTCCGCCGTAAAATGCACGCGCATGTTCATGAGTGTCGGGCGCGCTTCGATCTGGCATGTTTCCCATTGCCCTGTCTCGCCAGACAAACGTGGGTTCGCGGATGGACCGGCGCCCATCTGACCAGCGGACTGCGCCATACCCAAGCCAAACGGATTCAAGTCCGCTCCTGAGGGGATATCATCAAAACGCTCTGAATACTCAACCCCGCGGCGTTCGGCCTCACGAAGCTCCGCCTCATGCGCTCTACCGCGTTCGATGAGCCGGTAAATGGTGACGACAGGGCGCGCAGGAATAACGGGAATCGCGGAAGCGCCGAAATAAATGAGACGCTCGATATTCGAGAGTCTGAGGCCATCGAGAGTCCGTCCTACTGAGCCCTCGATCAAGGTGACGATGTCCCCAACACCATACGGCCCCAACCCTAGAGGAATCATCTCGACGACGATTGTGCCGAACGTCTTCATGCGCTGGCCTGCCGGCGCATTCACCATGGCGCCTGCCTTTGCCCGGCGCTGTCGCTCATCCAGCGTCTGTTGATGTTCCTCCATCAACTGATTCACACCCGTTCGCGCTTGTTGTAGCCCGCCCTGAGCCAAACGAAGGCTTTCCTGCAACGCGCGATCAAGCGCTTCTGATCGCGCGCCTGCATGCGGGTATGAGACGGGGGAATGGACGAGAAGCAACAGGGCGGCTCCGGCTATTACGCCTCCGCGCTCACTGCGCCCCGCATTGAAAGCAATCAAGCCCGATTGGCCAGTCGAGGCCTCCACAAATCTGTCCGCAAACCCGGAGCCTACGACGATGTTGAAATTATCATAGACTGCATGCCCACGACTAGCATCGGCGGAGGTTTCCACTGAGCCAACAACCGCCCCTTGCGCATCCTGAATCGCATAGCGCTGGTTTCGCTCCATGCCCACATTGCCAATCCGGCGCTGCTGCGTATCATAGACTCCGCCTAAGTCATCAACATATCCGACGATCCGTCGGTCTTCCTCAGGCCCGGTTGAGACAACGCTCAGGCTTGCCATCTTCACCCTCCACACCACTAGACCTAGCCGAATTGCGTTCGTTGGGAACTACCGAAACACAAAGCAACCGCCGGGGATCGATTGATTGCCAGTATAACATGCGAAATTGAATCAGCACATTCACATTCACACTGCTTCACTCCGCAGTTTTGCGCAAGATAGCAGCCGATCGAGCGCATCGCGTAGCGGCGACGATTCCCGCTCCATGGCGCAATCGATATCCCTACCGCCCGACATCTCCCGTCATGCCAACCCAGCCCATCCGTGAAATATCACCCAGAGGGTGATATGCCTGCATGACCGCCAGGCGGTATACTCTCGCCAGATGCGGGGCGCCTGATGTGCCCGCCAGAAGCGCCTGCGCCAGGCGGCGACGTGATGAAGGGAGTGGATAGGACGTGCTCAACGTCTACCGCCCCGTACCCACCGACCTACTCTCGGCAAACCGACCCGTGCTGCGCCGCCGAGCGCTTCGCTTCCTCCTCACGTGGTATGACGCCATCGCCGGGACCGTCACCGCCATCATCGCCGTCCTGCTGGTCACCCCAATCCTTACCAGAGCGCCATGGATGGCGCTGTGGCCCCTGCTGTACGTCATCTACCAGCTGGGCGTGATCGCCTTGTCGCGTCATCCCGATGCGCGCCCCATCATCCTGGGCGTGGTACGCGCGCTGATAGACAAATGCTGGTGGCTGATCTTCGGCCCTCCTGAGCCACAGCCCATCCTCGGCTCAGGCGCCGCAGCGCCTCAGCGCCGCGATGACAGCCGCGAGCTGGCCCTACTGCATGGCGCGCTCGCCTGCGCGCTGACCGTCGCCACGTTCCTCTTCGTCGTCAGCCTGGACCGAGCCAGCGCCAGCGCCGGGCGCCCCATTCCGCTGCTAGGGGCTGGCTGGCTGCTATTCGTCCTCCCGGTGCTGCGCGCCGCCCGCTATGCGTCGGTCTACTGGATCGTCGGACTGGGCGCGTTCGTCATCATCTGCGACGCCGCCGCATGGGCCTTGGCCGCCGGCCGCGTGGATGGTCCCGGCGCATGGATCATCGCTCTGCACGCCTGCTGGCTCACCCTCATCAGCCTGCTGCCCGCCGTCACGCTGCGCTCTCTCTCCGAGCGGCGCGCCGACCTCACCAACGTCCTCGACATCACCCGCGCGATCACCGCCCTGACCATCACTCACAACCCCTCCGAGACCGCCTTTGCCAATCAGGCGGCGACTATCATCGCCGAGCGCATGGGATATGATGAGGTCAACATCCTGCTCGCCACCTCAGAAGACGCGCGCATCGCGCGCGGGCTGCGCTTTTACGGCGCCTCCAGCCCAACCGCGCGCAAGCTGGTCGTCGAGGGCTTCGTCATTGACGAGACGCAAGGCATCACCGGCTGGTGCGCCAATAACCGCCAGATGCGGATGGTCAACGATGTCGCCCACGACCCTGGCCATCTTTATCTCCCTCACCCTATGTTCCCAAACACGCGCGCCGAGCTGGCCATTCCCCTCATTCTGGGCGAAACCCTGCTCGGCGTGCTGGATGTGCAAAGCGAGCGCGCCTATGCCTTCAGCGATGACGACGTGGAGCTACTCAACGCCATCGCCTTGCACCTCGCCGTCTCGCTCGATAGCGTGCGGAGGCTGACGCGCGCGCAAGGCCTCACCGCTGTGACGCAGCGCATCGCCCGGCGCCTGCTCGCCCAGCAGGAGCTGCGGCCCGCGCTGGAAGAGATCGTCGGCATCGCGCGCGAGACGCTGGACGCGGATTCGGTAGCGCTCTATCCTCGCCATCTGGACGATGGCCGCATCGGCGAGCCTGTCACCGCTGGCGAGTTCACCACGCGGCCCGCCTCTGCGGCTCGCATTGCGCTGCGCGGCGAGGAGTCCGCGGTCGAGCGGGCGCTGCGCGAGGGCGCCGCCCGGTTCGAGCGGTACGAGACGGGATCACATCGCCACCGCGGATTCGTGGCGCGCGAGGAGGTGCGGGCGGCGGCGATTCTGCCGTTGCGCGCGGGCGCTAGCAGCGTCTCCAATGGGGATGACGGGCAGACAAATGAAGCGGCGGCGCTCGGCGTCATCTTCGTCAACTACCGCGCGCCGCGACTCTTTCCGCCGGAATACCGCGAATGGTGCGCCGCGCTGGCCGACCTCGCGGCGCTCGCCTTGCAGAGCGCAATGCTCTATCAGCATGTGGCCGAGGAGGAGCGCGCCAACACGTGGCATGAGATCCACGACGGCATGGCCCAGCACGCCAGCGTCGGGCGCTGGCTGATCGAGCAGATCGCCAGCGAGTGGGAGCGGACGAGCGCGCTCGGAGCGCGAGGCGGCGAGAAGCTGCTCACCGCGCGCGAAGCCATCCGCGCGCTTCAACGCCAGGTCAACTACCTCATCGAGATCTGGCGTGAGCGCGACACGGCGGACATCTGGCGGCGCGAAGATGAGCGGGCGCCACTGGATCGCCCCAGGTTCTTCGCTGAGCTTGACGACTACGCCTCGCTCGTGCGCCGCGCGCTCGAAGTAGACTGCGCCCCGCGCTGCTCCGGCGATGACAGAGCCCTCTCTATCAGCCTGCGCCACGACGCGCTCATGATCGTGCGCGAAGCGGTCAACAACGCCTCACGCCACGGGCGCGCCACCCACATCGAGATCACGGCGCGGGTCGAAGATGGCGCCCTGACGCTGATCGTGAGCGACAACGGCTGCGGCTTCGATACCAGCCACATCAGCAAATCACACGGCATCAACGGCATCCGCGCGCGCGTCGAGCGCTGCGGCGGCGTCTTTAGCCTGGAGAGCTCGCGTGAGCAAGGCGCGTCAGGCACGATGCTCACGCTCCTCCTACCTCTCAGCGCCGCCAACGCCAGCGAGAACAGCCAGCCGGGCGAGCGCGGGATAACGAGCGCGGAGAGCGCGACGAGCGATTCGAGCCAGGCAGGCCTTCCGCGGCGACTGGGCGCTTCAGATTCGGCGCTGAGCGTCGCGCAGAACACCGGCTGACCGGCATTGGAGCCACTGATCCGCGCGGGTCGGTGGCTCCAACTTTCTATACGGGAGACATCAGGCGCGCGGAGACCGCTCGCGACAAGCGCGGCGATCCGAGCGAGCCATACACACGACGCGGCGAGGCGCGTCGGAAAGTGAGCGATACAGTGAGTGGCGAGCCCCATTCTCCTATCACAGCGTTGATCGTGGATGATGACTCAATTACACGCGATGCCCTGAAGTTACTGTTAGATGGCCCCGACATCACTGTCACAGCCTGCTGTAGCTCGGCGGAGGACTGTCTGGATGAGATCGTGCGCCAGCCGCCGCAGGTCGCCCTGGTGGATATGCGCATGCGTGGCGACCCCTACGCGGGTGTCACGCTGATACGCCAGATACGCGCGCTCAGCCCTGCCACCGTTTGCCTCGCCCTAACGGCCAGCGACAGGCGCGGCGATCTGCTGCCGCTGGCGTTCTACGCGGGCGCGCGCGGCTACTACCGCAAAGGCTATGTCCTTGGTGACGAGCTGCCCGAAATCGTCAAACGGCTGGCCTCCGGCGCCTGGGAGCTGGACCCCGAAATGGCCACCCTTCTTCTGCGCGAAGCGGACCAGGCGGCGCAAGCCGGGCAGCCCGCCATATTCACACTGCGTGAGCGCGAGATCCTGCGCCGCATCACCCGCGGAGAGCGCGCCGGCGCCATCGCGTCATCGCTGAACGAGCGTGAATCGGTGATACAAACGAGCATTCGCAACATCATGGGACGGGCGCTGGAATGGCGCGGCGCGGGTGGCGCGGCCGCCCTCTAACGAGTTGGGACAGAGAGCGAGCCAGGCGATGAGTGACGAGAAGCGCGCGAGCGCGCCAGACGGCAAGATTTCAGTCATGGTCGTTGACGATGATTACCTTGTCCGCCGCGCCGTGCCAATGCTGATGGCGGAAGACGACATCGAGCTGATAGGCGTCTGCGAGACGCGCCAAGACGCGGTAGAGCTGGCCGCGCGCGCCCATCCCCAGGTGGCGCTGGTGGATATGCGCTTACAGGGCGACGACCGCGCGGGAGTTGAGCTCATCCGTGAGCTGCGCGCCATCAGTCCCGACACCGTATGCTGCGTCATCACCGGCGCCGACGTCCAGGGCGACCTCTTCGCCGACGCCTTCTATGCGGGCGCGCAGGGCTATTCCCGTAAAGGCGACTCGCGCAATGGCGACCTGTGCGACCTCACGCGCCGCCTGGCTAAGGGCGAGTGGGTCGTGGACAGCGAGATCGCCGCGCGGTATGTTCGCCGGGCCACCGGTGGTGGCCAGTGGCAGGCCCCCAGGCCGGGCGGCTCTGAGCCGCGCCTCACGGACCGTGAGCTAGAGTGCCTCGCGCTGGTCGCGCAGCAGCTCTCGACCGCAGAGATTGGCAGGCGGATGTTCATCACCTCGAACACCGTCAAGACCCACGTCGCGCATATCATCAGCAAGCTCCAGGTGCAGAATCGGGATCAGGCCGTGCTCTACGCTGTCCTCAATGGCCTGTTCACCTCACCTGACGACGCCAGCGACTAGCCGAGCCTGACGGGCGCAAAACAGCGCGAGACGGAGCCCGGCAGATGTCGCCTCGATATCATCCAGAGGATGACACCGCGCGGATGATGCGCCGCCTGCCCGCCATCGCGCAAAAATCTCACCCCAGCGGCTATTTCGCCCGCCTGTCGCCGTCGCCTATACTCTTCCATGCGCCCTGGATGGGCGCGGTGAGGATGTGAAGTTCGACGAGCGAGAGGAGAGCACATGATGCCAGTCCTGACGCTGCTTGGCGTGATCGCTATCACGCTGGCGGGCGCCGCGACGCTCGCCTTCCGTGTCGTGCGTGTACCAGAGAGCAAGGCCGCGAGGCGTGACCAGGCGGCGGCCCCGACCGCGCGCATGGACCCGCGCCAGCCGACGATGGCGCTGCAGGCGAGCATGGCGGATGAGTACCGCCGCCACACGGTAGCGCTGCGCGAGGCTCTCAATCTGCGCCGGGCCCGCAACGAGGCTGAGGCTCAGACCCGGCTGCTCAACGAGCGCGTGCGCCACGCGATGGCCGCGCGCGACCTGAGCCGCTTCATCCGGCCCACCGTTGGTGGGCGGCTGCGCCGGTGGATTGACCAGGCGTGGCTGGACATGTATGTGGACCGCGTGCGCCGCGAGGTGGCCGAGGTCCGCGTGCCGAGCCAGACGCGCCCACTGAGCGGCGAGTCCGCGCTGGGCCGTCTCATCACCTGGGTCCAGGGTGGCCCGCGCGCTGGCTACGCGCATGATCTCGTCGAGTATCACCGCGCCCAGCGCACGCATTACCGCCTGGCCGTCGCGCATGCGCGGCGCCTGGCGCAGCGGGGCAAGCAGGACGAGGCGCGCAACCGCCTGGCGGACGAGCGCGACTTCCACCTGCGGATGGCCCGCGAGCTGGGGCGGATGTCTGGTGTGGGTGGGGCGACCGGCCCGCTTACCTTGTCCGACCCTGAGCTGCCGGCGGTCCCGACGCCGGTGACGCCGTAACGCCGTTGAACGGCGCCAACAACTGAATCATTCGCTCCTCAAGCGAAGCGCGCAGCCCCCTCACCTTCCCTGGCGAGGGGACTGCGTGTCGTTGGCGGTAACGCTTGTAGCCGCTCATGGCGGAGGCGCTCAAGCGCTCACCGTGGCGCGCGAGCCTACTCGGTGATCTCAAGCTCCTCGCGTATCTCCAACTCCTCGCGCAGCCACACATTGTCAGGCGTCCAGGCCGTGCCGCCCTCCTCACCCAACGGCGGCTCATCGGGCATATCCGTCCACTCCGGCGCCCTACGGCGCAGGTGATCGCCCACGCTTTCGCCGACGATGCGCGCAGGCAGATACAAGTGGCGCTCGTGCTCGGCCCTGATGGCCAGATGCTCATCGAAGAAGCGCAGCGCCACTTCCACGACGTCATACACTTCCGTCATGTCCAGCGGCGACCCCAGATTGGGAGCGCGAGCCGCTGAAACCTCCACACGCTGCTCGTCGGGACTCTCTGTACGTGCGCTTGTCATGCGGGATCACCTCGTTCCACCATGCTCCTGATCCTCTGCCCATGAAGATGGCATACGCGGCTCACGGGCGTCGCACAAACACGCGGCCCGTCCTCTTCATTCCATCACACGCGCTTATCGGTCGCCAGGCAATGTGATATAGTGGGCCGTTACGGAGAACGCCTGCTCGGAGGGATGTGATGCGCCAGCGCGACTACAGCGGAGATGGCGATCTGCGCGCTATGCAAGATCTCGTCCAGCGCATCTGGTCCAGAGACGCCAACTGGCACATTGGGGACCTTGCCTGGCAGCGTACATCCAACCCCGAACTGGCGCACACCTGGCGCACCGCGCTCTGGGAAGAGGATGGCGCGGTCATGGCGTGGGGCTGGATCGAGCTGCCGGATGTTCTCAACCTGGCCGTGGATCCAGCGCGGCCCGAGCTGGCGGATGCGGCCATCGCCTGGTTCGAGGGGATGAGCGAGGCAGAGCGCCTATGCTGCATGGTTCTCGAAACCGAGTCGCATTTGGTCTCGGCGCTAGCGCGAGCTGGCTATACAGCGGACAGGGATGCGCCGTATTTCACGCACCACCATATGTCTCTTGACGCGCTCGCCGCGCCCGTGACGCCCGATGGGTTCATCCTGCGCCATGTCCGCGCGGATGAAGCCGAGCGCCGCGCCGCCGGCCACCGCGCGGCCTGGTCGGACTTCGGCCCGTCGCGCAAGACGACCGAGACCTTCCGCGCGGTGATGGCCGCGTGGCCGTACCGTCCCGACCTGGATTGGGTGGTCGAAGCCCCAGATGGCGCGTTCGTGGCGACCGCGCTCGGCTGGCTGGATGAGGTAAACCGGGTAGGGCTGCTGGAGCCAGTGGGATGCGCGCCCGCCTACCGCCGCCGCGGCTTCGCGCGGGCGGTGAATCTGGCGACGCTGCGCGCGATGCGGGAGGCGGGCGCGGAATCCGCGATCGTCAATCCGCGCGGTGATGAGGGCTACCCCATCCCGGGCAAGCTCTACCGCAGCATCGGCTTTCAGCCCAGCGCGCGCACGGCTTTGTATGTGCGACAGCGCACGCAATAGCGGTGAAATAGCGAAAAGCCCATCGCCTGATCAGGCGATGGGCTTTTTACCGGGTTTTGCGCATATGTCTCGCTCTCCAACGACTGGCGCGGGCGGGAGGGCCGGCGACGTCCTATTGTCCCACAGGGCTGCCCCTGCAGTATCGTCGGGGCTGGAGGGCTTAACGACCGTGTTCGGGAAGGGAACGGGTGGGACCCCTCCGCTATAGTCACCAACCCTCCCGCACGCCCAGGCGCGGGAGACCAGCAAACAGGATCACGCGAGGGTAGCTAAAGCTACATCGAGGCCATCGCCCAATCACTCAGGTAGGCCTCTGGTGGAGACGAGGGGACTCGAACCCCTGACCCTCTGGTTGCAAACCAGATGCTCTTCCAGCTGAGCTACGCCCCCAGGGGCGCGCCCGACCACCATGAGTGACCGCCGCGCGGCATCGGTGGGCCTGCCCTGGCTCGAACAGGGGACCTCGGTCTTATCAGGACCGCGCTCTAGCCAACTGAGCTACAGGCCCGTGGCGCTTCCAGTCGCTCGTGAAGCGACTGAAGAGTGAGAACCAGCAACGCGGGATGCGCACGCCAGACGCGCCATGGTGGCGGTCGACTTTGAGCGAACTCAGTGATCGCAAGCGACGAAGGATGGCAAGCCATCGCTTCGCCGATCGACCTTGGGAAATCGAGAGTGCGGGGAGGGTTCCCCCCACATCCTCAGTTCTCCCTAGAAAGGAGGTGATCCAGCCGCACCTTCCGGTACGGCTACCTTGTTACGACTTCACCCCAATCACCGACCCCACCCTCGACGCCTGCCTCCGAGGGGAACCCTCGGTTAGCCCAGCGGCTTCAGGTGTCGCCGAC
>DASTKI010000223.1:0-5048 GCA_035716045.1 Ktedonobacterales bacterium
TGGAGACGACCTCATCGCCATGCGGCGCGAAGTGGTGCGCCTCCTCAACCAGCACGAAGACGGGATAATCCAGGTAATTCTCGCCGCCCTCGTGGACCTTGCCGCGCTCGGTGTCCACGCGCGCGTTGAAGATGCGGCGCAGCAGCGTCGCCACGATCACCTGCTGGTCGCGCTCGTCCACCTCGTTGAGCTGGAGTACCGTGCACTGCCCCGGCTTCAACGCCTCGCGCAGGTTGAGGTGGAAGTGCGGGTCGAAGACCATGTTGTTCTCGCCGAAGCGCTCGTCTATCTTCCAGTGCAGCGCGGCGACGGTGCTGTTGCCGCTGTCGTCGCCGCTCTCCTCGTTCTTGTCACGCGCCACGTCGCTGACGGCCTTCTTCAGCTCGTCCGATGTCCAGGGCTGGCCATGCTTGGCGCGGCGCAGGTTCTCATACGCGCGGCCCAGGAAGTGGTGCTGCTTGTCGGTCATGCCTGGGAGCAGGTAGCGCAGGTCGCCCAGTGTCAGCGTCGAGAGGCGCACCTTCACCTCATCGTGTTTGTAGACGCGTGTGGTCGCCTGGTAGCGCGGGCGGGCGCGGCCTTGAAAGGCTGGCGCACGTGACGAGGGCGTAAGTGCCTGGGATTCATCCCCACGCGCCGTGCGCCGGCCATTGATGGCCGCCTCCTCCGCCTCGCCATCGCTGAACTCGCTGTGGTTGGCGATGTCCTGGAGCGAAGTGTATTCGCCGTGCGGGTCAATCACCAGCACGGCCGCGCCGTTGTAGGGGCGCATCAGCTCCTCGACGATCACGCTGGCGAGGTAGCTCTTGCCCGCGCCGGTGCTGGCGATGATCGCCAGGTGTGTGCTGACCAGGTCTCTGACATCGAAGACGACCGGCACGGCCTCCGCAGGGCGGGTCAGCAGCGAGCCGATGTGCGCGCTGCCTGCCGCGCCGGGCGCCTTGCGCGAGAGGGCGGTGGACAGCCAGGCGTCATCCGCCAGATAGATCGGCGTGCCGGAGCTGGGCGGGATCCACGGGTTGACGAAGGAGCCGAGTAGCTGGTCGTAGTAGCCCATGATAGCGACGCTCAGCTCGAAGAGATCGCTGGCGCGTTGGTCATATCCCACCAGCGCGGCGACCTCCGACGGCGAGACGCCCGGCTCGGAGAGGAACGTATCGGGGAAGAGCTGCACTGGCTCGCGGCGCAGGATGCGGCCCAGCACGCGGCGCGGCTCCCGCCCGTCCCATCCCCCCTCGCCGTCCAGCAGATAGTAGACGTACTCGCCGTTCTTGAGCAGGCGGCTCTCGTCGCGCGAGATGAAGGTGTACTCGTGGATCGTCTCGCCGGGGCCTTTGGTGATGCCAATTGGCGCGGCGGGCAGGGCGGGCGCGGGCGCGCCGCCACTCTGCCGCGCGACGCCACGCTCGGACCGCTCGGAGCCTGGATTCCTCATGCTACTCCCTCCCGGCCATCAATGGCCGGGGCACGGTACCAGGGCATAAATGCCCTTCCCACGCCTCGCTCTGTGTTCCGTGCGCTGGCCCTTGGGGGCCGCGCCCCTCCCGCGTCTCGTGCGCCGGCCCTTGAGGGCCGCGCCCTCGCGCCCTCCTACCCTGCTGACTGGACCTTCAGCCGCCAGGCGAAGTTGCGTCGCACGATGGAGAGCAGCGCCCGGCGCTCCGGGAAGAGCGCCTCCAGCCGCTCGGTCACACGAAGGATGGCCATCGGCAGCAGCGCGTTGTCCTGCTGTACGGCGTGCGGCAGGTAGCCCATGTGGAGGTAGGGGCGGCCCGGCGCGCCAATGGCCCCAGCGGCGTCCGCGCCGCCATCCGCGAAGTAGTGGAACGCGCGTACCGACTCATCGCCCAGCGGCGAAACCACCGCGCCGAGGTCGGGCGCCAGCGCTGGGACACCGTGGCTGACTCGCATGCGCCCGTCCGCGCCTTGCTCAATGACGCCGAGCAGCAGCACGGACAGCAGCACGGCGCGCTCGACGACGTAATCCGGCGAGAACAGCTCGACCTGGGCGTCATTGGAGAGGCGCGGCCCTGTCGCGCCGAACGCCGGATTCATCAGAATGGTGTCGTAGATCAGCCCCACCGCCCAGGATTCGGCGGGGATGTGGCCAGGCAGCGCGTCGCCGGGCGGCGCGATGAGCGCGTCGGGCATGGCGGGGCCGGAGCGCAGCGGGATGCGGACGAAGGAGCCGAAGGAGTAGTCTTCCGGCGCGGGCGGCGTCGCTGTCTCGCCGGGCGCATAGACCTGGCAGGTATAGCGGACGTGTGACTCGGAGCGCACGATCTTGCCGATGTCCGCGCCGCCGCGCGCTAGCGCTCCCGCGCCGCGGGTTTCCGCCTGGCCGGCGCGGTCCGCCCTGGCTGGCGAGCCAGCCCGCCCGGCTCGATCCGTCATCCCGCACCCTCCCATCAGCCGTGGCTGGCGCCGCACGCATGCCGATTTGACACCCAGTATATCATGCGCGCCGCCGCCCGCCCGGAATGGAGAGCCTATTTCTTCTTCTTAGGTGTCGGCGTGGGCGCGTGGGTAGGAACGGGCGTTGGTGTGGCGGTGGGCTGGCTGATGCCGGGGATGGTGATTGGGATGGTGTTGGGGATGGTGATGTGAGAGGCCGCGTTCCCGGCGATCACGACGCCAATCGGGATCAGGAAGATGAGCGCGATCACGAGCGCTAGGACCGTGGCGCTACGCATGGGCGAGGACGCGCGGAAGCGCTCTGGGCGCGGCAGCGGGCGCGTGGCGAGCTTGTCGCCCGGGCGCCGTCCCGTCGCCGACATGTAGGTGACGGTGCGCCAGTATTCCTCATCTCTGAGCCAGGCGGACCGCTCGACCGTGGAAGGCCCATCCGGCGCGTCGCTGGCCGGCGCTCCCTCAGGCTCCAGCGCCCGCGTCACGCGCGGATCGCGTGGCGCGTCCGGATAGGGTGGAGGAACGTCCTCCCCCGTCGCGACGCCTATGTTCTGGGGCAATAGCGGGGCATCCGCCCCTTCCGACCTCTCCGGCTCCATGCGGCTCAACTCCTCTTCACGCCACACACCGCGCTCGCCTCACGGCCACCATCCGCAAGACGCGTGCGCAGACTCCATGCCATTTTCCCTTGCTTCCTGGGTTTCTCTCAGCGAATGATCAGCGCGCGTCAGCCAGCGCCGCGCAACGCTGGCCGGCGCTCACCCTGTCTTCGCAGAGCGCGCGGCGGCCCCGCGTGACGCGCGCCACGTTTGCGGCGGCCGCTCTCCAGGCTGTATAGCCCTTGCATACCCTACGACGAACAGCCTCGCCAGCCCATAACACGGCGCTTGCCAGCCTTGAAATTACGCGGGCGCCCGTGTATGGTAGAATAGTCACTGTGGAGTATGACTGGCGGGGTCCCGCTGAGGCGCGGGCCGCTGGGGTGGCGCAAAACGGCAGCGACGTGGATCGCCGGCTGACCGGGGGAAGGTGCGTGTGCGGGATGAGCGCGTTTGGGACGAGGGCGTCCCCAGAGGCCGTGACTGGCCAGACAGACAGGTGAATGAAGCGGCCAGAGCCAGCGCCGAAGCCGCTGACAGCGGGCCAGAATTTGAGCTAGAGCTGACTGATCTGGCCTATGGCGGCGACGCCGTCGGCCGCTACGAGGGACGCGCGGTCTTCGTGCCCGGCGCGCTGCCGGGCGAACGGGTCCGCGTGCGCCTGACCCGCGAGCGCGCCAACTACGCGCGCGCCGAATTGCTGGACGTGCTGGAAGCGTCGCCCGATCGGGTCGAGTTGCGCTATCCGGAGCTAAGTGATTCCGGCGGCTTCCAGTGGCAGCATATCGCTTACCCAGCCCAGATCGAATGGAAGACACGCATCGTCCGCCAGCTCCTGATGCGCATCGGAAAATTCAGCGATCCGCCCGTTCAGCCGACGATTGGCATGCCGGAGGACGCCGACGCCTGGCGCTACCGCACGGTCGCGCAGTTCGCCATCGCCCCCGATGGCGCGATCGGCTTCCGGCGCGCCGAGAGCCACGATGTGCTGGACATGCCGGAATGCCCCATCGTCCACCCGCAGCTCGATACCTTATACCAACTGACGCGCGATTGGATTCAAGACCGCTGGGGCGCACGCGCACACGAGTTCACCGAGCGCTTCACGCTGCGGGTGGCGGTCGGCGCGCCCGGCGAGAAGTCGTCCGGCGCGCTGATGATGGCGGGCGGCCATTCCTACCGTGGCAGCGGTGGAGCGCTGCTGACCATCGAGGCGCGGCCTGGCGCCCCATTCGACAGCGAGGGCGGGCCGGACGCCGTGGCGAGCGCGCTGCGGATGGCGGTCCCCGGTCTGGCGGGGGTGGTGATCCTGGGCCTGCCGGTGGGTCGTGGGCGTGTCACCGCTGGTCAGGATTTTGTGCACGATAACGTGCTGACGCGCATCTACCGCATCTCCGCCGGGTCATTCTTCCAGGTCAATCCGACCCAGACGCCTGTGCTCGTCCAGCGGGCGATTGAGGCGCTGCGTCCGCACCCGCACGATGTCGCGCTGGACGGCTACAGTGGCGTTGGCCTCTTCTCGCTCTTCCTGGCGAAGCGTGTGGACCGGGTGATCGCCATCGAGTCGCAGCCCAGCGCCGTCGCGGATGCGCGCGCCAGCGCCACGCTCAACGCTATCGAGAACGTTTTGGCGTATGAGGGCGTGCTGGAGCGTGTGATCGGCGGCATGCGGCGGCAGCGCGAGCGTGTTGATATCGCTCTGGTAGACCCGCCGCGCGCCGGCTGCCTGCCCCGAGCGCTGAACGAGCTGACGGCGATGGGCCCGCGCACACTGGTCTACGTCTCCTGCGACCCTTCGACGCTCGCCCGCGATCTGCGCCTGATCTGCGACTCGGGCTACCGGCTCACCAACGTGCAGCCGGTGGATATGTTCCCCTATACTTCCCATATCGAGTGCATCGCGACCTGCGACCGTGTCATGCCGTAGGGCTGTGGCCGCGCATGACGGCCTGACGTGAGAGCCCAGCGGTCGGGGCGCGATATAGTCAGGAGCGTGCGGTGGATATCCCGGTTGATGGCGCTAGTATCTTCGTCCTGCCG
>DASTKI010000224.1:0-24759 GCA_035716045.1 Ktedonobacterales bacterium
GGGAGGCGCGACCGCGGTCGCGCGCGCCCGTAGGTCAGTGTCAAGTGATACGATCGCCCTTGTGGAGGCGGCGACCAGTACGGTCGCTATCTAAAGTATACGGGCGTCGTTACACATTTCAAGCCCTTGCTCGATCCAATCGCCGATCACGCGGGACATCCAGTATTCCTGGCGCGGGAGCATGGCGCGGGATAAGCCGCCTCACACACAGCGCCATGAGGGCCACGGTGAACAAGCCGCGATAGACGGCAAAGAGATGCTCCCAGCGGATGAGCAGGCGCCGGTAGGCGTCCAGCCATGCGAAACTGCGTTCTACCTTGAACCGCTGGCTGTAGTCCTCCTGGCGCGCGACCACGGGTCGTCCCCGCTTGGATCGCCAGCTCGCCGGGAGTCGCTTCGGGGGTATGCGCTCTCAGCGCAGACCGTGCTGCGGCCAGGTGGGCTGCTCTACATGCGGCGCGAGTATGGCCACCTGCATTACTTCACCAAGGAAGTGATCCTGGCGCTGCTGGCGGAGACGGGGTATGACGTGGTGGACTGGGAATACGCGCGGGAGAGTTTGGAAGCGCCCGCACACGTCCTGCGCCGCAAGCTTATGTGGTTTCCGCGCCGCGTCGCCTACGCCCTGAATCAGGACATCGCGGCGCGTCCGCTGGGCGGGTCGCGCTTCCTCTTCCTGGCGCGCGAGGCGCAATCGCGAGCATAATCTCATACGCCAGGCGCGCGAGCGTGGAGGCGCGGCCATCAATGGCCGGGCACGGCGCGACCAGACGGGCGAGGGAGAGCGCGGCCTTGAAAGGCCGGCGCACAGCGCGAGGGGATCAACCCCCACATTTCCCTGAGCCTTTCAAGGCCGGGCAGCCTGTCCCGCGCCCCGGCCTTTCAAGGCCGAGCAGCCCCCGTCATGCGGCGAAAGGAGCCCCCAGTGAGCGATACGACAGCAGGCGGTGAGACGCGGCCTAGCGACGGATACGTGACAGTCGGTGGCCTGCGGCTGCATTACCTGGAGTGGCCCCAGCGTGGCGGCGTGGCTGGCGCGCCGCCCCTACTGCTGCTTCACGGTCTGGCCTCGGCGGCCGCCATCTGGGAGCTGCTCGCGCCCACACTGGCGGGCGAGCGCCGCGTCGTCGCCCTCGACCAGCGCGGCCACGGCCTGAGCGACAAGCCCAACGACGGCTACGATTTCGCGACCATCATCACCGACGACATCGCCGCCGCGGACGCACTGAGTCTGGGGCCGCGCTTCGCCGTCGCGGGCCACTCCTGGGGCGCGAACGTCGCATTAGAGCTGGCGGCCCGCCATCCCGACCGCGTGGACGCCTTGCTGCTGGTGGATGGCGGCTTCGGCATGCTGCGCGAGCGCCCCGGCGCCACCTGGGAGCAGGTGAGCCGCGACCTCGCGCCGCCGCGCTTCGCCGGGACCCCGCGCGAGACGTTCACCGGCTGGATTCGCCAGGGCATCCCCGGCGCCGGGCCAGAGGTGGAGGCCATCGAGCTGCGCATCGTCGAGCTGCGCCCCGATGACACCGTCGGCCCGCGCCTCTCCTTCGAGAACCACATGAAGATCCTGCGCGCGATGTGGGACCAGGACGCGGCGGCGCTCTTCCCCGCCGTCCGCGCCCCCACCCGCTACATCCTGGCCGCAGGCGCGGGCGTTGGCGGCGCGAGCCCCGCGGCGGAGGACGGCTTCCTGGCGGCCAAGCGCCGCGGCGCGGCCCATGCCCGCGAGCGCATGGCCGCCGCCCCCACCGTCGAGGTCATCTGGATGCCCGACACCGTCCACGACATCCCCCTCCAGCGCCCCACCGATCTCGCCGCCCGCATCGGCGAGTTCCTCCAGGCGGCGGGATAGCCTCACCGCTCAATGATCTGTGTCCTCAGGCGACCACGCGCCAGGCGATAACCCAATCTCGCGCGCGATGCGCGGCCAGTAGTGCCGCGCGTAGATCTGGGCCACCAAATCGCGCCGGCTGCGCACGCCGACCTTGTCGAAGATGGCCTTCAGATGCTGCTGCACTGTCAGCTCCGAGATAGTGAGCGCATCAGCGATGCCCTCTGTCGAATAGCCCTTCAGGACGAGTTGCGCCACCTGCGCCTCGCGCTCAGTGAGGGCATAGGCCAGCAGGACCAGCGCGGCGACCTCCTCCGGGCGCGCTGGCTCAAGGATCACCGCGATCTGGCCAGCGGAGGCCACCCCGGCCAGCCGCGCGGCGTGCAGCGCCAGCCACTGGCCGCCGCGCGTGCGCACGCGGGCGCGCGGCGCCATCGCCGGGGAGCTCTCTGGCTGGCGCTCGATGACCTGTAGCTTGGTGGCGACGTTATAGACGCCTTGTGGCAGCTCGCCCCCACGTGGCCAGTCGCCGATCTCCGCGAGCCACCATTCGGCCGCGGGCGTCATCGCGATGAGGGACAGGTCATCGGCGAGCGTCAGCAGCCCGGGGCTTTCGGAGGCAGGCGCGAGGGTCACGTTGTCCTTATCCGCGGCGCCGAGCAGGGCCGCAACGCGCATGCCTGCCGCCAGATGAGGCGCGATCTGGCCAATGTACGCGATCTCCGCTGGAGAGAATTCCGGGTCGCGTAGCTCCCGATGCAGGCACACAGCCCCCCAGATCGTCTTGCCATCGCGCAGCGAGGCGCGCAGCTCGTCACCCTGCCCCGAAGGCTCCAGAATCTCACGGAAGCGCGGGCTGCGCCGCGGGTCCCTGCGCGTCGCAGCGTAGAGCGTGCTTACCGGCGACTTGCGCTTCGCCAGTTCAGTGAACGTGTTAGCGTCGGCGCCGCCCAGTTCATTACTGACATAGGAGGGGATGGCGGCAGGCTCAATTCCCCGCATCACCGCGCCGGTGAACAGGAGCGTCTCAGGGTCAGTAGCGCCGCACCAGTACGCGGCATACGGGATCACGCGCTGGAGACGCTCGAAGACCTCGACGCGTAGCGTCCATGAGTCGAGGCCAGCATGGCAAAGGCGAAGGATCTCCTGACGAACTCGCTCCGGTGTGCTTGCCGCGCCCATACCAGCCCCCATTTCGCTACTAGCTCGCTCGCGGCATGGCCGTGTCTTCTATTCTCTCCTCTACATCTCGCTCCAAGTATAACCACCATCCACGCGCGAAGAAATACCACATCTGTGGTATAGCCCCGCGAACCGCGACTACGGCACAATCGAGGTGAACGCGCCGCTGCTGGCAGCGGCTCGCGGATGGGGCGTCTGGCTCAGGTTTGAAGCGCTCGGCGTGGTGAGCGCAGGACCTGGTAACGAATGAGGCCGAAGGAGAGATACGATGCTGTCCCAACAACAGACGGCGCCAGCGCCCCCAACCTCCGCTGGCTGGACGGCGGCGCGGCCCGCAACCACCAGCGCAGCGCCACAGAACCGCGCCAACGCGCCGCTCGCATGGCACGCTGCGGCCTGTGCGGCGTACGCGCAGGCCGGCGCCGGCGCAGGCGCCACTGCCCTGCGGACCGAGCTGGCCGCGCGTGTGCACGCGCTCACGGGATGCGCGATCCCGCATGGCGCGACCGTTACGGACCACGATGCGCGCCGGGCGACCGTGGCAGTGGACGGGTGGATATTCCAGCTCCAGGGCCGCGACCTCGTCCTGCTCCGACCCTGCGCGCACTGTGGCGGGGCGCTCTTCGCCAGCCCGCCGCTCGCCAGCCAGGCCGACCTGGGCTACGCGCTCTGCGACTGGCGACCATACCACGCATGGTGCGAGCCCGTGGACCCGGCTAGCGCCGACTGGTAGGAGCGCACGTCCGAACAGGGGCGCCGCTCAGGCTCACTGGCGTGTTCGCGCCAATGCGTCAGCCGCGGTCAGCCTTCGCGTCATTGATCTTCTATTCAATCTCCCGAGGAGGAATGCTTGTCCATGTCGAAGAGGTGGATGTGGCGGGGCGCGCTCATGCTAGCAGCGGCCGGAACAATCGTTGTCACGCTGCTGATGAGCGCCGCACAACCCGCGCGGGCAGACTATGGCAGAGGGGCCGTCTATCAGGTCGAGATTTCGGCTAACTGTGTAGGCCCAACCACGTGCGTTCCCGGCACGGTGAAAGGTTTCGGCATCTGGCTGTGGGCCGAGCTCAACCCGGACGGCTCGGGCGACTATGAAGCCGCCGACTGCGGCCATGGCTATGGCGACAACAGCGCCTACCATGATAGCGGCGATCTCGTCTGGTCATCCAACGGCGCCACGCTCACGATCACGGGCGCCGCCATTTTCGGCGACGCCGTGCCGATGACAATCACCGTCCCGGCTCAATATGGACATTATGCGAAGCCGCTCGGCGACGTCATCGCTGTCGCGGGATTTCCACCGCTGCCTGGCTGGGCGCAGGTCCAGATCGCGCCCTGAGCGGTGATCTGGACGCACGCTAGAGCGTGACGGCCCGCGCCCCCGCGAGGCGCGGGCCGTCCAGCGCCAAATGGATGTCCCGTCGCCTCACGCGCAAGCGGGCGATCCAGGACGCGCAGGAGGCGTCCATGGATCGCCCGCTTGCGGATTCATGCCTGCCGCAGCGCGGCTCCCGTGACGATCAGGTCACACGTCTCCGCGTCCAACGTGGCCTGGACCCCAAGCGGGATCGTCGCCATCCTGTCCCCATGCCCAAACGGCAAGGGATAGAGCACCGGAACGCCCAACGCGCCCAGCCGCTCCTGCAACACCTCTTCCAGCGTCTTCGTATGGGGCCACGGCGCGCCGCCGCCATCACTCCATTCGCACCCGTCGAGGTCCCCCACGACGACGCCACGCACGCCCGCGAGCTTGCCCGCCTGCGCCAGCTGAACCAGCTCGCCCTCGATGTGGTGCGGGCTGCTCCCCACATCCTCCATGAGGAAGATCGCGCCGTCCAGGTCGAACTCCCAGGGCGTCCCCATCGTCCACATCAAGTCCCCCAGGCAGCCGCCCACGATCCGCCCGCTCGCCTTCCCCGGCGCCAGCGCGCGCACGAACGAATCATCGGGATCGCGCGGTACCGGGCCGGACGTTTGGCCACGGAGCGCCTGCAGCATGCGCTCCGTCGTAAAGGCCGACGCCGTCGCGACCTGCGTGAGCGTAGGCCCATAGAAGGTCACCATGCCTGTATACCTGAGCAGCGCGGTATGCAGGTGGGTGATGTTCGAGAACCCGATGAAAGGCTTTGGGTGGGCGGCGATACGGTCGAAATCGAGCAGGGGAATGATCTCGGCCGCGCCCGTTCCCCCGCGCAGGCACTGGATCGCGTCTACCTCAGGATCGGTGAACATCGCCATGAGGTCCCGCGCCCGCGTCTCCGGGCTGCCTGCGGTCCAGTCCGTTCGCGCCAGCGCGCCCTCCGCCAGCTTGACACGATAGCCGCGCGCCTCCCACCAGGCGACGCCGCGTAGCACATCCGCGTAGGTGTTGTATGGACTGCCCGGGCTGACGATGCCCACAACACCTCCCTCCGGGAGCGGCTTGGCAAGTAATGGCTCCACGTAATCCTCCGTTTCAAGGCTGGATGCTGTTATGCAAACAGCCTAAACAATAACACAAGCCTAAACTGTAGCGCGGAGGATCACAGGTTGCGCAAGTCACGGCTGAGCAGGGCGATGAACAGCGCGCCGAACAAAAGGCCCGCCCCGGCGATGATGACCGGCTCAGGGCCATAGCGGGCGACCGCGAATCCAGAGGCCGCGACCGAGAGGGGAAACATCGCGAAGTTGGTGAAGGCGAAGACGCCCATGATGCGCCCCAACAGGTTGCGCGGCAGCTTGCGCTGGATGAGCGTCATGAAGGTGACATTGCCCAGACCATTGAACAGCCCGAACGCGCCCAGACAGAGGATCGCGGCGAGCATGGTCGGAGCGAAGGCGAGGGCGAAGAACGCGCCAGTCTGCATCCCGTAGAAGGAGAGCGATATCAGGCCGCGGTTGACGCGGCTCCCCAGCGCGCTCGCCAGCAGGCCGCCCGCCAGTCCGCCCGCGCCGAACGCGGCGATCATAAACCCAAAGCCCTGGGCGTCGCCGTGGAGCGGCCCATGCGCCATCGCGGGCAGAGCAATCTCGGCGACGCCGTTGATCATATTGGAGATGATCATCACCAGCAGCAGAATTAGGAAATAGGGCGTCGCGAAGGCGAAGCGCCAGAGGCTGGTATACTCAACGGCTGCGGTTGCGTCGCCCGTCTCGCCCGCTTCGCCCTCGCTGGTGGGTTGGTCGTGCGCCGTGGCGCTCGGGCGGGTCACGCGCCCCCGGATGAAGGCCAGCGTCAGTGTCGACATGGCGAACGTGCCAGCGTCGATGGCGAAGGAGAGCGGCGAGCCGAGGCTCGCGACGGCCGCGCCGGCCACGGCGGGACCCACCATCTGCGCCAGCCGCCCGAGCGAGAAGAAGAGGCCATTGGCGGCCTGCAGCTGCTCATCGGGCAGCAGGTCGGGCGTGACAGCGTTCGACGCGGGCAGGAAGATGCCGTCGAACAGGCCCAGCGTGGCGGTGAAGGCGGCGATGGCCCAGAGCGGGACACCATTCACGAACGGCGCCCCACCGCCAAACGTCAGCCAGGCCAGGCCCGCCAGGATGAACGTGCGGATGAAGTCGGAGAAGAGCATCACCCGCCGCGGCCGCAGCTTGTCGCTCAGCCAGCCGCCAAAGAGCGTGGAGGCGCCCATCGGCACGCCGTACGCCGTCATCACCAGGCCCAGGTTCGCCACCCCGCCGCCGTCGGTGAGCATGTACCACGGCAGGGCGACCGAGTAGAAGGCGTCACCCAGGTATGAGATCAGCTGGCCAGCGAAGAGCAGGCGATAGTCACGATACTTCAGCGGGGAGAACATGCCGCCGCGCTTGCGCGCGCCAGAGCTGGTGGGCTGCGTGGTCGGCTGAGCCGAAACCGGCTCCGCGAGTGGCTGGGATGGCGCAGACATGGTGAGGCTGCCTTTCTGTGAGCAGGGCGGACCGCGCCCCAGGCGCCTCTGTGAGTCAGAGGGAGCGAGGGCGGGGCCAAGTGGAGACGAATCAGGCGAAGTGAACGCCGCGCAGGTCGAGCGTCTGGGGATCGGCGAAATAGATGATGCGCTCGCCCGTCGCGAGGTCGCAGAGACTGAAGCGGATGGCGGGCGCTCCATCGTAGGCCGTGAGCTCTTCCGGCTCCACGACAAGGCGCTGGCGCTCATGGACGAAGCGCATGATATCGGGGGCGTCGCCAGCCGCGATCACCGCCGCGCCATGAATGTGTGGCCCGCACACGCGACAGTCCGAGACGATATAGAAATGCTGGGGATACCGGTCGACGAGCGCGTCCATCACGGCGATCTGCGGGCCGCTCACGACTCGCGCCCGCAGGGGCGTCCCGCAGACATAGCATGGGGCTTCGTGACGCAGCGTCGGCGGGATGCGCTCGAATCCCAGGCGCATCAGGCGTTTCGTGGCGGAGCGGAATGAGCTTAGCCCCTGGATGGCGGCCACTGAGTCAATGTCGGTCTCGGTAGCGCCCGTCTCCCGGTAGCAGCGCGGGCAGCGCAGCGCCATCCGCCCACCGCCGTCAGGCGCGTCTTCCAGGATGCCCAGCAGTCGCGCCCGGCCGCAGAAGTGGCACCACAGCCGGCTGTCGCGCCAGCCATGCTCGTCCGCCGGAGCCAGCGCCAGCCCAAACTCCACCGCCCGCTCCCGCAGCGGCCCGCTCAGCGTCTCGCGCAACTGCCGCCGCGCCCGGCTCAGGCGGAGGTCGAGCGCGTTGAGCGTCAGCCCCAATCGCGCCGCCACCTCCTCCGAGGGCAGCTCCGCCAGGTAGCGCAGCTCCAGCGCCTGCCGCGCATTCTCGCGCAAATGCCCCAGCGCCGCATCAATCAACGTCGCCAGCTCCCGCTGACTCAGCTCGTCGAGCGGGTCAACCTCCTCAGCGGGCGCGTCGAAGTCCTCCAGCGCGCTCAGCGGCGCCGCCGCTTCCTCCTCCAGGGCGACGGCATAGCGGCGGCAGTAGTTGCGCAGGATGCCATCGAGCCAGGCGTCGAAGCGCTGCGCGTCGCGCAGGCGGTCCAGGCTGCGCCAGGCGGTCAGCAGCGTCTCCTGGACGACATCCTCCGCCTGGTCGGCGGGCACGCCGCGCAGCCGCGCCAGGCGGGTCAGCCGGGCGCGCGCCGCGCCTAGCCGCGTGGCGATGCCGGCGGCCAGATCAGCGGCGGCGCGCGCCTGGTCGGGCTCCAGCGAGTTGACGCCAAGGACGTGTGGCATATGAGAGCGGCTCCTTTGCATCAGGATACGCTCTCCTGTCGCCCCATAACACGAAAACCTGTCGCGGATTTTCTCATGTTCTCATAGTGGCGCGCCCGCTCTAGCTTTCGCGCTCGCTCATGGCCTCGTTCTCCGCTGCCTTCTCCGGAATCTCCGGGGACGGTCGCGCGGCGGCCATCCCCGGCCAGCGCGGCAGCAAGAAGCGCAGCGCGACGCCCTGGCCCAGCAGCGTGATCAGGATCACACCATACACCGCGTCCTGTATCTGCCCAAGGTAGGGCGTCGAGGCGGGCAGGCTCAGCGCCAGCGCGATGGAGAGCGCGCCGCGCAGGCCGGAGAGCAGCAAGATCGGATTCCAGGCGCCTGGGATGGGCGTCGGGCGGCCGCGCGCGCGGGTGTGCGCGCGGCGGGTGCGCGCGATGGCGCGGGCGATGGCGTTGTGCAGACCCGCCATGCCATAGACGATCACCGCCCGGCCAACGATGACGCCCGCCGTCGCCCAGGCGATGATCGGCAGCGCCGAGGGCGCCACATGGCTCAGCTGGACGCCCAGCAGCAGAAACAGCAGCGAGGTCGCGACATAGCTCAGCGCCTCCCACGTATTGTCTACCGCATCATGCGACGCGTCGGAGATGCCAACGCGGCGGCCATAGCTGCCCAGGATCAGCCCGGCGATCACCACGGCCAGGATGCCCGACGCCGCCAGCAGATCGGCCACCACGTAGACGCCGTAGGCCGCGATGATGGTCACGCTGGTCTCGATCAGCCGGTCCTTGATCAGCCGCAGCAGCCGCGAGATGAGCCAGCCCAGCGCGCCGCCGATCAGGATGCCGCCAGCGAACAGCCAGACCGCCGCCAGCGCCTCGCTCACCAGCGCCTCGCGCGTGAACCCGGTGAAACCCGGCGCCAGCGTGACCGCCAGCAGGCTCAGGGTGATACTGAACGTCGCCGCGCCCACACCGTCATTGAACAGGCTCTCGCCCTCGATGACCGTGCGCAGCCGTGACGACATGCCAAGCTGTCGCATCAGCGCGATCACCGCAATGGGGTCGGTGGGCGAGATGATGGCCGCGATCAGCAGCGCGATCAGCCAGGGCAGGCCTGCGCCGAAGCGCAGGCCGAAAGCAGCGATGGCCACGGCGATTAGCAGGCCGGGGATCGCCAGCAGGAAGATGAGCAGCCAGTTCGCCAGCAGCTTGCTGACTTCGATGTTCCAGGCCCCCTCGAAGAGCAGGATGGGTAGGAAGATGAAGAGGATGACATCGGGGGTGAGCTGCAGCTCAGGCAGGGACACGAATACGCCGATCACCAGCCCCACCAGCGCCAGCGCCAGGGTATAGGGGAAGCGCAGCGCGCGCGCCACCAGCGCCGTCGCCAGCCCAACCGCCAGCAGCAGCGTCAGGATCTCGACCTCGCCCCGCGCGCTCAGCATGTTTTCAGGCTCCCTTCCCTCACTAGCCTCACGAACATCTCGCGCACACGGCGCGCACTCCTTGCGCCGCCCCGCCATGCAGCCCGCCCGGCGCGCTCCACCGTCAGACCTAAGCGAGCGGGCGCGCTACCGCCAGCGCGTAGATCGCGGCGGGGCGCGCCTCGCGCAGCGCGCTGGCGGCGGCCTGGATGGTGGCGCCGGTGGTGACGACATCATCTACCAGCAGGATGGTCCGCCCGCTCAGCCCGGCGGCCCCAGGCAGCAGGCTAAACGCGCCCGCGACGTTGCGCTGGCGCTCGCTTGCCGGCAGCCGCGCCTGCGCTAGGGTCGCGCGCGTGCGCGCCAGCGCGTCTCCCCGCAGGGGCAGCCCCGCGCCGCGCGCGAGGCTGCGGGCCAGCAGGCCTGCCTGGTCATAGCCGCGCTCGCGGGTCCGGCTGCGGTGCAGCGGGACAGGAACGATCACATCCGCGTCCAGCCCTGATGCGCGCCACGCCGCCAGCGCCAGCCCCGCCAGCGGCTCCGCCGCGCGTCGCTTCCCCTGATACTTGAGCGCATGGATCGCCGCGCGGACGGCTCCCTCATAGACCGCCCCCACCAGCGCGCGGTCCGCATCCGGCGCGAAGACCCCGATGGCGCACTCCCCGCACATCCCGGCACGCGCGCGTCGCCCATCAGCCAGCGGCGCGTCGCAGCGGGAGCAGCGGGGCTCCGGCGGGCGGCGGATCTTGCCCAGGCAGGCGGCGCAGAGGTCCGCTCCCGCCGCTCCACAGACCACACAGCGCGGCGGAAAGAGCAGGTCGAGCAGCGCCCGCGCCACCCGTAACGCCATCGCCGCGCCGCCCCTTTCTCTTCCGCCGCGTCTGCCGAACCATGCGGATATCGCGCTCATTCTACCATTACCACTATCGCCTATCCCGCCCGTCATCCGGCTTCCCCCAAGGGGCATCATCCAGACGCGGCGGTGGATTCCCGTCCGTACGATGCGGCAGGGCGGGGCCAACGTCCCCGGCGAATCTCTGCGCGCCCGCGAGGCCATGCGACGGAGAGAGCGCCCGCGCGGGCGGACGTTGTGGCCAGATGGCGAGCGAAGCCCTCATGGGGGTTTGGGGCTCCCATATCATAGGCCCATGAGGCGCGCATGCATTCGCCTGCTTCCCGCGATGCGGACGCCCGCTTGCGCCGCCCGCGGATAGGCTGATAGGATGCGGGGAGAGCGACGACGACATCATAGACACGCCCGAGGGCGATTCAAGGAGTGCGCTGTGACTGAGGCGCGGGCGCCACTGGCGCGAGTGCGGCTGATTGACGGACGCGAGTTGTTGATCGAGCCGGACGCGGTCCGAGTAGGCGAGCGAACCCATCTCATCAGCTGGATCGAAGAGGCGCGGATGCTCTTCCTGCGACCCGAAACCATCGGCCTGCGCATGAAGGATGTCGGGCTGGTGGAGTACTCCGTCGCGCGACCCGGCGATGGGCAGCTGGCGCTTGAGGCCATCTATCAGCTGCGCCCCGACCTGCGTCGTCCAGACCTGCCCCCGCCTGCGCCGGAAGCGCCGCCGGGGTATGAGATCACAGCGCCCGCGCCCCCAGAGCCATTCGGTCCAGCCGGGACGGGCGCTCTACCACCTGTGGGCCGCCCGGCGGCGCCACCGCCAGGCGCCTTTCCACCGCCGGGCGCCTACCCCTACCCGCTCTATCCACCACCGCCCCCACCCGGCCCGGAGCCATTTCCCCCACCCGTCGCCCAGGCGTATGGCCCGGAGCCCAACCGCCGCTACGCGACGCTTACGCCCCAGCCGCGCGGCGCCGCGCGGCTCATCGGCGCAACGTTCCGGCTGGCAGGGCGGCGGTTCGGGCCGCTCTTCGCCCTCGCCCTCGTCGTCGCCCTGCTGCCCAATCTCGCGCTCGGCGGACTCACTGTCGCGATCTCCCTCCTGAGCGGCGAGGACCCCTTCGTGGTGACGCCCAATCCGCTCGGCGCAATCTGGCAAGCCGCGAGCGGGCAGGCGCCCGCCGTGGCGGCGACCCCTACAGACTCGCTGGTCGGGCTGCTCTCGCTGCTGTCGCTGGTGGCGGGACTGATCATGACGGGCTGGATGGTAGCCGCGCTGACACTGGCCGCGCGCGACGCGGCGCTGGGCCGGCCTATCTCGGTGGCGGGCTGCGCCCGCGAGGGACTGCGACGCCTCTGGCCCACACTCTCCGCGCTGATCATCACCAACGTGGCGCTGCTGGTCGTCGCGTTTCCCGGCCTGGTCTTCTCGCTGGGGCTGGTGCTCGCCGTGGTCGCGCCGCCCGTGGGCGCCGCCCCGCTGCCCGCTGGCGCGACGCCCGTAGCGATCGTCATGGCGGCGGGGACCGCGCTGGTCACGCTGGCGCTGCTGGCGTGGCTCTGGCCCCGGCTGGCGCTGGCGCCCACCGCCGCCGCCCTGGGTATGTTCGCGCCGGTGCGCACCGGCTGGACCCTGGCGCGCGGCGGCGCGGGGCGGATCTTCGCCGCCCTGCTGGCCGTCGGCGTGGTCACGGCGCTGTTCACCGCCCCAGCGGAGTTCGCGCAGTTCTACTCGACCGGGCTGGCCGCGCTGGCGCTCATCCCCATCGCCCAACTGATCGCCGCCCCGCTCAGCGCGCTCGTGCGCACACTCGCGCTCTACGACCAGCGCCTGCGCCGCGAGGGCTACGCGCTCTTCGAGCGGGAGGGAATCGCGCCACCTGACAAGCCGATGGGACGCGCGCTGGACCCCGTCCCCGACCACGACTAACTCCCGCGCTTTGGCCGCCTGGCCGCGCGCTATGACAAGCGCGTGGCCAGGCGATTACGGGCGACGGTCGTCCTCGCGTCCATCATCGTCTGGCTCGACCTGCGATGCGGCCCACAGACAATCCCTCGGAAACGCCCGAATTTGGTGAAAGCGCGGAATGGCCGGGGCTTGACCTTGCCACGAGGTAATGGGTATACTTTGCGGTGCCGGGTAAGGACGAACCGCACATCAGGAACACACGTCGAATCAACAGCAGGTAACGCGGAGGCCGCGTCGACTCCGGCCACCGCGAAGGTCACGTAGGCGTTGAGGTAGACCTCCCCCCTTCGAGCGTCTTGAACAACCTCTCAGCTTCGGTGTTGTCGTAGGGTTTGCCCTTGGCTGACATGCTGACCTATGCCCCGGCCTGATCAATGCGCGACGCAGGCGAGGCTGGCGCATTGCACGTCACGGTCTGAGTGGTGGATGGGCCCGCGCGAGGGACGACGCGCGGTGAGCGCCATCTCCAGGACCGCAAGAGTCAGCGTAGTGATGATCTGGCGCGCGAGCTTCCAGCCACACAGCGGCGGGAGTAAACATCCAGAACGCAGGCCAGAGAGCCAATCGTCGTGGGCAGGCGAGTACAGGTGAGATGTTGACGACCAAAGCCTGATCCGAAGTGGTCAGGACCAGATCAGCCAGGTAGTTGGGATAGGTCTGGTAGCCATGGCTCGCATCAGTCATGACCACGGAGAAGCGCCGCTGCGACTGGCGCAACGGCGTCTCGTGACAACTGATCCGCAACACCAGCTTGCGATTGACCGGCCAGCCCGCCCGCAAGGCGTGGGCGACACGGCGCTCGCCATGGCCATGCGCATAACCGGACAGCTCCAAGATCAGTCCCGTAATCGCGTCGCGCAGCGCCACATCGCGCGCCGCCAGCGCCTCGTACACAGGGCAAGCGGCGTACCACCCACTGCCGCCACCCCCAGCCAGCCTCAGACATTGAGCAGCGACCGCTCCGGAGAGGCGTCGTGGAGGGTGGCGAGCATGGCAAGCGGCGCACGTGAGCGGGGCGTTTCGTCCGATAGGCGCGTTGTCGCACGATCTCGAGTCTGCCGTCACGTGTAAAGTCCGGCAAAATCCGGCAACGCATCGCACATCTCGCGTTCTGCCCTATGGCGCTCGTCTCGAGGGGACCGCAGGGCAATGGGTACGTTGACTTGTCGTCCTTGTTCCGGAACAGGGGGAGGCGCCCCAGGAAACGATTTGGAGGTGAAACCTGTGTCGCAGAGTGCAGCGCCGTCTGCCCCCACGCCGGGGGCGGAGCAGTTGGGATTGGACAAGCAAAACAAAGGGACGTTAGGTCGAATGGTCGCCCGTGGAGGCCTCGGGCAGGCCACAGAGGGACCTGACGGCCGCCTGCACGCCCGCGTTCGAATTCCGCCCGATGAGCTGGGCTGGGAGCCATCGGTCATCGTCATGCCCCATGGCGGCGATCTCGAGCTTGAGATCATCAACGATGACCAGAACACGCACTGCGCCATCTTGCCATGCAATGGTGATCCGCGATGGATTTGGTTGCCGGTCTATTCACGAGGAACGGCCAGCCTCAACCTCGACGGGCCGGGCTACTACTGGTTTGGCTCCAATATCGGCAACGACGAAGGCCGGGGCCTGCTTGGAGTGATCGCCGTGCTCGGGGACGTTCCGCAGGAGGCTCGCCTCGACCGCCCGCCTCAGCCACGGCCATAGAAAGGAGCGACCGATGCAACACGTGGACGCAGGGCAGGCCATGAGCCTCGGATCGTTGAGCGCTGTGGTCGGGATCGCGCCGCCGGTGGCCCAGCACGTCACCTACGACCGCATTCGCAAGGCCCGTCTGGAACCGCAGAACTGGCTTACCTACTATGGCGCCTACGACGGGCAACGCTACAGCCCGCTGAACCAGATCAACACGCAGACCGTCAAACGCCTCGCCCCCGCCTGGGTGTTCCAGCGTGGCCCCATCGGCGTTCACGCTGGCCCCTCGACGTACTCGTTCGAGGCCGCCCCGATTGTGGTGGACGGCGTGATGTACGTCTCGGGCTGGGACGGCTGGGTCTGGGCCATCGACGGGCGAACGGGGAACGAGCTGTGGTCATACCACCATGAGATCCCGTTCGACACGTCGCTCTGCTGCGGCAACGTCAACCGCGGCGTCGCCGTGGCCAAGGGGAAGATCTTCGTCGTCACGCTGAACGCCCATGTGGTCGCGCTCGACGCCACCAACGGCCAGCGCATTTGGGACCAAACGTACGGTGATGTGCGGGCCGGTGAGAGCGCGACGGTCGCCCCCCTCGTCGTGAAGGACCTGGTCATCGTCGGCAGCTCCGGCGGGGAATTCGGCGTGCGCGGCCACCTCGACGCCTACGAGCTCGACACTGGACGGCGCGTCTGGCGGACGTACACCGTGCCGAAGCCCGGTGAGCCTGGGTCCGAGACCTGGCCCAAAGACGGCGAGGCCTGGCAGCGGGGCGGCGCGAACACCTGGGTCACGGGCACCTACGACCCGGAACTGAATCTCCTGTACTGGGGGACGGGCAACCCAGCGCCCGACTTCGATGGCGCCGTCCGTGAGGGCGACAACCTCTACACCGATTCCGTGGTCGCCCTAAACCCCGACAACGGCCAGATACAGTGGCACTACCAGTACACCCCGCACGACCTGTGGGACTACGACAGCGTGATGGAGAATATCCTCTTCGATCTGGACGGACGCAAGCTGCTGGGCCACTTCGACAAGAACGGTTACTTCTTCGTCCTGGATCGGACCAACGGGAAGCTGGTCAATGTAACCCCCTTTGGCGAGCGGATCACCTGGGGTGAGATCACCCCCGATGGGAAGGTCACGCCCAAGGTGTATCCCCAGAAGGAGGGGGAGCCGGTCCACGTGTGGCCGGGGCCAGCCGGGGCCAAGGAATGGACCCACGCGGCCTACAGTCCGAAGACGCGGATGTTCTACGTTCCGGTTCAGGATGTCGGCGCCGAAATCACGCTGCGGCGCCGGGAGTTCAAGGAGAGCATTCCGTACTGGGGCGCGAGCGTCAACGTCGACGCCAAAGACGTGCAGGGGTTCGTGAAAGCCATTGATGCGGCCACAGGCGAGGAGAAGTGGCGGTATCGTGACAACGCGCCGGTATGCGCGTCGGTGCTGGCCACGGGCGGCGACCTCGTGTTCGTCGGCGAAGCGACGGGCGAGTTCGACGCCTTCAATGCGGAGACCGGCGAACTGTTGTGGCAGTTCCAGACGGGCAGCGGCCACCACAGCAGCCCAACGACCTATAGCATCGGCGGCAGGCAGTACATCGCCGTGCCGACCGGGTGGGGCGCCTGGGTCGAGGGGTTCGCGCCCGAGATGTTCGGCGCGCCACGCGGAGACGCGCTCATCGTTTTCGCGCTACCGGAATGAGCGCAGGCGCCTGTACCAGGTACTCGATAACAGGAGGCGACAGCCATGCAGGAATGGGAGACCCCGGAGTTCGAGGAAATCGGAACTCAGGCTGAGGTGACGGCGTACGCCGGTCACTGGGAATAGGCGGGCCAGGGCGCCAGGCCATTCGCCTGGCGCCCCCACGCCCCCATCGTACCGTGGGGCGACCTGGATGGAGGATCGGTGTGTGGGCGCGCGTGCTCGGAGCCGCGGCGGGAGGGGGCTTTCCTCAGTGGAACTGCGACTGCCCTCAGTGTCGAGCCGTGCGCGACCGCTCGCGGCCCTGCCAGCCGCGCACCCAGTCCTCGGTCGCGGTGAGCGCCGACTACCAGCGATGGTTCCTGCTCAACGCGTCACCCGACCTTCGCGCTCAGATCGAGTCCTTCCCGGCCCTGCGCCCACATGCGGTGAGAGATACTCCGCTGCGGGCCGTGCTGCTCACCGACGCCGAGCTCGATCACACGCTCGGTCTGCTGCTGCTGCGCGAGGCCGGTCACGTCGCGGTGCACGCCACCCCGGCGGTTTATGAGACGCTCTCCACAGGCGCCTCACTGCTCCAGACGCTCAGCGCCTACGCTCACGTCGAGTGGCGGCCGGTCGCGCCAGGGGTAGAGGTATCGCTGGCGGATGGCTTGTCCTACCGGGCCTTTCAGGTCCCGACGACCAAGCGGGCGCGTTTCGGGAGCGGGCAGGGGGAAGCGGGTGTGGTGGGGTACCGCGTCACCAACGGACACACCGGCCGGGCCCTGGTGTACCTACCAGGCGCGCAGACGCTCACGGCGCCGGTGCGCGCTCAGTTGGAAGGCTGCGCATGCCTGCTCTTCGACGGGACTTGCTGGCAGGACGACGAGCTGATCCGGCTCGGCGTCGCCGCGAAGACCTCGCGCGAGATGGGACACCTGCCGATCAGCGGCGCCGATGGCAGCCTGGAGCAGCTAGCTCCGCTTCCCATTGAGCGCAAGATCTATATCCATATCAACAATACCAACCCCATCCTGCTTGAGGACGCGCCTGAGCGGCGCATCGTCGAGGAGCGCGGCTTCGAAGTGGCCGCGGATGGCTTAGAACTGGAGCTCTGACGTAGGTGGAATCCGACACAGAGGGCTTCATCGCAGCCCTGCGCGCTCAGTCGCAGCGCTACCACAGCCGGCATCCGTTCCACGTGATGATGAACGAGGGGCGCCTGAGCCGCCGGCAAATCCAGGGCTGGGTAGCCAATCGCTTCTACTACCAGAAGAACATCCCACGCAAGGACGCCGCTATCCTCGCCAACTGCCCCGATCGTGAGGTCCGCCGTCGCTGGATCCGGCGCATCCTCGACCAGGACGGAACAGCGGACGGGGAGGGAGGCGTCGAGGCCTGGTTGCGCCTGGGCGAGGCGGTGGGCCTGACGCGCGAAGAGCTATGGGACGAGCGGCGCGTCGTGCCTGGGGTACGGTTCGCCGTCGACGCCTACGTCACCTTCGCCCGCGCCCGCCCATGGGTCGAAGCGGTAGCCTCCTCGCTCACCGAGCTCTTTGCGCCGGATCTAATGGCGGAGCGCCTGGCGGCGTTCGAGCGCTACTACCCCTGGATCAACCCTGCTGGGTTGGCCTATTTCCGCGCCCGCCTGACGCAGGCCCCGCGCGACTCCGAGCACGCCCTGGAGGTGGTGCTGGAGCGCTGCCGCACAGCGGATGAGCAGGCGCGGGCCGTGGCGGCGCTTTCTTTCAAATGTGACGTGCTCTGGAGCATGTTGGACGCTATCGAGAAAGCCTATCCGAGCAACGCTCGACAGGAGGATGCTTGATTGCATCCACCAGACCATCGTCTACCGGGCAGCGGATTTGTCGCAGGGCTTGTGAATTGTCCAGTCATTCCGGGCTAACTCCCGCGTCCTAGCCCGCGAGGCGGGCTTCGTGGCCTAGAGGGCCCTTAGCCGCGGCTTTAGCCGCCAGATGGGGTCTCGCAATGCCCAAGGAGGCGCCATGAGTATTGACATCCCATCCACGAATAGACCTCATCTGGCGCGACAGGCCCGACTGGTGTGGGACCCCGTGCGGCGTCGGCGCGTGCTGCTGGCCCCCGAGGGAGTGCTAGCCCTGAACGACACCGGCGCAGCCATCCTGGGCCTGTGTGATGGAGAGCGGACGGTGGTCGAGATCGTGGACGAGCTGCGCGGACAGTATGCCCATGTGGACGGCGACCAGGTGCGCGATTTCCTCGCTCGACTCGTTGCCAGGCGATGGGTGGAGCTTGACGATGAATAGGCCGTTCGGCATGCTGGCCGAGCTCACCTATGCCTGCCCGCTCCACTGCCCATACTGCTCCAACCCGCTCAACCTCGCCGACTACCGCGAGGAGCTGACGACGGCGGAATGGCGCCGCGCGCTGACGGAGGCGCGGGCTCTCGGCGTGCTGCAGCTTCACCTCTCAGGCGGTGAGCCGCTCCAGCGCCGCGACCTGGTCGAGCTTGTCGCCAGCGCCCGCGATCTGGGCCTGTATACCAACCTCATTACCAGCGCCATCGGCCTGTCGCCCCGGCGAGCGGAACAGCTCAAGGCCGCGGGCCTCGACCATGTACAGATCAGCATCCAGGCCGACGAGCCAGCCCTCTCCGACCGTATAGCCGGCATCCCTTCCTATGAACGCAAGATCGCGGCGGCTCATCTGGTCAAGGAGTTGGGTTGGCCGCTGACGGTGAATGTGGTCCTCCACCGCCACAACATAGACCGGATCGGCCGCATGCTCGATCTCGCCGAGGAGTTAGGAGCTGACCGGCTCGAGCTAGCCAACACGCAGTACTACGGCTGGGCCTGGCGCAACCGTGGAGCGCTCCTGCCAAGCAGGGCTCAGCTCGAACGGGCTGAGGCGGTAGTACGCGCCGCGCGCCAGCGCCTGGAGAAGGCGATGCAGATCATCTACGTCATCCCCGATTACTACAGCCAGTACCCCAAACCCTGCATGGGCGGCTGGGGCCAGCAGCAGTTGACGGTGACGCCCAGCGGCGATGTCCTTCCCTGCCCGGCGGCGCACACCCTCAGTCTTCCCAGGGCCAGCATGCGCGAACACACACTGGCGTGGATCTGGGAGGAATCGCCCCTCTTCCAGCGCTTCCGCGGAACGGACTGGATGCCGGAGCCTTGCCGGAGTTGTGATCGCCGCGAGGTCGACTTCGGCGGTTGCCGCTGCCAGGCGTTTCAGCTCACCGGCGATGCCGCGCGCACCGATCCAGTCTGCTACCTCTCACCCGACCACCGGCTTGTGGCCGAGGCGGTACAGGCTGCCAATGAGGACACAGAGCCGATCAGGCAAGGAAAACTCGTCGCCCGCGCGTATCCTGCTCACCGAGCGGAGGCGATGGCGGCGCGCCAGGATGGCGGGAACAGCGACGACTACTCACCGGTCAGCGGCTCAGAATCACCGGGCAATGCGCCATGATGCCGCTTCTCATACTCGCTTGTGTCCTCAGCCTGGATAATTTCCGAGTGTCCATTGCGCTTGGGGGGTTTCGGCTCAAGTGGCGCCGGGCGCTCCGGACAGCGTTAGTGTTCGGGCTCTGGGATGGCCTCTCGCCCCTGATCGGCGCGCTGGTCGGGCGCTACCTGGAGAACGTGATCGGTCCAGTGGCGGACACGGTGGGACCGATCGCGCTAGCGGCATATGGCTTATACCTCGTCGCTTGGAGTCTGAAGATCCAGGCGCCCGAGGAGCCAGATGATCGTTGGGTGCTCTTCGGTATGCCGCTATCGCTCAGCCTAGACAATATGGTCGCGGGCGCCAGCCTGGGATTGCTGGGTTTTCCGCCCCTGTTCTCGGCGACGGTCTTCGGCGTTATCACAGCCCTGATGTCCTTCATTGGACTGCAGCTCGGAAGAGTCGTCGCCCGCTTCATACCGATCCGCTCCGATCTCCTTACCGGGATAGGGCTCCTGATCGTGGCGGCCATGCTGGCGCTGGGACGGTAGAGCCTGCGCGAGAAGGCTCCCCGCCAGGCGGTTCAGGCGAAGCGATCAAACAGCAAGCTGATGCTCGCCGTCTCTGCCCAGACACCATGAGCGCCCGAGCATGGCGAAGGCGCGCACGAGCGCGCGCTTGCCCTCTACGACCAGCGCCTGCGCCGCGAGGGCTACGCGCTCTTCGAGCGGGAGGGAATCGCGCCGCCCGACCGACCGGCGGAACATGCCCTGGACCCGGCGGCGGAGCGGAAATAGAGGGCGGCAAACCTCATCCCGGCCTTGCCCCTACTCCCACCCAGATAGGTCGTCGTCGCCCATCACACGCCCTGGCGTCGATTGCGGAGCGGGCTGGGTGGCGCAGGCAGCGCAAGGTTGCGTGAAATGGGTTTCACGCGACACGGAGCGCAAAGGATGTAGGTCTCGGTATGGGTAGGCAGGCGCGCCAGCATGTCCTGGCCCACGGCTCGCTCGGACCGCTCTGCGCGCCGCTGGATGACGAGTTCTCCGCTATGGGTCGCGCAGAATCGCCGCCCACAGCGTTCGCACGTATTCGTCGCGGGCAGCGTACACCCTTTGTGGTGGCATGCGTCGCTCTCAGCGCCCGCATCCGTCGCGTCCATTGGCGCTCCCGTTCCGCATTGCTCTCCAGGTGACCCCACGATAGGGGATGTAGGAGCGTATTGCCAACCGCGCAGAGAGCGATTGGCGCCTCCGCGATGTCATGGGGCCAGTGTAAACCTACCCTGACCTACCCTGACCCGCTATGAAACGCGCGTCCCCGGCCACAGGGCCAGGAACCTGGAGACCAAGGCGCGGCCAGGCAATCGCGGCGTCATTGACAGGAAACGCTTGCGGAGACTACCAGCTACCCCGATAGCCGTTATCACGACGCGGGCGGTCATCGTTGGAGTGGCCACCACGACCGCCGGTTGGGCGCTCCCCCGCTTCGTCCAGGCGCAGCGCCCGGTCGCCGAGCATCGTCCCATTGAGCTCGCTGATCGCGCGGCGCGCGGACTCCTCAGTGCTCATCTCGACGAACGCGAAACCCTTGCTCTGCCCTGTGCTACGGTCCGTAATGACGCGCACGTCAACGACCTCGCCATATGCGCTAAACAACTGGGACAACTGAGCGTTGTCGGCGGAATAGGGCAGGTTCCCTACATAGATGCGAGCGCCCACTGTGTGGCTCCTTTGATTCGCCTGCGCAGCTCCGATAAAGAGCAGGCATACCGACAGAACAGCTTCTGCCAATCAGTGCGCCACTCGCCTCACATCAGAGAGGGGAGAATTCGCGTGGAAGCGGTACAGGATGGAGGCGTTCCGCCATGATGTCATGTGGATCCACACAAGGCGCGTTCAAGATCGAAGTCGCGCGCAGTATAGCACATGATGGCCGCGCTCGTCCGCGCCTGATGAAGGCAAGCCGCCCTCTCGCCTCCTTCGCCTCCGTCTGGCGCCACTCCTGCGATGCCCGCGCGCGACGTTTATGACGTTATCCAGCGCGCTCGCCTCATCGTCTCCCTCCCCAGACGTCCTCCAGCCGCTAACGGACATGGGCGCTTGCGGCAGCGACCGGGGACAGCCTGACGGAGCGCGGCAAACCCAGAAGGAGCCACAGCGTGAGCGCATCATCCCCCACCGGCGCGACGAAAACCCCATCGCACAAGCCCAGGCCAGCGACGCGCCCCACCGCCGACGCCAACGCCAGGCTGCGCCAGACGCTCCCATTTCAGGATACCCAAGACTTTGAGGACGCCCGGCGCGGCCAGCTCGCGGGTCCCAACAGCGGTATCATCAAAGGGACTGGCGGCCGGGCCGTCTGGGACATGGACGTGTACACCTTCGAGGACCGTGAGGAAGCGCCCGCGAGCGTCAACCCTAGCCTCTGGCGCCAGGCGCGGCTCAACCGGATCTCCGGACTATTTCAGGTAACGGATGGCATCTATCAGGTCCGCGGGCTCGACCTCTCGAACATGACGATCATCGAGGGCGAGACAGGCCTGATCGTCATTGATCCGCTCGTCTCCACCGAGTGCGCCGCCGCCGGTATGGACCTCTACATCCAGCGCAGGAGCCGCAAGCCCGTCGTTGCGGTCATCTACACACACAGCCATGTGGACCACTACGGCGGCGTCAAGGGCGTCATCTCCGAGGACGATGTCAGGGCCGGAAGGGTGCGCGTCTACGCGCCGGAAGGATTCCTGGAGTACACGATATCCGAGAATGTCTTCGCCGGAACGGCGATGAGCCGCCGCGCCCAGTATCAGTACGGCCTCTTCCTGCCCCGAGGCGAGCTGGGACAGGTTGACCTCGGCCTCGGCAAGGCCGTCTCGACCGGCTCCATCACCCTGATCCCGCCGACCGACATCATCTCCGAGCCGCACGCCAAGCGAACGATTGACGGCGTTGACATCGAGTTCCAGTTGACCCCTGGAACGGAAGCGCCAGCGGAGATGAACTTCTACTTCCCGCGATTCCGCGCGCTCTGCGCCGCCGAGAATGCGACACACAACCTGCACAACATCCTCACCCTGCGCGGCGCGGAAGTACGGGACACCAAAGCATGGGCGTCGTACCTGGATGAGACGATCACCCTGTTCGCCCACCGCAGCGACGTCCTCTTCGCCTCGCACCACTGGCCCACCTGGGGCGCCGAGCGCATCAGAACCTATCTGGCCGACCAGCGCGACATGTACGAGTATCTGCACGATCAGACTTTGCGGCTGATCAACCATGGCTACACGCCGATGGAGATCGCCGAAGCCCTCGCCACCCTGCCGCCGGAGTTGGAGCGGCGCTGGTACTGTCGCGGCTACTACGGCTCGCTCAGCCACAACGTCCGCGCCGTCTACCAGCGCTATCTGGGCTTCTACGACGGCAATCCGGCCAGCCTCAACCCCCTGCCGCCCGTCGAGGCCGGCAAGCGCTACGTCGAGGCCATCGGCGGCGCGGACAAGGTGCTCGACATCGCCCGCGCATCGTTCGAGCGCGGCGAGTACCGCTGGGCCGCGCAACTGCTGAACCATCTGGTGTTCGCCCAGCCCGACAACCAGACCGCGCGTGAGCTCCAAGCCAACGCCCTGGAGCAGATGGGCTACCAGAGCGAGAGCGGCACATGGCGCAGCGCGTACCTCACCGGCGCCCATGAGCTGCGCAACGGCGCGGACACGAGCATTACCATCACCACCGCCAACCCCGATCTTACCCAGGCCATGCCCATCGAACTGTTTTTCGACTACCTGGGCATCCGGCTGAACGGCGAGAAAGCGGCGAATACCGGCGAGATGGCGCTCATCTGGCGCTTCACCGACCTCGACGAAACCCACACGCTCACCCTGCGCAACGCCACCCTGACGCATGCGCGCGGCGAGCGCGACGGGCGCCAGCCCGACGCGACGATCACCCTGACGAGAGCGACGCTCGACGCCATCACGCTCGGGCAGACCACCTTCGATCAGGCCATCGCCGATGGGCGCGTCAGCGTCTCGGGGGACACCGGCAAGCTCACCCAACTGCTCGCCCTGCTCGACACCTTCGAGCTCATGTTCAACATCGTAGAGCCTTGACCGGCCCACCACTCCTACCCCCGTTGACTCCCCCCTCCTCTGATTCAGGAGAGGGGTATGGCGGACATCGAGCGCTTCATAGGGTGGCGCATACTATTTCCACACCCCCCGCCATTCAGCATAGCCGTCGGTGACGTGCAGGAGATCGTCGAGGCCCGCGCGCTCCAGCAGGCTCGCGGCGATAGCTGACCGGTAGCCGTGCTCGCAGTGGACGGCCAGGGGAATGTCGCGCGGGAACGTCTCCGCCAGGTGGGGAATCTGGTTCGCTGGCGCCAGTACCGCGCTCGGCACGTGGCCGTCCGCCCACTCGCCCGGCTCGCGGCTGTCCACCACCTCCAGCGTCTCGCTGCGCTCCATCGCGCTCGCGACCTGCGCCATCGTGATCGGCCGCGTCTGCCGCGTCTGCCGCCCGCTCGCCATCCATGCCGCTATGCCGCCCTCCAGCGCGCCGAGGATGTTGTCGAAGCCGATGCGCAGGAGTTCGATCTGCGCCTCGCGCTCATCTTCAGTGGAAGCGCCAAGCAGGATGATCGGCGCGTCCGGCGGCAGGACCCAGCCAACCCAGGCCGAAAGCGGCCCATCCATCCCTGCCGTCAGGCTGTTGGGGATATGTCCGGTGTCGTAGTCCGTGAAACGTCGAACATCCACGAGTGTCGCGCCGGACGCCAGCGCGGCCTCGACCGCTTGCGGGGTGAGTGGCCTCAGGGGCGGCGCCGAGCGGCCCAGCAGCGGATAGCCGCGCCGGTTGCCCGCTCGCATGTACTGGTAGTAGGCGGGATATGAGCCGAGCGGCCCCAGGTAGCGGCTGAGGAACTGGCGGTAGGTCTGGGCCTGCGCCAGGGGATTATGGCGCCGCTCGTGGCCGATGCTCGTCACGCGCTCGTCGCTCTGCCCGGCGGCGCAGAAGCTGCCGCCGCCGTGGGTCGGGTAGACGGTCACCTCATCCGGCAGGACGAGCAGGCGCTCGCGCAACGTCTCCCAGGCGGCGCGGGCCATCGCGGGCGTATGGCTGGGGCCGAGCAGGTCGGGCCGCGCGATGGAGCCCACCATCAGGCTGCCGCCCGAGAAGAGCGCCTCAGGCGTCCCACCCTTGCTGCTGAGCAGATAGCTGACGTGCTCCGGCGTATGCCCCGGCGTCGCCACCACCCGCAGCCGCCACAGTCCGGCCTCCACCGTATCGCCATCGCTCAGCGGCGTGTAGGGATACTCCAGCCCCGCCCGCGCGCTCGCGCCGAGCCGCGCGCCAACGGCCTGGACCGCCTCGCGCGCCCCGGAGACGAAATCGTTGTGGATGTGCGTCTCGAGCGCGCTGGTCACGCGCAGCCCCAGCTCCTCCGCGCGGGCGAGATACTGCTCGATATCGCGCAGCGGGTCAATCAGCACGGCTTCGCCCGCCGCCCGCGAGCCAACCAGATAGGCGGA
>DASTKI010000225.1:0-2927 GCA_035716045.1 Ktedonobacterales bacterium
TGTCGCGCAGCTTGCCCAGTGCGATGGCGCGCGGGCGCAGCGGTGGTTCGCCGCGCTTGCCGACGACCTCGCCCTCGATCTCCGGCTGGATGGGCTGGACCCCGATATGCCCGCCGTGGCGGCCTTTCTGCGCGCGAATGCCGATCCCGCTGGCGCGCTACAGGCGTTTCAGGCGGCGGCGCACTCGGCGGCGGAGACGCAGGGGGACGCCATCAGCGTCGAGGCGCGGCTCTCCGTCGGCAAGGCCCGTGCGCTGGCGCTGGCACAAGCTATCATGATGGAACGCCCAGGCGTCGCCGCTCCGGCAATGGTCGCGGTCTTCTATACCGCCGCCGCCTGGAACCAGCTCATCGGCCTCGCCTCGATCTCTTATCTGGAGCAGTCGGGGCTGATGCGCGCAGATGGCCGGACCGCTGTGCTGCTCTGCGACGCGCCGGGGTACCTGGCAGGCGCCGCACTCGAATGTGTAGGAGCGGCGAGTCCCCACACGCCCGATTGGCTGGCAGTCTCACCCGCCGCGTTCCGCCAGTTCGTCAGCCGCGCGCAGGCATCGCGGCGCTTGCTCGCCGAGGAGGGTGGCTGGCCCGACGCGCCCCATAGCGTGACAGCGGAGATGCTGCGCCTGGTTGCCCGCGCACCCGGCCTGGAGGCGACAGCGGCGCGGCTGGCGCTCCTGCGGGCGGAACTGGCCGCCACCACACTCGCCAGCGTCGTGCAGGGCCGATTGGCCGACGGGCTGTCGCTCCGATTCGCCGGGGTGCGCCCCGCGACCTGTACGCTTCCCGCGACGGGCGATGACGCGCTTCCATCGGCGGCAGGAGAGGCGCTGGCGCGGCTGGCGGACTGGGCCACGCGACGTGGCACAATCGATACACTCATCATCGCGCGCGAATGTCTGGCGCGCGAGCTACCGCCAGGCCACGTGATCTCGCTGGCCGAGGTGGCGCGGGCGGCGGTGGATGCGATGGAGGCGGCCAAGGCCAACTTCACGCTCTTTGTGCGCGGCCAGACAGACCGCTACTTCGCGGCGCGCCAGACCGCGCAGAATGCCGTGGCGGACTACGCCGAAACAATGCGCAAGGCAGTTAGCGATCTCACGAGCGATGTGGTGGATAACGTCTACCGGACGGTCGGGGTATTGGCGGCGGTGGTCATCGTTGGCCTGATCCAGCCCGCCATCTCGCCGCTGCTGGCGCTGCTGGCGGCCATCCTGTATAGCGGCTATATCGCGTTCGTCATCGCGTTTCTGCTGCGCGCCCGCGACGACCATTTCGCGCTGGAACAGCAGGCGCTCTCGACGCGGCTGGCCGAGATGACGGAGCTGACCACGACCGAACGCCAACGCTTGCGCGAGCCTGCCACGGCATCCGACGCCTACTATCGGCGCTACATGGCGCGCACCCGTGGCATCTATCTCGCGCTGCTGGCGCTGGGCGGTCTGTTCGCCATCGTCTTTGCCATCATCGCGCTCGTGCAACTCACCCATCGCTGATACGGCGGCATCGGTTATGAGCCGGGCGCGGCATCTGTAACCTAGTTCATACTCGCCCGCGCGAATCAGCGTATACCATACAGGAAGAGCGAAATATCCGGTCGTTTTCGCAATGAGATGAGCTTGCCCATGGATGCCACACCCTTCGCGCCGCTGCTGCGCTTCGCCGCATTCGCCGCCCGTCCCGACGCCCAGCTTGATCTGGCGCAGGGCGCGCTGATGATGGCTGACATCGCCTATGCCGATCTGAACGCCGCCCACTACCAGCGGCGGCTGGACGCGCTGACAACAGTCGTGCGCGAGGCGCTTGGCGCAACCGCGAATGGACTGCGGCGTTCCAGCCGGGCGCTACGCGAGCGAACCGTGGCGACCCGTGTGCTGGAGACGATGCGCGAAAGACTGGCGGACCACGAAGGGCTTTCTGGCAACACCGAAGACTACTATGATCCGCGCAATACCTATCTGCACGAAACGCTCGACCGGGGCGTTGGCCTGCCAATCACGCTCTCGGTCATCTATCTGGAGGTCGCGCGCCGCCTGGGCATTCCGCTGCGGGGCGTTGGCCTGCCGTCGCACTTCATGGTCAAATGGCCGCTGCCACGCGAAGAGGGCGGCGATCTCTACCTGGACGCCTTTCATGGCGGCAAGATACTCGACGCCAGCGAGTGCCGCACCTTCATCACCGAGCTGATGGGCGCGACCGGCGCACTCCCCTACTTCGATCCGCGCTGGAGCGCTCCCCTGGGCGCGCGCGCCATCCTCACGCGCATGCTAAACAATCTCAAGGTGATTTATCTGCACCGCGGCGAGAGCCGACTCGCGCTCGAAGTGGTGGAACGGTTGGTGCTGCTGCGACCCGATATGCCCGAAGAGATACGTGACCGCGGGTTGCTACGGCTGGCGCTGGGCGAGCCGCTCCTTGCCGCCGCCGATATCGCCACCTACGCCGAACGCGCCCCCGCTGCGCCGGAGGTTGGTCGGCTGCGTCGGCGCATAGCAGAGCTACGCGATGTGCGCGCCAGCCTCAACTGAAGCTATTTGCCACCCCATGGCATTTGCCTCTGCCGCTGCCTCTCCATCTTCCTCCCCTCTCCTCATAGGAGAGGGGTCGGGGGTGAGGTGTCTCTGGATTCTACGGCGTTGGCGTGTCGGTTGGCGCTGGCGGAGGCACGGGTGTATCCGTTGCCGTCGGAGCGGGCGTCTTCGTTGGCGTGGGTGTCGGCGCGGGTCCGGTGGCGGCATAGCCATAAATGACGACCGTCGCGCCATCGCGCGCCCAGCTATAGAGCCACGACATCGGCCCGGTTGCCACATTTACACAGCCGTGGCTGCCCGTCGCGGTTGTCCCATCAGGCTCGGTGTGCGGATAATTCGTGCCATAGCCAAATGTCTCTCGCCAGGGCGCATCATGAATATAGTAACCGTTGTACTTGAA
>DASTKI010000226.1:0-13406 GCA_035716045.1 Ktedonobacterales bacterium
GATCAGAGCGGGCCAGCCTGGATTGAGCGATCCAGGCTGGCCCGCTCTCGCTGCGCGCATGAATAGGGCGGCCTAATTGTCTCAGGCAGGCAGGAGAATAGCTGGCTACGCAAAAATGTGTACTATTACCAGTAGACAAGCGGCCCGCTCCTGAGTACCCTTAGGCCGAACGGTGTCTCCGACATCATTCCTGTTTCATTCCCTGGCGCGCCAACTTCCGGCGCAGCGCGCCTCCATCGCGGGACGACGTGCGCTCCGCTCGATGGAGGCCTCACCGCGAGGGAAAGCGCCTCGCGGAAGAAAGGAACACGGTCATGGACCAGCCGCCGCAGTACCAGCCGAGTACCACGACCAGCGGCCAGTGGGGTACATCATCGCTCGGCAGTCTGGGCGCTGACGTCATGTCGGGCCTGGCGTATCTGATCGCGATTGTGCCATTCGTCGGTTTCATCGGCCAGATCGTGCTGTTTGCGATCGAAAAGAACCGCTTCGCCAAGTTCCACGCCGCGCAAGCGATGTCTCTCAGCGTCGTGGCGTACGTGCTGGGTGTGATCAACTTCATAGTCAGCGCTATGTTCACCGTTGGCGCTAGCGCCACCGACTCGTCGAGCGCGGCGCTCGGAGCGTTGGGAATCTCAGCGGTCATCGGCTGCGTACTTGGTATCGTCGGCCTCGTGGTCTTCGCGTTCTGGATCTGGGGCATGATCTCTGGCTTCACGGGCAAGGCCACCAAGCTGCCGCTCGTCGGCGGTTTCGCCGAGGGTCTCGCGGGCGGACCGCTCGCGTAGAGCCAGACGCTCGCATGAACCCTGCATGAGGCGCGCCGCCCTGAAGCCATCAGGTCTCAGGGCGGCGCGTCGCTATCTTCCGCCGCTCCCGCATCAGATGAGGTACCCCACGCATGACGCCAACGCCCAAACCGCTCTACCCAACTCGCATCATGTTCGACCAACGTGTAGAGATGCGCGATGGAGAGACGCTCTCCGCCGATGTGTATCTGCCCGACCCGGTCAGCGGCGAAAGCGGGCGGCGCTGGCCAGCGATTCTGACGCGCACGCCCTACCAAAAGGCCAACCTGAACCTGCTCAGCCAGGCGCGCTGGTTCGCCGAGCGGGGCTACGTCTTTGTGGCGATGGATGTGCGCGGGCGCGGCGATTCGGACGGCGTGTTCGTCCCCTACATGAACGAGGGGCGCGATGGCTACGACAGTATCGAGTGGGCCGCCGCCCAGCCGTGGTGCGATGGCGCGGTCGGAACCCTCGGCGGCTCGTACCTGGGGCGCATCCAGTGGCTGGCGGCAGTTGAGCAGCCGCCACATCTGAAGGCGATGGTCGTCCTCGTGCCGCCGTCCGACCCATTCGTCGAGACGCCGACCGGCCTGCCCAGCCCGATGCATCTCTGCTGGCTGCACTATACTAGCGGCCGGCAGGTCCAGTTGATGGAGGCGGTGGACTGGGAAAAGGTCTACGATCACCTGCCGCTGCTGACGATGGACGAGGTCGCCGGGCGCAGCGAGATGCGCGAGTGGCGCGAGGAGATCAGCCACGCCGCGCTGGATGACTACTGGCGGCGCATCAACTACCAGGACAAGTTCGGCCAACTGACCGTGCCAACGCTGCACATCTCCGGCTGGTATGACGACGAGCAGATCGGCACACCACTCAATTTCGCCGGCATGACGACCCACGCGCCCACAGCCGAGGCCCGCGCCGCGCAGCGCCTGCTGATGGGGCCATGGGGCCATGCTGTCAACCGCGACTCGAAGCTAGGCGAGGTAGACTTCGGCGCGGCGGCGATCATTGACCTACGCGGCGAACAGCTGGCCTGGTTCGACCGCTGGCTGAAGGGCATCGGGACGGAACAGCCGGTCACGCCCGCGCGCATTTTCATCATGGGCGAGAACGTCTGGCGCGACGAGCGCGAGTGGCCGCTGGCGCGCACGCGGTGGACGCGCTACCACCTGCGCAGCGGCGGGCGGGCCAACAGCCGCTTCGGCGATGGCGCGCTCTCCACGGATGCGCCAGATGCGACCGCGCCAGCCGACACATACCGCTACGACCCCGCGCGCCCGACGCCATTCATCACCGAGGCCATCTCATCGCAGATCGGTGGGCCAGACGACTACGCCGCCGTACAGCGCCGCGACGATGTGCTGGTCTACCAAACGGAGCCTCTGGCGGCAGACCTGGAGGTGACAGGGCCGATCAGGGTCGAGCTCTACGCCGCCTCGTCAGCGCCGGATACCGACTTCATGGCGATGCTGCTGGATGTGTGGCCGAGCGGCTTCAGCCAGCGGCTCTGTGACGGCATGGTCCGCGCGCGCTTCCGCGAGGGGATGGACCGCCCGTCGCTGATCGAGCCGGGGACGACCTATCGCTATGAGATCGACTCTTGGAACACAGCGCACGTCTTCCGCGCCGGCCACCGCGTCGCCTTGCAGATCAGCTCCGCCGCCTTCCCGAAGTTCGACCGCAACCTGAACACCGGCGCCCCGCTGGGGATGACAAGCGAGATGGCGGTAGCGGCGCAGACCATCCACCACGACGCCGCACGGCCCTCGGCGCTGATCCTGCCCATCATCCCGCGCGAGGGGTGAACGCGGGAGGGTCCCTGTCCTGCGCTGGCCGATGCGTGGGCGCTCCGGACGCGTGGACTATTGGACAATGCGCTGCCGGAGCGCCATGACGACCGCCTGTGTCCGGTCGTCTACGCCGAATTTCCGCAGGATGCTATGTACGTGCGTCTTGACCGTGCCCTCGGTGATACACAGGAGATCCGCAATTTCCGCGTTGCGACGCCCGAAAGCCATCTGCTGCAGGACCTCCTGCTCGCGCTGCGTCAGTGGCTCGATCAGGGGCGCCTGCTGGTCGAGCGGCGATAAACCGGGTGTGATGGCGTGGATGGCCTGGGCGAGCGCGCCCGCGGACGCCGCGCTCCGATAGACGACTCCGCCCTGATGGGCCATGCGGATCCCCTCCAGCAGCGCGCCAGTCTCCGCATCCTTCAGCAGGTAGCCGACAGCGCCCGCCCGGATGCCGTCAACGACGTACTCCTGGATATCAAAGGTCGTGAGCAGGACGACTTTCGTACCGGGGAGCGCCGCCAGGATATCGCGGGTCGCCGCGATCCCGTCGCGCACGGGCATGCGGATGTCCATCAGGACCAGGTCGGGAGCCGTTTGCCTGGCCACTCGCAGTGCCTCGTCGCCATCCGCCGCCTCGCCAACAACCGCCATGTCCGGCTGAGTGTCGAGGATATAGCGCAACCCCTGGCGAATGATCGGCTGATCTTCGGCAAGCACAATACGAATGGGCGTCTCCACCTCGCCATCTCCTGACCTCATGGGTGGCTGACCGCGGCCGCGCGTCCTGCCGCTGGCAAGGCACGCTCCTGTGGCGCGCCGCTGGCGCCGGTCGCGTCAAGCGGGAGGGTGACACGCAGGAACAGGCCGTGCGGAAAGGCCTGCGAGAGCGTGTACGATCCGCCCAGAGCCTCGCAGCGCTCCATGATGCCCCTAACGCCGAAGCCAGGCGTAAGGCCGGAGTCGGCGGTATAGCCGCCATCATCAGCGACTGCCAGGATGACGCGGCGGTCGCGCTCCTCCAGCGTCACAGCGGCTGAGGTCGCATCCGCATGGCGCATGATGTTCGTCAGCGCCTCCTGCAGGATGCGATAGAGCGCTACGCTCGTCGCCACGGGCCACTCCGAGATAACGCCATGGGTCTGGAACTCAAGGGCGAGACGCGACCGGGCGGCAGTCTGCGAGACCAGGCCTTGCAGCGCCACCAGACCTAATCCGCTCTCATCCTCCCGCCACTCGCCGACGGCATGACGTATCTCGGCCATCGCCTCGCGCGCGACCCGAAGGATGGCCTGTATCTCGCCTGCCGCGCGTTCCGGCTCGTTCGCCAGCATAACCTGGAGCGCCTGGAGCTGCACAATGAGTGAGGTGAGCTGGTGGCCCAGGCCGTCGTGCATCTCGCGCGCCATGCGGGCGCGCTCTGTGAGGGCGGCATACCGCATCGAAAGGGCGCTCGCCTCTTGCAGCTCTGCATGCGCTTGCCGCAGCTCCTCATGGGCCGCGTCGAGAGCCTCCAGATGGCGCTGGCTGACCCGATGCGCCTCTTTGTAGATGTTGATGGCGCGTATGGAGACGTACAGGGTGAGCGCGCCGGGTAGCAGCGAGAACGCGAGCGGCGAGAAGCGCGTCAGGCCAAGCATCGCCGCCATTGTCATGACCGCGAGCAGTAGCGCGACCGCGCGCAGCTCACGCCGCTGCTCTCTGGCAAGGAGCATGATCGGGGGAATGAGAAGCGCGCTTGCGTACGCGGAGCCACTGGCCAGCGAGATGGCGCCCGCGAGCGCGATCGCCAGCCCGGTAAAGACCGCGTACGTTGCGCCCGTCCACCAGTTCTCGCGCGCCCAGACCGCGCACAGGTACATCAGACCTAACGCGACCAGCGCGCCCCACGCCAGCGGGCCTGGCCGTAGGGTCCACCCATAGAGCGCGATCAAGGCTAGCGTCACCAACGATAGCAGACCGCGGACATTCGAGCTCATGGCGTTGCTCTGACGCCTCCCACTGGCTGGCCGGTCGCGCTAGCCCTACCCTCTCGTCATGCGCCGATTTGGCGCATGATGAGAATCCGCCAGCGTTCCCCTCGTCCATGCTTAAGGTAGGTCACGGCGCGGGGGCTGTCAAACGCGGATCAGATACGTCAGAAACAGGCTGAGCCGGCTTGCGACGAACCCTCCATGCCATCCAGATCAGCCCCACAATCGCCAGACCATCGAGCGCGAGCTTGCCAATCCAGTCAATGGGCAGCGAGATACCAGAAACCAGGAGCCCAGCCAGCATGCTGGCGAGCAGCGCGCCGGAAACGAGGGCCAGGCGGTGCGCGTCGCCCCAGGCGGAGCGGGACGACCAGCGCCCAACCGCGCCGGACGCGAGCGCCGCCAGCAGGAGCCCAACCGCCGCGGGGACGACCGCCGGAACGGCGGGCGCGACGCCAACCGCGAAGACCACCAGCACGAACCAGAACAAGGCCAGCCAGAAGGCCGCCAGCCTCACCAGCCACGGTCGAGGCGCGCGACGCGCTCCTGAGGGACGCGCGCCGGAAGCGCGCCGAAGGCCGAGAGCAATGGCGAAGAGCGCCACCGCGCCCAGCAGCGCCAGCCCGACTGTCAGCGCAGGCGCCTGATAGCCCGGGCCTGGAACGAACTTGTGGACGGCCTGTCCCCACAGATACCAGGTGGCGACGGACGAGAGAAGGAATACAGCCGAGGCGGCTATCAGCCCCCAGCGGCCGAGCCACGGTTCGTCGCGCCGGTCGGAAAATAGCAGCTCGGTCACCTGGATGGGCAGAACGATGGCCCAGACGCTCTCATAACCGATCGAGTAGAGCAGGTAGATCCAGTTCACCCCGAGCGCCCGCCCGTAGATGTGGCGCGGATCCATGGCGACGAATAGCGGAGCCAGCGCGGTCTGCAAGATCAGGCACTCCAGGGCGACCGCGAAGGCGATACCCATGAGCAGAATAGCGCCCCACCCATTGCCGCGCCGCCGAGCCAGGTCTCGGATGATGAGCGCGCCACAGCCGTAGACGCCGATCTGTGGCAGGATGAGATAGAACATCGAGAGATGCGTAGAGCCGAACAGGAATTCGACGATGATCGGCGCGAGCAGGAGCAGGGTCACAATAGGGCCTACCTGTCGCCGCGCCGTCGGATTACTCGCTTGCATGGAGCGCTCCCTTCATGCCATCATCACCGTATGATGGCTGAGGCCATCGTATGAGACCGGCGGGCGGCGCGCATCTATCGGCGGCTCGATTCTGCGGCGCGTGCGCCTCTATCTCTGGATAGGGATCGGGAACGCGCGTAGCGCGGCGCACTAGGCCACAACGCGGCTCGTCCGCTTCAGGAGTTGGCGATCATGAGCGAACGCGACCCGATTCAGCGTGAGGCGGCGGCTGTCGCGCGTGCGAATATGCCTGGCACGCGCGAGTCGCTGGCGGCGGACCTGCATGCGCTGGGCGTAGAGCAAGGGATGACACTGCTGGTCCATTCATCACTGAGCGCGCTGGGCTGGGTCGCGGGCGGGCCAGTGGCGGTGATTCAGGCGCTGATGGATCTGGTGACTTCAGAAGGAACCCTCGTCATGCCCGCGTTCACCGGCGACAACTCTGACCCCGCGATGTGGGGCAATCCGCCGGTCCCGGAGGCGTGGTGGCCGGTCATCCGCGCGCATACGCCTGCCTTCGAGCCAGCGATCACGCCCACCCGCATGATAGGTCGCATCGCGGAGACCTTCCGCCGCTGGCCTGGGACTGTGCGCGGCGACCACCCGCAGACGTCCTTCGCGGCCTGGGGTCGCGATGCGGAGGCGATCATTGCTGGTCAGCCACTGGAGGGCGCGCTGGGCGATGACTCGCCCCTGGCGCGGATCTACGAATGCGATGGCTGGGTCCTGCTGCTGGGCGCGGGCTTCGCCAACAACACCTCGTTCCACCTGGGTGAGTATCGCGCGGGGGTCAGTCCATGGCGCGAGACGGGCGCGGCAGTTCTGGAGCATGGCCAGCGCGTGTGGAAATGGTTCCGCGACGTGGACTGGAACGATGAGCCGTTCGTTGAGATCGGCGCGGACTTCGAGGCGACTGACGCCGTGCGGGTCGGGCTGGTTGGGACAGGCGAGGCGCGACTGTTCTCGCAGCGCGCGGCGGTGGATTACGCGGAGCGATGGTTGCGCGAGCGAGCGTTGCGGTAGCGCGCGGGGCGGCGTCGGCGGATAAAGGTAACGAGCGCTCCTGTGACCGCGAAACCAGCCATGCTCAGCAGCGCCCAGAGCGGCACAGGCTGATTGAGCGTCTCCATTGCGCCAGAGGAGCCGCGTCTCCGGAGGGGCCTGGTACCGAAGCCAGGGGCTGGCTCGATGATAACGCGCAAATCACCTCTTTCAGCCTTCTCGATGATGCGATTGACTTGCCTTGGCAGCTGGGCCAGGCTGCGGGTGATCGCGAGGCTCTCACGCAGGACGTTCTGCGCCAGGTTCTCGAAGCTCGTCGCGCCGAGCACCCCCAAGATGCCACCGCCGCTGAACTCCGAGATCAGCTTCTGGGCGTGTGGCGCGGCGACCTCCAGGAAGTTGAAGTTGGGCGTCAGCGCGGCGGTCAGCCCTGAGAGCATGCCTACCGCGCGCCCAAAGAACGCAAACTGCGCGGGCAGGCGAAATGGCTGATCGTAGAGCACATCACCGATGTCCTCCAGCGCCTCGTGTGGGCCAACCTGCCCCAGCTGTGAGAGCGGAACGCCGGTAAAGCGCGTCAGCAGCGCGCCGATGACCTGCTCCAGCGCGTCGCGGTTCGCCTCTTCAGCGATAAAGCCGAGCTGATCGAGGCCATCCAGCAGCAGTGCGGCGTCCGATTGTACCGCCCCGACAAAGCAGGCGCGCAGGCCCCGACGCGCACGGGGTGTGATCGTACCCATCATACCGAAGTCAACAAAGACGAGCCGCGCCTGGCTGGGCTGGCCAGCGATCGGCTGCGCCATGATGTTGCCAGGGTGCGGATCGGCGTGGAAAAAGCCAGAGTCGAGCGCCTGGGTGAAGTAGCTATCAGCCAGCTTTCGCGCCAGCGCCGCGCGGTCGAGCCCCGCCGCATCGAGTCCCGCGAAATCGGTGATCTTGATGCCGTCAACCCACTCCAGCGCCAGCGCGCGGCGGGTCGTTCGCTCCCAGTAGACTTTCGGCACGACGATGCGGTCATCACTGGCGAAGAGGCGGGCGAACTGCTCGGCGTTGCGTCCCTCGCGCTGGTAATCCAACTCCTCGAAGACGGTGCGGCTGAACTCGCGGTAGAGCGCGCGCAGGTCGGTGATCCGATCAGCGGCTGGCGCGATCCAGCGCACAACCGTGAGCGTCAGGCGTAGCGCCTGGAGGTCCACCCGTACGATGCGCTCGATGCCAGGGCGCTGGATCTTGAGCGCGGCCACGCGCCCGTCGCGCAAGACGGCGCAGTGGACCTGGCCGAGTGAGGCGGAGCCGGCTGGCTCCGAGTCCACACTGGCGAAGACTTCGCTCAGTGGCGCATCGTATTCGCGCTCCAGCGCCTCAGCGATGAGCGGGAATGGCTCGGGGCGCACCTCGTCCTGCAGCGAGGCCAGCTCGGCCAAGGCGTCGGGCGGCAGCAGGTCGGCGCGCGCGCCAAAGAACTGGCCCAGCTTGATGAGCAGACCGCCCATCTCGACCGCCGTCTCACGGAAGTCGCGCAGCACGCGCTTGAGCGCCTCGATGTCCGGTCGCGCCTCGTAATCGCCGCGCTCGCGAGCGTGAACGACACGCACACGCTCGCGGTTCATCACAATCAGCGTGCGAAGCAGCAGCGACGCGACCCGATAGCCTCGCCATAGACTATTGCGCCGCCGCCAGTCAGTGAAGGTACCCACGGCTCCATCCCCATCCACTCACAGCGGAGGACGGGACGCCCGCCAGCCACGGCTAGCCGCGCCACGCGCCCCATCAGATGATTGTACGGCTCACAATGGCCAGCCGTTCCACTGGGGGCGCGAATGGGCGCGAATCGGCGCGCGATTGGATAGAATAGGGGCGGCAAGTGATGGGCGAAGAGGGAGATCAGGCATGAGTGACGTGGACGTGGCGCGGCCAGTGGATGGCGCGCGCGCTGAGGTGTGGCGAGCGTACTGGGCGGCGCGGGGCATGCCCTGGCGGACGGAGCCGGAGATAGACGGAGCGCGGCGGACCTATCTGGCGGAGCGGCGCGCCGTCACGGCGGATATCACGCGGAGCGCGTATCCCTTCAAGGATATCACGCTGACGCGGGCGGATGTGGAGTGGCTGCTGGCGACACACGAGAGCGACGGCATGCGCGGTCCGGTGGACCCTGACGACCCTAAGCAGGCGGCGCGCGAAGGATTGGACCTACGCGGCGCTCAGCTGGTGGAGGTAGACCTCAGCCGTCTGCCGCTCGCGGCGCTGCGCGCCGGGCTGACTCAGGATGAAGCCGATATCCACGGGCGCGACCTGAGTCATGCCGCCGCGGCAAGCATGGTCGGGGCGAAGCTGCGCTTCACACATCTAGAGCGGGCCTGCCTCGCCCGCGCGCGGTCTGGAGGGCGCCAATCTGGAGGGCGCGCTGCTGATGGGCGCCGATCTCAACGGCGCGCGCTGCGATGGTGTGCTGCTGAAGCGCGCGAACCTCTCTGGCGCATACCTGCGTGGCGCGTCGTTCAATGACCGCTCGAACCTCAATGAGATGCGCCTGCAAGACGAGACGTATGGCTCCGCGCGGATGGCGGATATTCGCTGGTCCGGGACGAATCTAGCCGTCGTGGACTGGGAGCATCTCACCCGGTTGGGCGAAGAGCAGCGGGCCGTGCGCACGGCGCGGGGCAAGCTGCGCGGATCACGGGCGGACATTTTGCGCCGCTATAGCGCCGCCGTGCGCGCCTACCGCCAGCTCGCCACAAGCCTGCGCGCGCAGGGATTGAATGAGGATGCCGATCGCTACGCCTACCGCGCGCAAAAGCTCCAGGCGGTCGTGCTACGTCGCAAACGGCAATGGCTGCGCTGGCTAGGCTCCACAATGCTAGATCTGGTCGCGGGCTATGGCTACCATCCCTTGCGCAGCGCGCTCACCTATCTGCTGGTCGTTGGCGGCTTCGCGGCTGCCTACTACGCGCTCGGCCAGACGGTCTCGCCGGCCCTTGGTCCGCTCGACGCCGTGATATTCAGCCTGACCTCGTTTCATGGGCGTGGCTTCTCACCAGGCGCCGCGGTCACACTGCATAGCCCGCTGACCGTCTTGGCGGCCATCGAAGCGGTCGCCGGACTCCTGATCGAGATCACCTTCATCGCGACCTTCACGCAGCGCTTCTTCGCCCACTGACTGACCGCGTTGCCATGCCGGCGCTCGGCAATTCTACCGGACCTGGCGGCGTGGGCCATCCAACCAGCCCGTTCACGGCGCCAGCCAATACTATTCAGGCCGCTGCTTCGTTTAGAGGAAGTGAGGGGTACTAGCCCGTCGGCTGGCGCGCGTTGACAGCCTGCCTGGTCAATGCTAGACTCGGCTGGTGTTCTCCCGAATTTATCCCGCGCATCCCTGGCCAACCAGATCGCTGAAAGCAGTCACGCGCGCGTGTGCGCGCTACGTTTGAGGAGGCTCCGCGACTCATGCGCACACCCACCGAGAAGGATGACGCTTCCTTGCGGCCGCCGGCTCAGGCGCGGGCGACGGGCGCTGGACTCATCCGCATGCTGACCTGCGCGCTGCTCATCGCGCCGCTGCTGGCGCTCTTCGCCGTGGTCGCCGCCCCTGGCGCCGTTCGGGCAGGCGGCGCCAATCACGCGATTGAGGTTGCGCCAGATAGTGGCCCCGCGGGGACGCGCGTGACGGTGACCGGAGGCAACTTCCCGTCAAACTCGGATGTCACCATTGGCTATGGCTCTGGCGGCTGCGACTCTGGAGTCACCACGATCTCCGGGGCGACGGGCAAGACGGACGCCAATGGCGGCTTGAATGTGTCGTTTGGCTGGCCCTCCACCCCGGCAGGTGAATACAAGGTGTGCGTGACGGTTGGCGGGGCGACCTACCCCTCAGATAACACCTTCACCGCCACCTCGCCCAACGCGCCCAGCATCACGGTGACCTCGCCGGTCGCGGCGGGCGCGCAAGTGACGGTGACCGGCTCGAACTTCCTGCTCAGCGGCTCGCAGACGGCGGTGGTGAGCTATGGCCCGCAAGGGTCCAACGGCTGCGCCACGAGCGCCGGCTCGGCGCCGATCACGAACGGCTCATTTACAGTTACGTTCAACGCGCCCTTTGTCACTCAGACGACGCAGTACACAGTGACCGCCGTGACGCCGGATGGGAGCTGCGGCGGCACGCCGACACTCTCCGCTCAGGCGACGCTGACCGTCAACGGCGCTACCCCTACCGCGACCTCTACCCCAGCGCCGACCGCGACGACCAGCGGGACCGGCGGGACGACATCGGGCGGTGGCACGGCGGGCCTGACGTGGCCGCCGACATGGCCGCCGAGCGGCGCGTGGAGCGTGGTGTACTGCCTGGTCGGCTTGCTGCTCCTGCTGCTCCTGCTGCTCCTGCTGCTGCTCTTCGCGCGCAACCGCCGCCAGGATGAGCCAGTGACCATCCAGGAGCGCGACAATGTCACCGTGCAGTCCACTGGCGATGCGGGCGTAGCGGGTGGCGCGGGCTCCGTGCAGCGCAACATCGAGGCGGTAGACCCGCGCACGGGCCGCCGAACGGTCATCGCGCAGGACGAGTACACCTTCGAGGAAGTGCCTGACGACCAACCACCCGCATAAACCAGGCTGAACCGGCGCCAGTTGAGACGCCACATGTACACATGTACGAACGCCCTCGCTTCCTCTGGGGAGCGAGGGCGTTCGTTATGCGACTCACCGCCGACAAGCGGTCAGCCGCATTCGGGGAGAAGGCGTCGCTGAGGATACAGCGCCAGGCGCTTTAGCGTACACGCAAGCGCCCTGATTATGCGGCGTGCGGCTGATGGGCGAGCAAGGCGCGCGCGCCCTCAGCGAGTCGCTCCTCACTGCGTGGGCCGAATCCATAGGCGCCACGCAGCTTGTGGTTGGTGGCCACATCGAGCAACTGAGTCACGTTGTGGATGTCGAACTGGCCACTCAGGCGCAGAGCGGTGCGCGGGCCAACGTGCGCCACGCGCATCAGATCGCGCACATCATCGGGCAGTGACGCCTCGCAGAGGTCATCATAGAAGGTCATGCGCCCGGTGGTGATGAGCTCGGTGATCTTGCGCCGCAGGCGCTCGCCTACGCCGGGGATGTTCAGTTGCTCGCCACGCGCGATCGTGCCCGCGACTGGCTCTGGCTGGGCCAGCACATTGCGCGCCGCTGAGCGATACGCGAGGATGCGGTAGGGATTCGCCTGCTGCATATCGAGCAGCGTGGCGATATTGAAGAGCACTTCGGCGATCTTCTGGTTGCTGACCCGCATGGGCGCCGTGTCGGCGCCTTGCTCGCCTGGCTCGGAGACGAACTGAACCGACTGGGTAAACTGGAACATTGGGAAGCCTGCTCGCTGTCTGCCGTCACTGGCTGATGGCCGCATGCGCGCGTGACGCGAATTGGCCTACTAATCCTGCCAACATTATCGCACATTTGGTCCAAACACACAAGCTAAAGCAGGTCGCGTTGAAGCGCATTTATGCCTGAAATATTCGGGGCTGGCGATGCCTCATGAGCCGCTCAACCCGAGGTCCGCGTCAACGGCCAGCGAGCGGGCGCCTGGAGCGGCCCGGCGTTGAAGGAGCACGATATGTGGGGGATAGTCGTGCTGGGTTAGAATGACTTGATGCGGGGGCGTGCAGAGGGGGAAGTCGCGTATGCGGAAGGCGGCCGGAGTGTAGAAGAACCACGTGGGTTTGTGGCGCGCCCGGAGGGGCTCGAACCCCCGACCCTCTGATCCGAAGTCAGATGCTCTGTCCACTGAGCTACGGGCGCATGTAGAACACTACCAGTATCGCACGCGAGCCGGCGGCGGCGCAAGCCTATGCGAGAGGCCGCTCACTCGCCACGGCGGCGGCGCAGCCAGGCGCGGATGGAGGTCTCAGCGCCTTGGCCGCTGGGGCGGTAGTAGGCGCGGGCGCGCAAGGCCTCGGGGAGGTAGTCCTGCGGGCGCTCTGGCGGCGGGCGCAGTGGATCGGTGGGGTCCGGCTCGCCCTGGTACTGGTCATGGGCGTAGATGTAGCCTTTGCCGTAGTCCTGCTCGGCCATCAAGCGAGTGGGCGCGTTGCGCAGATGCAGCGGCACAGGATCGTTGCGCGTGGCCATTACATCTTCACGTGCGGCGCCATAGGCGGTATACACCGCGTTGCTCTTGGGCGCGGCGGCCAGGTAGATCGCCGCTTCGGCCAGCGCCAGCGCGCCCTCCGGCATGCCGATGAAATGCACCGCTTGCTGCGCCGCCATGCAGACCGCCAGCGCCTGCGGGTCGGCTAGCCCGACATCTTCGGTGGCGAAGCGCACCATGCGCCGCGCCACATAGAGTGGGTCCTCGCCCGCCTCCAGCATGCGCGCCAGCCAGTACACAGCGGCGTCAGGATCAGACCCGCGCAGCGACTTATGCAGCGCCGAGATCAGGTTGTAATGCTCCTCGCCACCCTTGTCGTAGAGCAGCGCACGCCGCTGTACGGCGTCCTCGACGGTAGGCAAATCGAGCGTCGCCCCACCGTCGGCTTGAGATTGCGCGACGCTGGCGGCCAGCTCCAGCGCGTTGAGCGCCGCGCGGGCGTCGCCATTGGCCAGGCTGGCGAGGTAGGACAGCGCGTCATCCGTGACGGCAAGCCGCCGCGCGCCGAGGCCGCGCGTCTCATCGGCCAGCGCGCGGCGC
>DASTKI010000227.1:0-14348 GCA_035716045.1 Ktedonobacterales bacterium
GCTCCACCGCGCCCGCTCGCCGCGCCTGCTGATAGAGCCGCTCGATGCGCGGGGCGTCCGTTCCAGCCTCGCGGATCGCCATGCCATAGTCGAGTGCGCCACCATCATCAGCCAGCATATCCATGACGCGCCTCCTCCTGAGATCGCCGCCACACGCCGCGCCGTTGCGCCATCATCCACCCACGCCTGGCGGCTGGCGTCAGCATACCTGAATCGGGCGGCGTGGGGCAAGCGAGAGTGGACGCGCGGCGCGGCGCCGAGTGGCTGCCGCGTGGCACGCGGGTGTGCGGTTGTGGCGTGGGATTGCGGGCAGGAGTGATTCGCCATTCATAGGAGTCAGCGGGCGCGGCGCGTGTGCCTTCGTGTATCATGGCTGCTGGTACTGATAGCAGACAGGAGCGGGCGACATGCCAGATGGTGAGGCGGCGCGGGCGCTGCCGGCGGAGGTGGCGCGGCGGCTGGAGTGGCTGCGAAGAGCGGCCACGCGGCTGCGCGCGGCGGTGATGGCCGGGCTGCGAGCGGAGAGCGCCGAGCGGCTGGCGCAGACGGTGGGCGAGCGTGGCGGCGATCTGGTCTACCGCCTGGACGAGCACGGCGAGGAGGCGCTGCTGGCGGTTTGCGCGGAATGGGGGCGCGAGGAGCCTTTCCTGCTGATCGCCGAAGGGCTGGATGGTGGCCAGCGGACGTTCCCGCCGGGCGTCGCCCCGGACACGCTGGCGTTCACGCTAATCGTGGACCCGGTGGACGGCACGCGTGGGCTGATGTACGGCAAGCGCAGCGCGTGGGCGCTGTTCGGGATCGCGCCCGCGCCGCGCGCTGGATTCTGGCCCTCGCTGGCGGACATCACGCTGGCCCTGCAAGCGGAGCTGCCGACGCCGCGGGCCGCGCTTGCCGATACGCTGTGGGCGGCGGCGGGCTCTGGCGCGCACGGTGAGACGCTAGACCTGCGCGACGGGACAGTCACGCGGTTCACGCCTCGGCCCAGCGGCGCGACGAGCCTGGCGGGCGGTTTCGGCTCGTTCGTCAAGTACTTTCCCGGCATCAAAACGCGCACGGCGGCGATCGAGGAAGCGTTCTTCCATGAGGTGATGGGGCCGCCGCCGGAGTCAGCGCCGCAGGTCTTCGACGACCAGTACATCAGCTCCGGCGGCCAGCTCTACGAGCTGATGGTGGGACATGACCGCTTCGTGGCCGACGTGCGGCCATTGTTCGCCGCGCGGGGCATGGCGGCCTCGCTCTGCGCGCACCCCTACGACCTGTGTACGGAGCTGATCGCGCGCGAGGCGGGGGTGGTGGCCTGCGACCCATGGGGCGAGCGGCTGCGCGCGCCGCTGGACACCGAATCGCCAGTAGCCTGGGTGGGCTATGCCAGCATGAGGCTGCGCGAGGGTTTGGAGCCAGCGCTGTTGCGGGCGCTGCGCGCGGAGCTGGACGCGGGCTGAGAGCGCAGCGCGGGCTGGATATCTGGACACAGCGGGCGCCAGTGGTATAGTGGAAGCTATCCCCAGGGCGTCGAGCGGGCGCCGGGAGCGCTGTGGTGTGGAGGCGCTGAATCGTCATGGAGACATCCGCGACAGGCCTGCGCGGCCTGAATCTCATCCGTCAGCAGGTTCGCGAGTTCATCGCGCAGAGCTTCTTCTACGACGGCTCGGGCGCGCCGCTCGCCGACGACATGCCGCTGGTGGAGACCGGCGCGATAGACCAGACAGGCATACTGGAGATCGCCCTCTTCATCGAGGAGACGTTCGGCGTCTTAGTGGACGAGGCGGACCTGACACCCGAGAATTTCGACACGGTGGAGAGCATCGCGCGGTTCATCTACCTGCGCCTGGCGAACGGCTGATCGCGGGCCGCTCCAGATCACCAACGCGAAGAGCGCCCATCTCACGCGGGTGGCGGGATGGGCGCTCTGTCATGGCTTGCGGCCTATGTATGATACAGGAACGGCGACCGCTTCGGACACTTCGGCGGTGCAGTAGGCGCAGCGAGTGGCCCTGATCGGGATCTCGCTGATGCAGTACGGGCACTCGCGAGTGGCTGGGTTGGGCGGCAGCTCCTGCTTGCGGCGCGTGAGTAGCCAGTTCAGCGGCTTGACGACCAGGAAGAAGATCACCGTCGCGATGATCAGGAAGCTGACGACGGAGTTGACGAAGTCGCCGATCAGGAACTTGCTGTTGTTGACCTTGAAATAGATCGCCGCGAAGTCGGGCGCGCCGCCAATCGCCGCGAGCAGAGGCGTGATGAGGTCCTTGACCAGCGACGTGACGATGCCGCTGAATGCCGCGCCGACGACCACGGCGATGGCCAGATCAACGACGTTGCCGCGCAGAATGAACGTCTTGAATTCGTTGAGCGTCTCTTTCACAGACTACCTCTCGCGAATGGCCCGCGCACATGGTTCTTGCCGGTAATGGCGGGCGATCTTGACCGCGCCATCGCGGCGTATCGCGGGATGGGGTTTCCCTCGCCTCACCCCGCGGCAAACAACCCGCGCCTCCGCGCCACAGGCGTCTCGGCTTAGTCTTATGCGACGGAGAGCGCGTAGCGCCAATAGTAGTACACACGGGTGGCGATCACCGCGCCCAGCGAGAAGGACAGCAGCGCGGCGGTCACCAGCGTCGCCGCGACGCCCGCGACGGTATCGGCGCTGCCGGACGCCGCCAGGACGAAGTCCGCCACGCCTTTGGCCGCCAGCAGCGCCAGCCAGAGCGCGACGCTGGCGAGCGTCCCCTTGACGGTGACGGTCTGTTTTGCGGCATCTACCGTTAGCTTGGTCGCCGCGCCACGCAGGCCGCCGACGAGCAGGCCAATGATGAAGGCCGCGCCGATAATCGCTGGGCTGAACGCCGTATCGAACAGATCGGCCTGGATGCCCGTGTAGCTGAAGAGCAGCGCCAGCGCGGGCAGGACCCACAGCCGGCTCACCCGCATCCGCTTCTCGCGGAACTGCCGCACGGCGATGTAGCCGACGATGATGATCGCGAGGATATCCAGCGGCGCCGCGCCGGGAATCTGCGCCAGGCTCACAGGTGTCTTACCTCCGCCGCGCTCACCGTTCCGGCGCCGCGGTGTACAGGGCATGTCTAGGCATGTCTAGCATGTAGAACGGGCATGCCGAGCGCTCGATCACGCTGGCCGCTTCCATTTCGCCACGGAGCAGCGTATCACGTTTTGCGAGAGGAGGCGACAGGCATGGTGACAGGGCGGCGGCCAGAGGCGCGGGCGGGACCGCGCGAGGCGGAGCTGATCGCGCGCTGGGGCGCGGGCGTGTGGCGCGGGCGCACGCTGCGCGCGGCGGATGGCGCCGCCTATACGGTGATCTACCAGGGGCGGCCCGGCGGCGGCGCCGGGCCTGACTTCCGCGACGCGGTGCTGCGGGCGGGCGATGGCGCGCGGGTGACGGGCGACATCGAGCTGCACCTCAGCCCGGCGGGCTGGCGCGCGCACGGCCACGCCACGGACCCACGCTACAACCATGTGGCGCTGCACGTCACGCTGAGCGCGGGCGCGGGCGCCGACGCCGCGGGGACGCCGCTGGCCAGCGGCGGGCGCGCGCCGCTGGTGGCGCTGGCGGCGCAATCAGCCTCCCCAGATGGCCTGGAGACGCTGGCCGCGCCGCCATGGCCATGCGCTCCGCAAATGGGAGAGGCGTTGCCATCAGGCGATAGGCGCGACGCCCTCCTGCGAGGGGCGGGGTGGGCGCGTCTGCGCGAGCGGGCGTCCGCGCTGGCGGTCGCTCATGCGCGACTGGCGCTCTCTGGCGCGGGTGGACTGTGGGGGTCCGCGGACCGGGCGCTGTTCATCGCCACCGCCGAGGCGCTGGGTTATGGGCGCGACCGCGACGCCCTGCGGCGCTGCGGCGAGCGGCTGGCGTCCGGCGCGGAGCCGGATGCGCTTATGGCTGAGATTGCGCGGCTGGGCGCGGTCGAGCGGCGACGTGTCGCGGGGCTGCTGGCGCTGCGGGCGCGCTGGCTGGGGCCGGGGCCGCTGGTCGCGCTGCGCGGCGCGCTGGCGATGGGCGCGGAGCGGGCGGGCGCGGTGGGGGCCGGGCGCGCGCTGGTGGAGGAGCTGGCGACGCCGGGCAAGGGCATAGTCTCGCGCGGGCGGGCGCGCATCACCGCGATCAACGTCGCCCTGCCGTTTCTGCTGCTCGACGCGCGCGACGCGGGCGACAGCGCGCGCTGGGGAATGCTCGTCGAGACCATCGAGCGCTTTCCCGGTCTGCCGTCCAACCAGATCACGCGGGTGATGGCGACGCAGCTGGGACTGCCGCGAGCGCCAGCCGGGGCGCTGGCGCAGCAGGGGCTACACCATCTCTGGGAGCGCCACTGCCGCGAGAAGCGCTGCGTGGGTTGCCCCTGCGCGCTGCGGACGGCGCCTGATGGACCGGCGCCGTGAGAGGGCGCTACGCCGTTTAGGCTAGCCTGCTCGAATGACGGATGAGGTCCTGGTCTGCTACACTGGCCGCAGTAGAGACGTAGACAGGTGGTATCAGGCAATCCGCGCTGAGCCGATGTGGCGTATGGCGCGCTGAAGCCTCAGGCGCCATCGAGGCAGGATAACGACGAGCATGCAAGACTTCATTCATGGCCTGGAGACCGTACCGCCAGTGGTGACGTATGCGTTCGCCTTCATCTGGCTAGCCTTCGAGAGTTGCGGCCTGCCGCTGCCCAATGAGCTGGTGCTGCTGCTACTGGGCTCGCTGATCGAGCAGCGCGGCTCCCCTGGCGAGCTGGTGGCGCTGGTCGTGGTCGCGACGGCGGGCAGCCTGTTGGGCGCGACGACGGCCTATTTCATCGGGGCGCGTGGTGGGCGGAAGGCGGTGCTGCGAGTCGGGCGCTACCTGCGGCTGAACGAGGCGCGGCTGGAGGCGGTGGAGCGCTGGCTCGCCAACTCCACCGGATTCGCCATCGGCATCGCGCGCATCACGCCGTTCGTGCGCACCGTCGCATCGTTCCCCGCCGGTGTGCTGCGCCTGCCGCTGCGCACCTTCATCATCGCCACCTCGATCGGCTCGCTGCTCTGGTGCGTGGCGCTGGTGACGGTCGGCTACATCCTGGGCGAAGACTACATGCTCGCCGTCCATTTCATCGAGACCTACACCGTTCCGGCGGTGATCATCCTCGTCGCGCTGGCGGGCGGCTATCTCTGGCTGCACCAGCGGCTCGCGCATGTGGGCGCTCCGGGGCGAACGGAGACGTCCGCGCCAGTGGGCGATGGCGTCCAGCCGCGACGCGATGTCAGCCGCGAACGCCAGCGACCACAGCGATAACCAGTGTCCCAGTGTCGGAGATGCTGATATCGAACGCCGTAAGCCCCAGCTCGCGGGCGCGGGTGAGCGCGCCGCCCCGCAAGGTAAGCGAGGGCTTGCCGGTGGGCAGGCGGCCAATCTCGATGTCCTGCCACGAGATGACCTTGCCGATGCCCGCGCCCAGCGCCTTGGCGCAGGCCTCTTTGGCGGCGAAGCGGCTGGCCAGCCGCAGGATGTCGCCTCGCGCCTGCTCCACCTCTAGTGGCGTGAAGAGACGGCGCAGCAGGCGCTCGCCGCGACGGGCATAGCTCTGCCGCAGCCGGTCGCGCTCGAAGAGATCCACACCGATCACGACCGCGCTCTCCAGGCCCGCCGCTGGAAAGGTCCAGGCGCTCTCATCGGCCATACGACGCGCTCATCCTCTCTCTGCCCACTGCTCCTCGTCGCGGGGTGTCATGCGACGCGCGTGCCAGGCCGAAGCGCTCCCGCTCAGCCGTTGATGACAATCTTGAGAGTATATGAGCGGCCTACCGAGTCCTTGAAGGTGACAGAATACGTGCCAGTGGCGCATGCGGACCTGAGCCAGAGCGAGCTCGAAGGGATGGTTGACCCTCCGCTGTAGCCCTTCAGTGTGGCGCTGGGGCTCTTACTGAAGAAATAGGTGTATGAGGAGGATGAGCTCAGCTTCCATTGGGCGGAGCTGACCTTCGAAAACGAGCTGGAATCCCACGTCCAGGTCAGCGAGCGCGAATCCAGGTTCTGGATGATGAGCGGGGTGCTGGTCGTACATAAAGTAGATTTCCGGCTGGGTCGCGTGAGCGTAACGGACGTCGCGGTGAAAGCGAGCGTATGTGGGGAAGTCGGGTGAGGTGTGTTGGTCGGGCGAGGTGTGATGGTCGGCTCGGGCGTAGCGGTTGGGCCGGGCGTGGCGGTAATGACGACGTAGACGGATGTGGAGGCGCCCTTGTTTGGAGAGAAGAGTCCCAAACCAGTCGAGAACAGCCCGGAGACTGCGGCGGTTGTTAGGCTAATGCCGACCAGGCCCACGAGCAAGACCGCGGAGAGCGCGGCGAGCGCAAGCGGCGTGGGGCGCCGGCCAGCGGGCCAGAGGCTCAGGAGGAGTCTTTGGAGTGGCCGCGATAGAGCGCTGGCGCCCCGCCTGCGCGAGGAAGCGACGGATACCGGCGGGCGCCCCCGCCCGCCATCCAGCGGCCCGCTGGCGCCCAGCGGGCCGCGCAGCGCGGCGACGCCGCCCCCTGCGCCTGCGCCAGCCAGCGCGGCGAACGTGGGGCGCTTGGCGGTCGCTCCGGCTGGCGGTGTGTCGCGTCCGGCGCTAGCGATGACGCTGGCGACGTCCTCTGGCTCCATGGGGCGCGAGGGCAGCGCGGAGGGGCCGCCGCGTGCGGCAGGGATGAAACGCGTCCAGCGCAAGGAGTTGGTGTTCGCGCTGCGGCCGGTCAGGGCGTCGCGCAGATCGAGCGCGAAGGCGCGCATGTCGGGATAGCGGCTCGCTGGATCGCGCGCCATCGCCGCCAGTACGACCCGCTCCAGGGCGGGAGTGACGGTTGGGTTGAGGCGCGAGGGCGGAGTGATGGGGTCGCGCAGCACGGCGGTGGCGACCTCATACGGGGTGGAGGCGTCGTGCGGCACCCGCGCCGTCAGCATCTCGTAGAGCACGGCGCCCAATGCGTAGATATCCACCTGCGCCGTCGCGGGCTGGCCGCGTAGCTGCTCCGGCGCCATATACTCCGGCGTGCCGACGGGCAGGCCGGTGGCCGCCAGGGTGCGCGCGGCGCCGTCTTCGCGCAGGGCGGCGATCTCGCGCGCGATGCCGAAGTCGGTCAGCATCGGCTTGCTGTCGCTGTCCATCAGGATGTTTTCGGGCTTCACATCGCGATGGACGATGCCGAAATGGTGCGCGGTATGCAGCGCCGAGGCGATCGCATAGGCGACGCGGCCGGCGTCTTTGGGCGCAAGCTGGCCCTCGCGCTCCATGCGGTCGCGCAACGACTCCTTGAGCAGCGGCATGACGAGGAAGAGCAGGCCGCGATCCTCGCCAAAGGTGTAGACTGGCACGATATTGGGATGGCTGAGGTTGGCGACGTGGCGCGCCTCATCGCGAAAGCGCGCCACGTAGTTGGGGTCGGTGGCCAGCATGCGGGGCAGCACCTTCACGGCGACGTCGCGGCGCAATGAAGGCTCTTCGGCGAGGTAGACTTCGGCCATGCCGCCGACGCCCAGCAGCTTGCGCAGCCGGTATCCATCCAGCGTTTGCCCAACCAGGGCTCCCTCTTGCGGCATCACTGGCGACAATCCTCCAACGGCGCCCACCCCCGCGCCGTCTCTGCCCGCGTCCGACGGCTCACACCGCCCACAGGTTGTTATCTGTATGCTCAATTGTAGAAACGGGAGGGGCGCGCGTCAATCACGCCAACCACACGGTATGGTCAGGGTGGACTATCCGTATGCCACAGGCGCCCTCAGCGTATCTGCTCGATCGCCAGGATCAAGCGCGTCGAGTCGTCCTCCAGCGAGACTGGGCCGCTCGCCGCGTGGTCCAGGGTGGCGGTGAGTGGCCGAGCCAGCGCGTCGCCGGGAGCGCCCGCCAAGACGCGCACGCCCACCAGATTGCGTCCAGCGGACGCATGGGACACCTGGAACGGGCCGCTATCCACCCGGTACACCGCGCCGGGCAGCCAGTGTGTCATCGGCAGCCACTCCATCGCGGCGCTGGTCGTTGTGGAGAGCGTCGCCCCGCCAGGCCCGGCCAGGCTGATCTCTGGGTACACGGGGCTGGAGAGCGGCGTGGAGACGCGCCAGTAGGTGACCACTCGCAAGAAGGGGTTCTGCGCATAGATCGTGTCGGCTGGAGAGATGTCGTAGCCTACCAACTCCAGTGAAGGGCCGAAGCGGGCGTCGAGCGTATGCGACGGGGTCCCGGCGCGCGTGACGAAGGTGTAGAACGATGGCGGCAGACCATAGGGGTCGGACGGGTTCAGGGCGCGCCCCGCGCCGCGCTTGAGCAGCAAGTAGCCGTCCGTGGCGGCGATGACGTGGTAGGCCGGGTTGCGCAGGAGCGTCTGCGCCTGCTCGGCGTAGGCGTCACGGTCGGTCTGCGGATAGAGGGAAGCGGTCACATCCAGGAAGATGTAGTCCGCGCTGAGCATCTGATAGGGGAAGAGATAGACGAACCGGCGGTTGCTGACATGAGGGACCAGATCGGACTGCGCGCAGACGCTGGCGTCGGGTGGGATGAGATGGACGAGCTGGTCGCCCAGGCGGGTGTGCGCGGTCTGCTGAGGCCAGGAGAAGACGACGCTCAGCGGCGTTTGGCTGTGCTCGCGCGCTCCACGGGCGCCAAAGGCGAAGGCGAACACCGTAAGCCCCGCCATGACGAGACGCGGCCAGGGCCAGCTAGCCGCGCGCCGCGCCCAGGCGGCCAGCGTGTCGCCAGCGGCGGTGAGGGCGGGCGTGAAGCGCGCCAGCCACCGCGCCAGCCAGCCGCCAGCCAGACTCAGCCACCATACCGCGTCTATCGCCGCGAAGATGATAAACGGCGTGATTTCGGCATTGTATTGATAGGCGCCGGTCTGCATCGTCGGATCGCTGCTCAGCAGGTTGATCGCCAGCGCCGGGGCCGCCATCGCCAGCGCCCACGGGCTGAGGATGGCGAGGTAGCCCACTGGCGTGAGCACCGTACGCAGATAGTAGACGCCGATCGCGCTGAGAACGTACTGGCGCACGATCATGATCGGGTGGGTCAGCAGCGTCAGCGCCACCTCAATCGGTGAAGCGCCGAACTGGGCATAGCGTGAGGCGGTGGGGGAGTGGCCCAGTGGGCTGGCCGCGCGCATGATGAGCAGCTCGACCACCAGCCAGCCAACGGCCAGCCCAGCCAGCGCGCCGCCCGTCCGCCAGCGGCGCTGGAGCAGCATGATGCTGGCGGCGATCATTAACACATCCAGCGGGATCTCTTCCTTTGTGGCGAGCGCCAGCAGGCAGGCGATGAAGAGTCCCAGGTTGTTGCGCGTCATCATGAAGTAGAGCGCGAACATCAGGAAGGCGGCGGTGAGCGTGACGGCGTGGAAGTCGTAGACCACGGCGGCCTGGAGCGGCGGATACGCCAGGTAGAGCAGGGCGAAGGCGACGCCCGCGAGCGCGCTGCGCAGCCGGCGGCTGGCCAGCCAGAAGGCGGGCAGCGCGCCGCTGGCCACGACCGCCGCCTGGAGCAATTGCAGCGTCTTTGGGCTCGGGACGATGGCATAGATCAGCGCGATCGGCAGCATGAGCGGCTCGAAGTGGATCGCGAAGCGCGAGACGTCGCCGATGCAGTTGGTGTCGGAGATCGTGTTGCAGATGGTCTGATGCAGCGGCGCGCCGTGGGTCGTATTCCAGAGCGCCTGGGTCATGATGCCCATGTCTTCGGCGTGGGTCAGCCAGGCGTCCTGCGTGGCGAAGAGGTAGACGGCGAAGAAGATGGTGTAGGCGGCGGCGCAGGCGACCACGAACCAGAACGCGATCCGCGCGCCGCGCCCCTCAAGCGACGGTGGCAGGTCGGGGTAGCGGTCGAGCAGGCGCGCGAGCCACTCGCGCGGCGTGGTGGGGGCGTTGGGGGCGTCGGGGACGATGGACGCCGCGCGGGCGCGAGGTATGGTGGGGCGCTTGGCGGTAATGGCCTGCTCCTCGCCGTCGCGGCTCTCGTCCGCGTGTCTCGCGTCGCTGGCGGACATTACGCGTCGCCGCTTTCGTCAGGGGTCGGCGGCAGCTTCCGGCCTGAGAGCAGGTAGGCGAGGCCGATGGAGACCAGCTCCGAGCCCGTCGCCAGTAGTCGCGAGATGAAGGCGACGACGAAGCCAATCGCCAGCGCGCCGCCGCCGAGTGTCATGCCGCCCCAGACGAGCAGGAAAGCGATCGCCAGCTCACGGAAGCCAATGCCGCTGGGCGTGATGAACGAGAGGAAGCCGATGTCCCAGCCGATGGCGTAGATGCCCATCGCCAGCGCCAGCGCGGTCGGCGGTAGCGGCGTGGCGACGATCGAGCGCGTCACCAGGTAGAATCCGACGCCCGCGACGACCCAACTGAGCGACCAGAGCAGGGTGATGGTGAGCAGATCGAGGTAGCTGAGCGTCAGGCGCGCTGGCTCGCGCTTGAGCAGCCGCAGGCCGGTGTTGAGCGCGCCTTGCAGCAGAGGCGGATAGAGGCCGAGCAGCAGCAGTGGTATCGCGACCGCTCCAGCGATGATGGCCGTCTGCTGCGGGATGTGCGTCTGGGCGGTGAGCGTGCTCAGGTTGGGCCAGAAGAGCAGCGTCACCGCGAAGACCAGCACGGCGGAGAGGATCTTGGTCGCCAGCTCGACGACCATGCTGGCGAAGCCGATCGGCTTGGGGACTCCGCGCTGCTCCGCCCAGAGCACGCGCGTGATGACGTGCCAGACGTTGCCGGGGATGTAGCGCACGAACTCGGCGCCGAGGTAGATGCGCTCGGCGGAGACGACATCCAGGCGGCTGCCCAGGCGGCGCAGGATGCTGCGCCAGATCAAGGCGAACGAGAGCTCTTGAGTGACGAGGAAGAGGAATCCAGCGGCCAGCAGTCCCCACTGGATGTTCCACTGGTAGCCTTCGAGGTTGCGCCAGCTCTTCCAGACGGCCAGGCCGACGAACACCGCGATCACCAGCATGGCGACGGCCTGGACGGCGCGCTTGTGGCCGCGCACGAACCCGATCACCCGCCCAACGGCGGATGGAGGCGCGGCGGGCGGCTGCGGCGTGGGGTTTGGTCGCGCTCGCGGCCGCTTCAGCGTGTCATCCAGTGTGTCGCTTACGTCGCTCACTCCAGGACCTGCCTGACGCTGTACTCGTCCTGCGGGCGATAGGCGAAGTGGCGAATCATCTCGCTCTGCAGGCCCGTCAGGATGAAGCTGATGCCGAAGATCAGCAGGATGATGCCGACGAAGAGCAGCGGGCGATTGTGAATCGGCTCGCCGGAGCCGAACGGCAGGTAGCGGTCGAGCACGATGTACAGGTCTATGGCGATGCCGGCCAGAGTCGTCAGCAGCCCCACCGAGCCAAAGAACCGCAAGGGAGTACGCATATAGGAGACCAGGAAGATCACCATCAGCAGGTCGAGGAGGCCGCGCATGAAGCGCCGGGCGCCGAACTTCGACTTGCCATACTTGCGCTTGTGGTGGCGAACCTTGACCTCAGTGACCTTGAAGCCGCGTTGGTGGGCGAGGATGGGGATGAAGCGGTGCAATTCGCCGTAGAGCTTGAGCTCCTCGATGATCTCGCGGCGATAGGCCTTGAAGCCGCAGTTGATGTCGTGCAGCTTGACGCCGGTCGTCATCCAGACCATGCGGTTGAAGAAGAAGGAGGGAATGGTCTTGGTGGGCGGGTCGTGGCGGGGATACTTCCACCCGGAGACGAGATCGTAGCCATTGGCGAGCTGGTCGAGGAAGAGCGGGATCTCGGTGGGATCGTCCTGGAGGTCGCAGTCCATGGTGAAGACGACGTCGCCGCGCGCCTCGCCGAAGCCCGCGACCAGCGCCGGGGTCTTGCCGAAGTTGCGGCGGAAGCGGATGGCGCGCACATGCGGGTCGTGTTGATGCAGCGAGGTGAGGCGGGCGAATGAGTTGTCGTGGCTGCCGTCATCCACGAAGATCAGCTCATAGGGCTGGCCGATGCTGGTGAGCTGCGCGGTCAGCGCGTCGTAGAGCGGCTGGATGCTGTCTTCCTCGTTGTAGACCGGGATGACGACGCTGATGGCGACTCGCGCGGGGCGCAGCGCCGGCTGGCGCGCGGTCGGCGTTTCCATGGCCGCTGGGCTGTCTATCTGCCGCATGTGTAGTCTCCGTGCGCATAAAGAGTTCATCGCGCATTATGGCGCCCCTGGAAGACACCGTCAACGCGCGCATGACCAGCCAGGCGGGCGCCGCCATAAGCGTGAGGCAGCGCGCTGAGCGCATGGCGCTCAGCGTCCGCGCCTGCCATGCCAGACGAGCGGCGCGGCGTGGCGGCGCCTGGTCGCCGGGATGGGCTATGCCGCGCCTGGGGGCGGCGCGGCCTCAGCCAGACCCGCGAAAGCGGATGGGGCGCCTTTCGGCCATCACGCGCCGCATGAGATACAATACGGTACGCCACATTACACGTGAGGGCCAGAACGCGCCGCGCCCCAGACGGGACGCTGATGACGCGGCGCTGGATATGGGGCTGGTCTGAAGAATGGGAGTGCACGATGTCGCTCATCAATATCGCCAAGCGCGAGATCAGCTGTAAGGTGGTGTATTACGGCATTGGCTTGAGCGGCAAGACGACGAACCTCCACTATATCCACCGTACCGTCAACCCGCATGACGTGGGTGAGATGGTTTCGATAGACACCGAGACCGAGCGCACACTCTACTTTGACCTGCTGCCGCTGGAGTTGGGGTTGGTGCATGGCTTCCGCGTACGCTTCCAGCTCTATACCGTGCCGGGCCAGGTTCTCTATCAGCAGACGCGGCTCTCGGTGCTGCGCGGCGCGGATTGCGTGGTCTTCGTCGCCGACTCGCAGGCGGTCAAGCTGCAGGAGAACATCGAGAGCTTCAAGGAGCTGACGGAGCAGCTTCGGCGGATGGGCAAGGGGCCAGGCGATTTCCCGCTCATCATGCAGTGGAACAAGCGCGACCTGCCCGACATCCTGCCCGTGCCGGTGCTGGAGCAGTACCTCAACCCCTTCCGCGGCCCCAGCTTCGAGGCGGTCGCCGTGAGCGGCAAGGGCGTCGTTGAGAGCCTGCGCTACGCCATCAACGCCACCCTCACCCGCCTCGACCCACCGTGATGGGCCTCACGGGCAGTTCGTGTCGCCTTGGCGGCAAGCGCCTATTCCCCGCTTGACTCGCGCTCACCCCTCATGCCCCCTCATTCCAGTCTCCAATCTGGAGAGTGCAGCTTGCGCCATCGCACACCTCAGAGAATGTGCCAGGGGCGACAGGCTCACCGGCGTCATTGACGAATGCGTCAGAGCCGAACATAGCCGCCAGGGGCGCGCTGCGATAGAGATATTCCGTGGGCGAGACCTTGGTGTTGGCGCCGTGTGAAATGCTGTGGGGTGGGAAGAAGAGGGCCGTGGTGGCGCGCATGGTAGCGAGGCTGGGGAGTGGGGAGTGAAACCAGTAAACGGCGATGCTGGAGACGCGATCGAGGCCGTCGCTGCTCTGTACGTCCGTTAGATCGGCGCTCTGGTTGTATCCTATCTCGACATACAGGATCTGGCCGTGGAAGTTGACATCATACCAGGCCCCTGACGGCGCCTCACAGCCGAAGAGGGCGGTGAACGCGTCAAGAGGGCCCCCCAGCGTCGCTCCGGTAAGGTCTGCCGCGAACGTCGTCGCGGTTGGCCGGGCAGCGCTGGTTTCAGTGGCGGTGATCGCAGGGGTGGCGGCGCATGCCGGCGATTGGGTAGCGCCGAAAGCCGCGCAGGAGGCTGAGTCGGTCATACAGGCTGGCAGGGAGCCAAGCGCGCCAAAAGTCGCGTTCATGATCAATACACTGACGCAAAGGAGGATGACGAGTATGGGGAGTCCAAGGCCCGCGGCGAAAATGATGGGAATGTAACGCAGCTGCGGGGCGGGAGCAGCCAGCGCATAAGGCGGCGGGAGCGTTCCGAGCGGGCTCATGGGCGGTGGAGAAGGAGTCAGCGCATACGCGTACGTCGCGACGATGGTGTTGTCAGGCGCCCGCTGCGCCGCGACCAGGCGCCAGCCCGCCGCCTCCATGCTTGCGACATCCGCGATGTACTCGGATTCGAGGTGGTAATAGCGCTCCATGCGGATGGGAGGCGGCGACGGCTCGCTCATGGTTGTATGCCCTCTCCATCATGTGGCGCTGGCGCACTGCGCGCTACCCCAACACGTATAAGGCGCCGCGCCATCGCTTCCATTCTAGCAAGCTGGCGGGGTCGCGGTCAAATGCGGGCAGGCGACTGCCGCCTTTGCGCTCCGCGTCGTTGGAGCGGATCGTCCTTATCTCCCGATATCGAGAGCCGTCAACGCCATCCTCACTCGCCTCTCGACCTAGTGTGATGCGCTTCATGACCCGCTGAGGATCAGCTTCGAGCGGCG